>CAISJD010000020.1 GCA_903885605.1 uncultured Chthonomonas sp. | reverse complement strand
ATCCTGGGAGCGATGGCCCCGGCTTCCAGTTCCCAGTGCGAGGTACGCCGGATGACGCCGTCGTCCGCCCGCCTGGGCTTGTGGCTCTCGTAGTAGGCGATGGCGTTCAGGGCGCCGTCCGCCGCGGTCCGGCATCCCGCCCCGTCGCCCGTGCGGTGCAGCGTGTCGGCCAGCGCGGCCAGCGCCGGGAACCGGAGCAGGTCCGGCGACTGATCCACCCACCGCCGGGCCATCCGCTCGGCTCGCGGCAGGTCGCCGGCATCCAGCGCCGACTGCGTCACGTACTTCAGGGCCTCCATGCGGTAAGCCTCGGGCACGGGCATTCGCAGGAGCTGCTGGTAGGCCGTCCGGGCCTCATCGGTGCGCCCGGCGTCGGCCAGGATGCGGGCCGTCTGCTGTTGCGCGTATCCCGCGTAGACCGACTTGGGGAAGCGATCGAGCACGATCCGCATGGCTTTCAGCTTATCGTCGGGCTCCTTGCCGCTGCGTGCCTCCAGGCGGGCGTAGAGGTCGGCCACGCTGGCCCCCCAGGGCCCTTTGTCGCCGGCATCGAGGACCGCCTTGAGCGCGCGCCGATGCTGCGCCGTGTCCCCAAGCAGGTCGCCTTCGCCTTCGAGATTGGCGCGCCAGGAGTTGGGGATCTCACCCACCAGCGCCCGGAACGTGGGGCCGAAGAAGGCGGCGATGGGTAGCGGGCCGTAGGGCGAGAAGTGACGGCGCAGCCAGGCGGCGTCGGATGGCTCCAGGCGCCCGCGCTGGGTGTAGGCGTAGCCTACCTTCAGCAGCGCGCCGGAGCCGATGTAGGCCACCACGATGCCGGCCGCGAAGGCCGCCGCTCGACGCCGCACACGGGACGTGATGGGCGATCCCAGCGTGAAGATGAGGCGCGAGTGCGAGGCGTAGAGCGCGACAGATCCCAACAGCAGGACGAGCTTGGCAACGTACCAGTGGTGCGCGAACACCAACTCCGCGAAGTCCACCATGGGCAACGAGAGCGAGTAGGTGCGCAGGCTCAGGAAGGGCATCATCTGTGCGCCGGGCGGCAGGTCCAGCGCCCAGTAGAGCGCCGCCACGCCGAAGCCCGCCAGCGGGTGGCGGAAGAGCGTGGCAAAGGTGAGGGCCAGCATGGCGAGCCAGAGGGTCGTAGGCACGATGGCGAGGAACGCCGGCGCCCAGGGGTAGGGCTCCATGCCGTAGTAGAACGCAGCCAGCGAGAGGCCCGCCAGCGTCCAGACCAGGGCCATGACGACGCCCAGGCGCAACGCCACGATCTTCTTCAGGTCCACGGGCTTGGAGGCCAGGATCGCGCCCACGCCGGAGCGGTACTCGGCCGTGAGCACGTGCGCAGCCAGGAAGGCCGCCAGCAGGGGCGAGGTGAACTCCACGCACTGCGCGGGCAGCCATGGCTGGAACCGCTGCGTGATGAGGCTCCAGAAGACGGCGAACTGCGAGGCCGCCAGCGGGAAGACCAGCAGCCACCAGTTGTTGTAGATCATCACGCGGAAGTTATAGCGGAGCAAGCCGCCGCGGGCGGGCGGGCGCTCTGAGGGGTTGGGCTGCCTGCGTCTCATCGCGGCTCCTCCTGCAGGCGGGCCTCAACGCTGCGTGCCAGGCGGTCGGGGTCCAGCGCCTCGGTGCCGCTGAGCACCTCGCGGGTCCTGCGCCGTCGGTCCGTCACCACAATGGTTGGGAAGTCCGTCAGCTCGTGGGCGGCCGCGACGGGTGACATGTCGGCGGGCTTGGCGGCGAAGTGCGCTCCCCAGTCACTGACAATGGGATACGCCGTGCCGTGCCCCATGGCAAAGGTGGTTGCCGCGCCCTGGTCCTCGGAGATGCAGACGGCCACGGGCTGCACGCCCTGTGCTCCGTAGCGGGCCTGCACGTCGGCCAAGCGCGTCAGCACCAGTCCGGCGTCAGGGCTTGCGGGCGACCAGAGCGCCACGAGCAGCACCTTGCCCGGGTAGTCTGAGAGGGAGACCGGCGCTCCGCCCTGCCCCGGCAACGTGAAGCCGGGCGACCGCTCGCGGAGGCTCAGCGTCTGGCGCTGCATCGTGTCCAGCACCTGGCTGGTGCGCACCATGGGATCATGCTCCGTCCGTAGCGAGTGGCGCAGGGAGAGGCCGAAGCCGAGCAGCAGTAGCGGCAGCCCCACGGAGGCCCAGAGGGCCGCGGGAGCCGCGCCGCGCCGCCTGCGCTGGTGGAATAGGGCCGTCAGGCAGACGAGCGCACCCGCCAGCAGCAGGTAGGTCACCGCGTTCTGCGTGTAGGCCGCAAAGTAGACCTTGGCGAGATAGTCGCGCCCGGCCAGCGTCAGCACCCAGTAGAGCGCGGCCAGCGCGCCGGCGATGGCGCTGTTGGCCAGCATGGCCAGCGCATACGCCAGGGCGCCCGCGAAGGCCAGCACCCACGCCGCGCGCAGGTACTGGAGCCCGAAGGCTCCGAAGCCGGCAAGGCTGCCCGCTGCGCGAAGGTGCGATGCGGCGGCGCCCACGAAGAGGGCCACCAGCACCAGCAACGCCAGACCCAGCGTGCCCGTGAAGCGCGCCAGTACGATGCGCTCGGTGGGCTGCGGCTTGGACCAGAAGATGGCCGTGGTGCGGGCCGCGTGGTCGCGCACGGCGGTCAGCGAGAACCAGAGGATGGTGACGAGGCCGAGCCACTGCCAGGCCGCCTCGCCGGCGGCGTAGGCCGATGCGCCTGAGCCGCGCCCGGCGCCTCCGCCTACGGACCAGCCCGCCAGGGCCGCGGCGGCCGCGAGCAGGCGCACGCCGGGGGCGCGAACGCCCATGCGGAGTTCGGCGGCGATCAGGCCCAGCACCGGCAGGCGGGCGCCGAGCGCCTGGGTGTCAGGCATCATCCTGGTCCCCGCGCATCAGCCAGATGTAGGCGTCGTCCAGCGTGGGCTCGGCGGGCCGGGCATGGGGCAGGTCGCAGTTCTCGGCCACCACGCGCAGGAGCGCCTTGGATCCGATCCGCTGCAGGCCCGTCTCGACCCAGCCCTTGCGGGCCTCGCGCAGGGCCGTGGGCTCCATCTCGGCCTCCCAGACCTTGCCGCGCACGGCGTCGCGCATCTCGTCGCCCGTACCCACGAAGCGGATGCGGCCCTTGTAGAGCACGGCGATCCGGTCGGCCACCGCGGCCACGTCCTCGATCAGGTGGGTGGAGAGGAGAATCACCCGCTCCCCGCCCAGCTCGGCGAGCAGCGACCGGACGCGGATGCGCTCCTCGGGGTCGAGGCCCGCCGTGGGCTCGTCGACGATGATGAGCTTGGGTGAGTTGATCAGCGCCTGCGCCAGGCCCACCCGCTGCTTCATGCCGCCGGAGAGCCGGCCCACCGGCTTCGACACCTCGGCGGTAAGGTTCACCTGGCTGATCACCTCCTCGATGCGCCGCCGCCGTTCGGCCGGGTCGCGCATGTTGTAGAGGAGGCCGATGTAGTCCAGCGTCTCGAAGACGGTGAGCGACGGGTAGAGGCCGAAGTCCTGCGGCAGGTAGCCGAGGATCGAGCGCACCTGCTCCTTCTGGGTCCGCACATCGAAGCCGCCCACGGTGGCCGTGCCGCGTGTGGGGTCCAGCAGCGTGGCGAGGATCGACATGAGGGTGCTCTTGCCGGCTCCGTTCGGCCCGAGCAGGGCGAAGATGCCGTCGCTGATCTCAAGGTCGACACCGTGGAGGCCCACGACGCCGCCCTCGTACTCCTTGCGGAGGCCGGCTACTCTGACATCCACTGGTCGAAACCCCTCCTCTCGCGCTCTCCGCGCCTGATCTCGACCTCGGCCGAGCCGGGAATGATGGTGATGCGCCGGATGGCGTTGTTGTGCGTGTCGGCCACCAGGATCCTGCCCTTGGCGTCCACGGCCAGGCCGCCGATGCCGGCGAAGAGGCTCTTGGCGCCGTCGGAGTCGCGGTAGCCGCGGTGGTCATTCAGCTGCCCAAAGGAGCCCGCCACCACGTCGGCCACGCCGCCGTGCAGGTGCAGCACCGCGCCCTGTCCGGCATCGGCCGCGTACCAGCCGCCCGGAGCCGCGCAGAGCGCCGTGAGCCGCTTGGGCCGGAGCGCCGACGGGTTGCTCCGGGAGCCGTCCGCGTTCTCGGCGACGGCGGGCGAGCCCAGCGGGCCCGCGATCCCGACCAGAGCGGCGGACTGGGTCGCGGCGGCGACAACCCCGCCGGAGTCGGCCACCGACGTGGGCCGATCCGCGGCTGCCCAACCGGCCGAGACGACGCCCGTCAGCGAGAGCTGCCGTACGCGCCTGCCGCCGACTTCCGCCACCAGAAGCGAGGGCTGTGATCCCCCTCGGTAGGCGATGCCGCAGGGCTTGTCGAGGCCGCCGGCCAGCGTGCTCACCAGCCCATCACGGACCCGCCGAACCCGGTTATTGCCGGCGTCGGCCACATAGACCGCGCCGTCCGGTCCCAGAGCCACGCCGCAGGGCGCCGAGAAGCGGGCCTGTGCCGCGGGTCCGTCGGCGAAGCCCTCGGCCCCGCCGGCCACTGTGCTCACCTCGCCATTCACGGCCAGGCGGCGGATGCGGTGGTTCTGCGTATCGGCGATGATCAGCGATCCGTCCGGGCAGGCGGCGATGCCCGTGGGCGCATCAAAGCGCGCCACGGACTGCGATCCGTCCGCGAAGCCGGGGTCGCCGCCGCCGGCCAGCGTCTCCACGTGCGCATCGGGCCGCCCGGTGACGATCAGCTCGCCGACGCCCATGGGCGCCCCGCCGCCGAAGCCGCCGGGCGGGCCCTTGGGACGATAGACCAGGAAGCGCCACCAGACGGCCTGGACCAGGATGATGACGACAAAGATGGCCACCGCGGCGGACTTGGCGCTGACTTGCTTGCGCAGGCCCTTGTTCATGGCAGAGCCTCCTCGTACAACTGCACTCCGCCGCGGACCGGGTCCAGCTTGCGCAGGAGCATCTTGCCGGAGCCGACGGCCACGCCGGTGAAGCGGCGCGGCACCGGTAGCACCTGTGCCACGTCATGCCGGTCGGGCGACGCCCAGACGCCGTACTCGGTGCCCTCGGTAGTGAAGTAGATGCGCCCGCCCGACGCGTGCGGCTGGGAGGCCGAAGGCAGCCACTCAGCCAGGTTCTGCGTTGAGCCGTCCTTCGCCAATCTGCGGAACCGCGACGCGCTCACGCCGATGCCCGCCTCGTCGCTGGGTGCCGTCCAGTGGATGCCCGAGCCCGGCAGGACGATGGCGCGAGCCTGTCCCGTCTGCCCTGCGATCCGGCGCGGCGGCCGACCGTCCAGCGGGACGGCATAGAAGATCGTACTGCCCGGATTGCCGGGGCGCAACGCGGTGACCACGGCCTCGCCGTCCGCCTCGCCCACGACCTCGCCGCCGATGGCCTCGGGCAGTCCGGTCAGCCGGGCCACGGCCCCGCCGGACCGGGGCGCCGACAGCACCTGAACGCTGGGGCCAAGCGCCACGAAAGGCGTCTCCTCGGTCAGGTAGCCGGGCCGCTCGGAGAGCCAGACCACGCGGTCGCCGAGCAGACAGACGCCCTTCGGCTCCTCTTTCGGCGCGGAGAGCCTCACCTTGTTGGAGCCGTCGGCGTCGGCGGCCCAGACGGCCCAGCCCTCGCCCTCACGAGCGGTCCAGGCGACGGAGCCGGCGGCGGCGGAGTACGAGCCGATGGCCGGGGCTTCGGCGATCCTCCGCGTCTGCCCGCCCGAGCAGGCGACCAGCGCGGCCGCGCCGCCCCGGGGCCGCTCGATCCAGTACCACGCGTCGCCGCCGCGCGATGCCTGCTCGGGCATGGCTCCGGCCGTGCAGAGGGCCTTCGGCTCGGAGGTCAGCCGCGACGAGACCGCGATGCCGGCGGCTACGGCCGCTGCGACCGCCCATGCGGCCCAGGGCGCCCAGCGGGCGGCGCCGCTCATCGGGCTCCCTTCACGGAGTAGCACCAGAGGCGCTCCAGATCGCGGATGTAGAGCCTGCCGTTGGAGAGGGCGGGGTAGGACCATGCCTGCGTCCGGCGGCGCTCGGGCTGATCGGGAGGCGTCAGGCGGCCCTTCTCGCGGTAGCCCTCGGGGCTCGGCTTGATCAGGGCCACGTCGCCCTTGTCACCGTGCAGGTAGAGCATGCCGTCGGCCAGCAGCAGGGAGCCGGGCCCGACGGAGCGGTCGCGCCATCGGACCTGGCCGGTGAGCCAGTCCACGCAGAAGAGACCCATGTTCCCGGCGCCGTAGAGGCAGTCGCCGATCAGGATGAAGCCGCCCATGCCGTTGGGCAAGGCGCGGTCGAAGTAGTTCTGCTGCACGTCGAACGCCCCGTCGCCCTTGGCCGTCAGCGTGGCTTGTCCGCCGCCCGCCAGGCCCGATCCTGCATAGACGCGGTCGCCGGAGACCAGCGGGTCCGATGCGTTGCCCTGGCTGGCAGGGCGAGCGAAGCGCCAGAGGAAGGCTCCCGTGGCGGCATCGACGCCCACGGCGCCACCGCCCAGGAACTGGACGTACTGCTTCTTCCCGCCGACCGTGGCGATGACGGTGGAGGCATATCCCGCGGCGTCGCCGCCCGGTACGGCGCACTTCCAGACCACGGAGCCGGTGCGCTTGTCCAGGGCCGCCATGGTGGCCTCGGCGCCGCCGGGGGCGCAGATGAGCTTGTCGCCGTCGATCAGGGGCGACTCCGCGTAGGCCCAGACGCCCGGCTTGCCTCCCAGGTCGGTGCGGAGGCTCTTGCGCCAGCGTAGCTTGCCCGCGGCGGCCTCCAGGCAGACCAGGTCGCCGTCGGAGCCCAGTGCGTAGATCAGCTTGCCGTCCACCACGGGCGTTGAGCGTGCGCCGGGGTAGTTGGGCATCTGGTTGGGGTTGCCCACCTTGCCGATGGGGGCTTGCCAGAGCAGCTTGCCGGCGCCGGCGTCCAGCGCCTGCAGGTACTCGGCCTCCGTTCCCTTGCTGCTGATGACGTAGGCGCGATTGCCCACGATGGCCGGGGAGCCGAACCCGTAGCCCACATCCTTCGCCTGCCAGAGAAGCCGCGGACCGCCCTGCGGCCACTGGCGCAGGAGGCCCTTCTCGCGGGCGACCCCGTCCCGGCTCGGGCCTCGCCATCCGGGGAAGTCCGTGGCGGCGGCCCAGGAAGCGGCGATCGCCACGAGGCCCGCACTCGCCGCCAGTCTGCTCGCGACACGCATTCGTTTGGCCCTCTCTCTATGGAGTGGTGGATGTTGCCTAGGTTCGCCGTCCGGCCGTCCGGCTCCTCCGCAGTTCATGCTCGGCCATGGCCGCTGCCAGGCGCCGCGAGTACTCCCAGGCCGAGGGCGCCGGCAGGTGCGAGCCGTCGGCCGAGGCCAGGTCGAAGGTCTTCACCTCCAGCCATGTGCAACCGGCTTCCGCGAGGCGTGACCTGACCGACTCGAACGCGAAGCCGCTGGCGGCCTCCTCGGCGTCGGCCACACGGGGCGGCAGCGGCAGTCGTGTGGCGTAGACCCGGATGCCCCGGCGCGTCCAGTCTCGGCACGCGGCCACCAGGCCGTCGATCAGTCGGTAGCTCGGCAACTCGTCCGCATAGAGGTCCTCGATGGCCGGGATCGCGGCCAGCGGGTCCGCCGGCTCCCGCGTCAGTGCGCCCCAGCCGTCGGCATGGTACTCGACGCTGAACCGCCACTTGCCGGCGCCGGGCCGGTTCGCGCCCAGGTCGTAGGGATCGAGAAGGCCGCCGAAGCCGCGGTCCCAGAGATGCGCGAGGCCGTTGCGGGCCGCCAGCCCGTTGAACTGATTGGTCGCGGCCCTGGCTGCCAGGAAGTTGTGCGGCGCGATGCCGAGCACGATAGTCCTCCGGCGCGAGGCGGGGTCCAGCGCGCGCGGCACGGCCTGCAGGTAGGCGTCGCTGTAGGCCTGGTTGCTGAAACCGTAGTTCAGGATCCGCCCCGTACCGAGGATGGGCGCCATGGCCGCCGGCGCAAGGCCGCAGTAGACCCGCGAACAGCCTGCCAGCACCACGCCGCAATCGCCCCGGTGCGCGAGCTTGGCGGCCCAGAAACGAGGCTCCGGCAGGCCCCGGTCGGCGCCTTTCGGGCGCGCCGCAACGAACCCGGCGCTGAACAGGGCCGTCATTACGAGGAGCAGCAGGTGACGGTACCCGCATGACGATATACAGCCGTTCTGGGCGCTCGACCTCATTGGCACGGCGGGCTCGCTGGGGAGAAGTGAGACCTAACCATACCTCATCGCCGAAACGACGGCCGGAAGGGCGCTCGCCGTCAACTCGTGAGTCCACTCACTTACCTCGCAACAGGTAAACTGTCCAAAGTCGCCAACGGAGGTGCGGTTCAGGCCGGTCCGGGATGGCGCTCTGCAAGAAGACGGAAGGGAACATGACCGAACTCGAGAACGTGAACCGCCGTGACTTCCTTCGTGGGGTTACCCTCACCTCCCTTGGTGTGGCCGTGGCCGCCGAGGAGATCCTCATTACCGAGGCCTCAGCGCAGGATGCGCCGGCCGGGGCGCCCGTGACGTGTGCCGTGATCGGCCTGGGTCCACGAGGCCGCGAGATCCTGGCCTCGCTGGCCAAGGTGCCCGGCGCACCGGTTGCGGCCATCTGCGATACCTACACTTCGCCGGCCTACATCAAGCGCTCGACGGACATCGTGGCAAGCGCGGCCGTCCAGACCGACTACCGCAAGGTGCTCGAGTCCAAGGACATCCAGGCCGTCTTCGTGGCGACGCCGTCCCACCTGCACAAGCAGATCGTGCTGGACGCCCTCGCGGCGGGCAAGCACGTCTACTGCGAGGCGCCCCTGGCCAGTAGCATTGAGGACGCCAAGGCCATCGCCACGGCAGCCGGAGCGGCTAAGACGATCTTCCATACCGGCCTGCAGTACCGCGCCAACAAGATGCACAACCACGTGCGCAACTTCCTCGGCGACATGGGCAAGCCCACCGCCGGCCGCGCCCAGTGGCGCAAGAAGACCACATGGAAGGCCGCCGCCCCCACGCCCGAGCGCGAGCGCGAGCAGAGCTGGCGCCTCTTTAAGGCGAGCTCGCTGGGGCTTCCCGGCGAGGTGGGCATCCACCAGTTCGATATGTTCTGCTGGTACCTGAAGGCGCTCCCGGTGGCTGTCACCGCCATGGGCGGCGTCATGGCCCGCGGCGGCGACGGAATGGAAGTGCCCGATACCATGCAGGCCGTGCTGGAGTTCCCCGGCGGCCTTCGCGTGGCGTATGACGCGACCATCACCAACTCGTTCGACGGCGCCTTCGAGACGCTCCTGGGGCCGAACTTCGCCATGCTGATCCGCGATCAGCGAGGGTGGATGTTCAAGGAGACCGACTCGCCGCTCCTGGGCTGGGAAGTCTACGCCCGCAAGGACAAGCTGGGTGACGAGACCGGGATCGCGCTGGTGGCCGACGCCACCAAGCTCATCAGCCAGGGCAAGGAGCCCGGCAAGGTGGGCGCCGACCTGACGAAGACGGCGCTCTACCAGTCCGTGGACGCCTTCCTGGGCTCCGTGCGCGCCGGCAAGAAGCCTGCCGCCGACGCTCTCGTCGGGTACCAGGCCAACGTGCTGGCGGCCAAAGTCCAGGAGGCCGCATTGGCCGGCGGACGTGTTGAGCTGCCCGCCGACATCTTCAACCTGTAAGACCAACAGCGGCCGTCCAGGACGACCGGAAAGACCATTCGCAACAAGGAGCGAAGCGTTCAATGAGTGTCGATAAGAGCGGCGCCGGCGAGACCCGGCGTGAGTTCCTGCGAAACGCCGCAGTGACCACCGCGGTGACGGCCGGTGCAGCCGGCGCCGCCAAGAGCTCGGTCTATTCGCTGTCTCCGGCTTCGGCGCTGGGCGCCAACGACCGGATTCGCGTCGGCCATGTAGGCGTGGGCGGACAGGGCATGACCCACGTCCGCCTGCTGAACGAGAACAAGGCAGACAACAACATCCAGTCCGTGGCTATGTGCGACGTCTATCGCCGCCGCATCAAGTCCGCACTGGCGTCGGTCGAGCTACCCGAGACGGCAGGCTACGAGGACTACCGCAAGCTCCTTGAGAACAAGGATATCGACGTAGTCTGGATCGCCACTTCGGACAACTGGCATGCCCCGGTGGGCGTCGAGGCCATGCTGGCCGGCAAGCACGTCTACATCGAGAAGCCCATGTGCCGCACCATCGAGGAGGCCTACAAGCTGTGGGATACCTCCAAGAAGACCGGCAAGCTGGTCCAGGTGGGCTCGCAGGGCTGCTCCGACCAGAAGTGGCACGTGGCCGGCAAGATCGTCAAGGAAGGCCGCATCGGCCACCTGATCCAGGCCCAGGGCAGCTACTGCCGCAACGGCCGCGACGGCGAGTGGAACTACTACGGCATCGATAAGGACGCCGGCCCCGACGCCACGGGCGACGCCTACATCAACTGGGAGATGTTCCGCAAGGGCCTCGGGCCCAAGGCTTGGGATCCGGATCGCTTCTTCCGATGGCGCAAGTACTGGGCCTACGGCAACGGGATCATGGGCGACCTCTTCCCGCACCGCCTGCACCCTCTGACCATCGCCATGAACCTGCCGCAGACCGGCATGGCCGGCTTCCCGACCCGGGCCTCCTCCATGGGCGGCATCTATGTTCAGAAGATCAACCCGGTCACCAAGGCCATCGACCGCGAGGTGCCGGACTTCACGACCATCCAGGTGGACTTCGCCGAGGAGTGCACCCTGATGCTCCTGGGCACGACCATCAACGAGCAGGGCTGGCAGGACATGATCCGCGGCAACAAGGCCTCCCTCTACTTCGGCGGCTCCGGCGTCGACATCAAGCCTGAGCGCGTCTACGCCGAAGAGGTCGAAGAGGCCACCGAGCCCGTTCCGGGCGACGGCGAGCGGATCGAGACGCACCAGAAGAACCTGCTGGACTGCATCCGCGGCGGCGGCGTGCCCAACTGCAACATCGACCTGGCGCTCCGCGTGCAGGTAATGATCTCGCTGGGCGAGATGGCCTATCGCCGTGGCAAGACCATGCACTTCGATCCGAAGACCCGCAAGTACTGGGGTTAGGACCGGGGGACGAACGAGCCGGCAAGGAGGGCGGGGGCCATCGGGCGCCCGCCCTCGCGGCATAGATGGGGCCGCGACGAGCCGCCGACAGGAGATGAGACGATGCTCTTTGGGAAGCGCAAGCCGAGCTTCGCTGAAGTCGATGTGAAGACCGCACAGGCCGGCCAGGCCGCCGGCATCGCCGCCCTGGTCGATGTCCGCGAAAGCGACGAATGGGCGGCGGGCCACGCCCCCAACGCCATCCACATCCCACTGGGACAGGTGCCTGCCCGGGCCGCCGAGCTTCCTGCCGGGCCGCTCTACGTCATCTGCCATGCGGGGGGGCGCAGTGCCCAGGCCTGCGGCTACCTGGCGGGCAAGGGGCGAGAGGACGTGAGCAACGTTACGGGTGGCATGATGGCATGGTCCCAGGCGGGCCTGCCCGTGGTCAGGGGCTGAAAGCCGACGCGACCGACGGGACGTCTACCCGCGTATATGCCCTAGAGCCCGGCTCATGGTGGCCGAGGCCCCTGAGGAGGTCTGAGCATGAACTGCCCGGTATGCAGCGGCGTGGCTTTGATGATGACGGAACGGCAAGGCGTTGAGATCGATTACTGCCCGCAGTGCCGGGGCATCTGGCTGGACCGGGGTGAGCTCGACAAGCTCATCGAGCGCTCGGGCGCCGCACCGGCCCGCACGCCGCCCGTGGCCGATCCGCGACTGGCCCCGCCGCCGGTTGATCCGCGCTACGATCCCAGGCTGCGGCCCGGCTACCGCCGCGATGATGACGACGACGATGACGACGAGCGCTACGGCCACCGGCGCCGCAAGAAGAACTTCCTGGGCGAGCTGTTCGACTTCTAGCCGACCGGAGGGCGGAACTGCCTATCGGCGCCCCGCCCTCCGGCCTCCCGCTTCTAGCCCTGCATATTGTGCAGGCCCACGCGGTTGCCCTCGGTATCCTGCACTACGGCGATAAAGCCGTGCGGCCCGATGTTCGTCAGCGGCGTAAGGATCGATCCGCCGGCGGCCTCCACCCTCGTCAGCGCGTCAGCCACGCCGCCAGGCACATCGAAGTAGACCAGCACACCGACGCCGCCTGGCCGGCTGAAGGGGCCGGAGCAAATCTCGCCGCCGATGCCGTCGGTGTGCGAGAAGAAGGCCTGGCAGGGGTCGCCGGGGTTCCGCTCAATGGTGAGGCCGACCACTGCCTCATAGAAGGCGACGGCGCGGTTCACGTCGGTGGCAGGAACCTCGAACCAGGTAAGGGTTCTGGACATATGCTTGCTCTCCTGATCTCCAGCGCGGCATGGGCGCCGCACAACGTCCATTACGAGGGTCCGGTGGAGGGTTGTTCGCCGCCATTCGGCGAGCCCTGGAGGCCGACAGCGCCATGAGCCAGCAGTACACGCACGAGGAAGCCGAGCAGATACTGCGGATCGCCGTCCGCCAGGAGGTTGAGCAGCCCGACGGCCTCAGCCCCGCCGGCGTCTCAGAGGAGGCGCTCCTGCGCATGGCTTCCGAGCTGGGGCTATCGCCCGAGGCGATCAGCGCCGCGGCGGCCAGATGCCGGAGCGAGCGCTCCGAGGTCGAGGAGCGCCGCCTCTTCAACAAGCACCGCCGTGGCGAGTGGATGAGCCACCTCATCTCGTATGTGGCCGCGAACGGATGCATGATGGCGCTCGACTTCTGGCTGGCCCACCGCCTGACCTGGTCAATCTGGCCCCTGTTCGGATGGGGGATCTTCATGGTGATCCACACCGGTCAGACGTTCGTGTACACCGACGAGACCGACGCGGAGTTCGAGAAGTGGCAGGACCGGCGGCAACGGCGCCTCAAGAAGCGAGCCAAGCAGGAGCGCGAGTAGGACCGGCGGCCGCATAGGGAGTGGTATGTGGGAACTGGTGATCGGGTCTCCGACTGCCGCCGTGTGCGCGCGGCCGGATCGCAGGAGCATGGCCGCATCCTCGCCGAGGAACCCATCGGCCCGGGCGAGGTGGTGCTGCGGCTCGGAGGCGCCCTGCGGTCGGAGCCCACGCAGCACTCCATCCAGGTCGGGCTGCACCAGCACCTGGACCCCGGCCCCGCCGGCGGCCCTGCGGGCCCCTGGGGCGAGCACCCCTGGCGCTACCTGAACCACGGCTGCGAGCCCAATGCCAGGGTTGCCGGGCTCGACCTCGTCGCTGTCCGCCCCATCGCTTCGGGCGAAGAGGTGACCTTCAACTACAATGCCACCGAGTGGCGGCTGGCGTCGCCGTTCACCTGCTGGTGCGGCGCCCCGGACTGCGCGGGAGCAATCTCGGGCTTTCAGGACCTCAGCCCGGCCGAACGGGAGCGCCTCCGGCCCCTGCTATCGGACCACCTGCTGACGCATCTGCCTGCGCGGCCGCCTTCCGCCGCTGACGGCACGGGCGCTTGATGGCGGTTCCTCCGCATCCCCATCTCCTGCACGGGTTCCTCGACGCCGCCGTTCCAGTGCACCGCGAGCGCGTCGCGATCGACGTGCCGCCGGGATCGGACCGTCCCGTGCGCGCCACGCTGACCTACGGTGAGCTATCCAGGCGGTCCGACGCCATCGCCGGCGCCCTGGCGGCTCACGTCGCCGGCGAGGCGGGGGTCGCCATCCTGCTGCCGCGCTCGAACCCGGACCTCTACGCGGCCCAGATCGGGGCCATGAAGGCCGGCGCGGCTTACACGTGCCTCGACGCCGCGAGCCCGGACGCACGGATGGCCGAGATCCTGGCCGACGCGGCGCCGGCTGCCGTCGTGACGGATACCGCCGGGCGCGAGCGCCTCCGTGGCGTGCCTCTCGGCTCCGTACCGATGCTTGATGCGGCCGAGGCGGCGGTCTGCCCCTCGCCGCGTCCCACGCCGCCGTGGCTCGGGCCCGGCTCGCCTGCCTACATGATCTACACGTCCGGCACCACCGGCAAGCCGAAGGGCGTCATGCTGGAGCACGCCGGTCCCGCGAACCTGGTCGCATCCGACCTGCCGGAGTTCGGGCTGGGTCCGGGCGACCGGGTGGCCCAGGGCTCCTCGGCCGCCTATGACTCGTCGGTCGAGGAGATCTGGCTCGCCCTGGCGACCGGCGCGACGCTGGTGGTGATGGACGACGCCACGGCCCGGCTCGGGCCGGATCTGCCGGCATGGCTCCGCCGGGAGCGGATCACCGTGCTGTGCCCGCCTCCCACGCAGTTGCGATCCATGGCGTGCGCCGACATCGCCGCCGAACTGCCGGACCTGCGCCTGGTCTACGTGGGCGGCGAAGCCCTCCCCGCCGACGTCGCGGCAACGTGGAGCCGTGGCTGCCGGCTGGTGAACGGGTACGGCCCCACCGAGTGCAGCGTCACAGCCGTACGGGGAGAGATCACGCCCACCGGCGGCGTCCATATCGGCCGCCCGGTGCCCGGCCTCTCCGCCTGGGTGCTGGATGACCAGCTCCGGCCGGTCCCGCTCGGCGAGGCGGGTGAGCTCTGCCTCGGCGGCGTGGGCCTGGCCCGAGGCTACCGCAACGACCCGGACCTCACCGCCCGCCGCTTTCCGACCCACCCGGACTACGGGCGCATCTACCGCACCGGCGACCTTGCGCGGATGGGAGCGGACGGCAACCTGACCTGCCACGGCCGCATCGACGCCCAGGTCAAGGTGCGCGGACATCGCATCGAGCTGGAGGAGGTGGAGGCCGCCCTGGCCGCCTGTCCCGGCGTGCGCGAAGCAGCGTGCCGCGTGCAAGAGGAGGTCGGCGGCGCGGCGCTGGCCGCCCACCTGGTACCCGCCGATCCCGCGGCGCCGCCCGACTTCGCCGCCATCCGCGCGGAGATCGCCCGACGCCTGCCCGAACCCATGGCGCCGGCGCGGATGGCGTTGATTTCGTCCCTGCCCAGCTCCCTCGCCGGCAAGCTCAACCGGGCGGCGCTGCCCGAGATCGCCCCTCCCGGCGCGGACGCCGAGGCCGAGGGCGAGGCCTGCGCCACGGAACTGGAGGCGCGGATCGCCGCCGCCATGGCCACTTGCCTGGGCCTTGCCTCCGCGCCCGGGCGGCATAGTGACTTCTTCCAGGACCTGGGCGGCGACTCCCTGCGCTCGGCGCTGCTGGTCTCCGCCCTGCGCCGGCATCCCTCGACCGCCTCGCTGGCCGTGCGCGACATCTACGAGGCGCCCACGCCCGCCCTGCTGGCCCATCGTGCCGAACAGGCGCCCGCACCGGAGGCGAACTCCGCCGCGCCCAAGCCCGAGGCCGGTGGTCCGCCGCCTGTCTCCTGCGCCCAGGTGCGGCTTGTCACCCTGGCGCAGGGGCTCGTCCTGCTGGCGGGCGTCGCCACGGCGACCTGGGCGTCGGTCGGGCTCGCCGCATGGCTGCTTCCGATCCTCTACCGGCACATCGGGCTCGTAGCTCTGGCGGCGGTCGCGCCGCTCCTCGCGGGACTGGCCGCCGCCGCCTATGCGCCGATCTCCGTGGTCGCCGCCGTGGCTGCCAAGCGCCTGCTCATCGGACGGTACCGGCCCATGCGCTCGCCGGTCTGGAGCGGCTTCTACCTTCGCCACTGGATCGTCATGGAGTTCGCCCAGATGATCCCGTGGCGCCTGCTGGAGGGCACCGAGGCGCAGGTCTGGGTCTTGCGGGCGCTCGGCGCAAGGATCGGCCGGCGCGTCCACATCCACCGGGGTGTGGACCTGGCGCATGGCGGCTGGGACCTGCTGGAGATCGGCGACGACGCCACGCTCAGCCAGGAGTGCTCGCTGCGGCTGGTCGACCTGGACGCCGGCCGGCTCGTTATCGCCCCGATCCGCATCGGCGACGGAGCCACGCTGGAGACGCGGGCTGGAGTGGCGGGCGGCACGACCGTGGAGGCGGGCGGGGTACTGGCTGCTCTGTCGCACCTGCCTCCGGGCGGCCTCATCCCGGCAGGCGAACGGTGGGACGGCGTTCCGGCGCGACCTGCGGGCAAGGCGCCCGACCGCGCCGCGCTGCCCGAGGGCGCATGTGAGCTCTCTCCCGCCGCCTATGGCCTGCGGCTCGTGGCTGCCCGCGCCCTGCTGATGCTGTTCGTCACCCTTCCGCTGGACGCGCTGGGCGTCGCGTTGGCCGTCCTGTCGGGCGGAACCGCCGACGGACTGGCGGCGGCGATTGCCCATCCCGGCAGGCCGCTCCTGCTCTGGCTTCTGGGCGCCGCGCTCGGCGCGCCCATCACCGTAACGCTCCAGGCCCTGGCGTGCCGAGCAATGGGCCCGGTCCACGACGGCGTGCTTCCGCGGTGGAGCTCCGGCTACATCCGCGTCTGGCTGAAGGCAGGACTGGTGCAATCCGCCGGGAACTGGCTCAGCGGCGGCCTCTACTGGCCGATCTGGCTCCGGGCCGCAGGGATGCGGGTGGGATCGGGCTGCGAGATCAGCACCATTATCGATGTCGTGCCCGAACTGGTGGAGATCGGGCGCGACACCTTCTTCGCCGACGGCATCTATTTGGCCGGTCCCCGCATCCACCAGGGCGTGGTCGAAGCGAGGATGACGCGGCTGGGAGCCGAGACGTTCCTGGGGAACCACGCGGTGATCCCCTCCGGCGTGGAGCTTCCCGGCAACATCCTCCTGGGCGTCTGCACCGTGGCCGACCCGAGGGCGGTCACCGAGGGCTCGAACTGGTTCGGACATCCTCCCTTCCGCCTGCCCCGCCCGCCGCAGACGGAGTTCGACCGAACGCTGACCCACGATCCGCCGCCGATCCGCTACTGGAACCGGGTGGGCTGGGAACTCCTCCGGTTCGCGTTGCCCGTCGCCTATGCCGCGCCGGCATCGGCGGGCGGCGCGCTCTGGATGCTGACCGAGGCGCGGTTCGGGCCGGTCGCCACGCTGCTCTGGAGCCCCCTGGCGGCGCTCGCCGGCGGCATCCTCCTCTGCGCGCTGGTGCTGGCCCTCAAGTGGCTCCTCCTCGGCCGCGTGAAGCCGGGGGTCCATCCGCTCTGGTCCTGCTGGTGCAGCCGGTGGGACTTCCACTACGTGGCATGGGGGTACCTGGCCCGGCCGATCCTGGCGAGGCTGGAGGGCACTCTCCTGCTGGTCGGCTACGTGCGTGCCATGGGCGCCCGCGTGGGAGCGTCAGCCGTGCTGGGCCCGGGCTTCGCCCAGGTTGTGGACCCGGACATGCTCACCATCGGCGACGGCGCCACGGTGGAGTGCCTCTTCCAGGCGCATACCTTCGAGGATCGGGTGCTGAAGATCGACCACGTCCGGATAGGCAACCGCGCCACGGTGGCCCACGCCTCGGTGATGCTCTACGGCGCCGAGGTGGGCGAAGGCGGAACCGTCACCCCCCACAGCGTCGTCATGAAGGGCGAGCGGCTGGACCCGGGCCTCGTGTATGAGGGCGTTCCCACGAGGCCCGCCAAGGCCGGCGTGGGTCCAGCCCTGACATCATCCTGAGTGGGTGCGCCTGCAGGTCAGCGCCTGCCCGGCGGCAGGCGGACCGGTGAGCCAGGACCACAGCGGCTCCGCGCTGGGAGGTAGACTCCTGAGGCAAGCATGCGCAGCGAAGGGAGCGGATCGAACGTCGCAATGGAGAGCACCGGACGGCACCCATATGCCATGGCAAGGCACCTCGGCACAGAGCCCGGCGCCACGTCGGCGCTGCCCGCTGAGTTCGCACCGCTCTTCTGGGACGTGGACTTCGCCGCGACCCATTGGCCTGAGCACGCCGACTTCGTGGTGAAGCGCATCCTCGACCAGGGCGGCCTGGACGCCATCCGCTGGGTGCGCGCCGCCGTAGGGGATGAGCGGCTGGTCCGTTGGCTTGGCTCCCGCCACGGCGCGGGCATCGACCGGCGACGCCTGCGGTTCTTCGAGGCGATCCTCGAAATCCCGCACCGCCGCGTCAACGCCTGGTTGCGCCGGCCTGAGCGGCAGGTATGGGACAACCGATGCACCACGAGACCCTGACCCCGGCGCTACGAGCCGCTCTGGAGCGGCTTGGACCGTTCGCCTCGTCGCACGGCTTCTACCTCGCCGGCGGCACCGCGCTGGCCCTCCAACTGGGCCACAGGCGTTCCGAGGATGCCGACTGGTTCACACGGGACGGAATTGCCGATCCCGTCGTGCTGGCAGCGGAGATCGTCGCCCAGGCATCAGACTTCACGATCACATCGACCGCAGCCGACACGCTGCACGGGTCGCTTGGGGCGGCCCGCGTCACCTGGCTTGGGTACCCATACCCACTGCTACAGCCGGTTGTCCACGATCACGGCCTCGACCTTGACCTCGCCTCGCTCGACGACATTGCGGCCATGAAGCTCTCAGCCGCCGCCCAGCGTGGAGCCCGAAAGGACTTCGTGGACCTTCACGCCCTTTGCCGCCTTCACAAGCCGATGGCGGCGCTACTTGGCTGCTACCGCGCGAAGTACCAGGTGCGGGACATCGGCCACGTCTTGGTCGGCCTGACCTACTTCGACGACGCCGACGCTGAGCCGCCACTGAAGGGACTGCGCGCCACGGATTGGAAGGTGGTCAAGTCCGATCTGACCCGCTGGGCGCGCCAGATCACGACCTGACGCAGGCCTCGCGCCTCCAGGTCAGCGTGTGCGCGCCGGCCTCTCCCGGTATCCGCAGCGTGGCATGCCGCACTCCGAATACCTCGCGCTCGCCGGCAGTTGCCTGTGCCCCATCCCACTCGAACAGGCCGCCCTTCACGCCCGGCGCCATGAGCGACACGGACGCTACGCCGTCCGGGACCTGAACAATGCGGGTCCAGCCGGTCTCGGTGGGTGTGGCCGGGCCGACTTCCACCTGCTGCCGCGCCTCCCAGAACTCGGCGTAGCCCTCCAGGCTCATGCGCGGGATGGCCAGGCGCCGGGCTTCGGCGAGCACGCGCTCCCAGAGGCCCCGGCTGTAGGCGGCGAACGAGATCGGGTGGGTGTTCACGCAGAGGAGGCTGTGGTAACGCTCGGCGTTGGCCCGCAGCAGGCCGGTGATCAGTTCGACCGCCTCGTCCTCCTGCAGGCCCAGCGAGAACTCGAAGCCGCCGGCGGCGAGGGTCGTCTCGTCGCTGAACTGCGCGGGAAGCTGCCGGATGGGGATCACCTCGCCGGTGACGTCCACGAAGGGCAGCGGCAGCGCTCCGCCGGTCATGTAGTGCCAGGTTCGGGGCGGGCAGGTGAAGTAGTTGGCGTCCCACGTGAAGCCCAGGGCTGCGTTCATCCGCGCGCCGCCGACATACCCAGCCCACGCGATGGCGTGGTTGCGGACGCTCGGCCCGGGCTCCACGCCGAACCGCTCGCGGAACCCGGCGCGGTGGCTCGCGATGGTCGGCTTCCACGTCCGCGCCAGCGGCTCCTCCAGAACCGGATGGATGGAGAAGGCGTGCCCTTCGGCCCGCCACGCGTCGAAGCGTTCCGGCGTGATGCAGGTGTCGGGCACCAGGTACCAGGTGATCCGGGCGTCGTAACGGCCCAGCGCGTCGTGCAGGGCCTCGAACTGCGCCGGAGTGGACCAATCCTCGTCGCTGCTCAGAAGAAGCGCCGTCGGAGCATCGTCGGGGAAGGGCCAGAGCCACGGCACGCCGCCGTCGACCGCAGGGGAGCAGACCGCATGCCGCAGGAGGTGGCACTGCAGGTCGGCCTGGGGCGTCGCCGCGCATTCGGGCGCGAGGAAGCCTGCGAACATGTCGGCGGGCCGCCAACCGGGAGCCACATGGTTGCCGTGGAGGCCGGACCGGCGCGGGTCGCCCTGCCGGGTCCATGCGACGCTGCGAGGCAGGTCGACCAGGAAGAACCATGCCTCGCCGCCGCCCAACGGCAGCCGCACGACCGCCGGCTCGCCGGTGGGTGCGTGCGACGCGTCGTCGGTGCAGACCTGGGCCACGACCTGCGCTTCGACGGGCGCGGCCATGTGCCTGAGGGCCGCATGGAACTGCATGGGCTCCGACGGGAGCCCCAGGCATGTGATGCGCAGGAATCCGTCCACGCCGGCGCGGTAGGTCGGCGCGAAGCCGAACTCCTCGGCGCCGTGCGGATGCGGGGCCAGGAAGACCAGCCGCCCGCCCGCCTCGGCATGGCTGCGCAGCGTAGCCGCCTCAGGCCGGGTCAGGGGCAGGTCGGCCGCCAGGACAACCACATCCGGCAGGAGGGCGGGCAGTCCGTCGTCGAGGCTGTGCACCGAGACGGAAATACCCTCCATGCGGAGCAGTTCGGCGGTGTAGAGGCCGAAGTCCTCGCGGCCGTCACCTGCCACGATCAGCGTCACTTCCGCGCCGCCCACCGTCAGTACTCGGGCACCGCGACCGGTAGCCCGGTTCGGATCGACTCGAAGGCGCAGATGGCCGGAGCGATGGATCGGGCGGCCTCGCGGGCGTCGATGGCCGGCGGCCGGTCGTCACGGACGGCATCGAGGAAGTCCGTCATCATGAAGAGCTCGCTGGTGCCGTGCCCGCCCTCCAGCTCGATGCCCGGGTGGTTCCAGTAGGGCACGCCCAGCGGCTTCAGCGCGGCGCACCCCTCCTCGGCGCGGGTCTGGTAGAAGACCTGCTCCTGGTCCGTGCGGCCGCCCTCGAAGCTCCCCTCGGAGCCGTAGAGCGAGAAGTAGAGGCAGTAGGGGCGGTGCATGGCGTAGGAGACCGTGACCTTGTAGGCAGCGCCGCTTTCGCCGGTGAGGAGCGCCACGGCGGTGGCGGGCTCGGCGTGGCCTTCGACGTAGGCGCCCGAGCCGGTGGCGTAGACCCGCGTGAACCGCTTCTCGCCGGCCAGCCAGCGGAGGGTGTCGAAGGCGTGGGGGCCGCCGCCCAGGAAGGTGCTCTGCGGCCGGACGGGATCGAAGCGCCAGTGGACCGACCCGTCCTCCTCCAGGCCCTTCCATCCCTCTTCGCGCAGGTTGTGCAGGTACTCGGCCTCGCCGTAGAAGACCTCGCCCCAGCACCCCTCGCCTGCCTTGCGCTTCAGGGCCTCCAGCGCCGGAAGCCAGCGCACCTCGTTGCCCATCATGTACTTCAGCCCGGTCCGTTCGGAGAGCGCGATGATCCGGTCGATCTCGCCCAGGGCAGTGGCCATGGGTATCTCGGACAGCACATGCTTCCCGGCCTCGAGGGCCAGGATGGCCTGCTCGGCGTGCTGGTGGTCGGGAGTGGCGATCAGCACGGCATCCACATCGTCACGCTCGAGCATGGCGGCAAAGCCGCCGCCGTGCCAGGCCGCGCCGCACTGCTCCGCCATCGCCCGAGCGCGGTCCGTGCGGATGTCGCAGACCGCGGTGATCGCCAATCTGCGGGGCATGTACCGCGCCACCGGGACGGCGAACCCGCCGCGCCCGGCGCCGAGGATGCCGAGACGAAGAGGTTCCATAGTTACCTCCGCGGCCGGGAGCGCCGTTGGTGGCTCCGGCCAGGCCGTGGTTTCGATACGGCCCGCGCAACGGCGGCGCGGGCCTACTCAACCGACGGCTGAGCTCGTTCGACGCGGCAGGATACGGCGGCCGGCGGCTTCGTGGCGGTGCAGCGGGTTCCCCCGGGGGGTCCTTCCACTGCGTGTCAGGATGACGCCAAAGGCGATCGGCGCTCCGAGCCCGCCACCACTGACCCGCCGGCCCCAAGCCGTCGGTCGAGTGCCGGCCCGCCGACAGGCGGGCCGGCGTATCGAGACCACGGCGGGCCGCCGCACCGCGCCGCCGCGCCCCTAGAAGTCGAACTTGTCGATGTTGTCCTTGTCGAAGACGAGCGGGTCGCCCAGGATGATCTGGTCGCCCACCACCTTCACCGTGCCGATGCGGCCGGCCTTGAACTCGGTGGCGCCGGGCTTCAGCTCGCCCTTGGCCACGGCGGTGGCGGCGGTGATGGCCAGGTAGCCGAGGTCAACCGGGCTCCAGAGCACAAACTTCTTGACGGTGCCGTCCTTGACATACTCGCGCATGTCGCTGGGCGTGGCCAGGCCGGTGAGGAAGACCTTGCTGCCCGCGCCGGACTTGCGGAGGGCCTCGGCGGCGCCGGGAAGGGCCACGGAGGTGATGGCGAAGATGCCCTTCACGTCGGGGTAGGTCTTCAGGGCGTCGGCGGCCATCTGGGTCGCCTTGGCCTTGTCCTCACCCGGCGAGATGGGCGTGGGTGAGAGGTTCTTCATCTTCGGGTACTTGGCCTGGCGGACCTTCTCCATCTCGGCCATCCAGATGTTCTGGTTGGACGCGGTGAGCGTGCCCGTGATGATGATGTAGGAGCCCTCGGGGCCGATCGCCTCGGCCATGACGTCCATGAGCGACTTGGCGATGCTCTCCGGCGTACACTGCGTCACGAAGAAGTCGCGGGCCTCCTTCTTGGCGTCGGCGTCCCAGGCGATGACCTTGACGCCGCGCGACCGGGCCTTGGTAAGGGCCGGGGCGATGGCCTCGGGGTCGTTCGGCGCGATGGCGATGGCGTCGAACTTGCGGGCCACCCAGGTCTCGACCAGCTGCGACTGCTTCTCGATGGTGTCGCTACCGGCGGCGGGGCCGTCGTAGACGTAGTCGATGCCGAGCGCCTCGCCGGCTTCCTTGCCGCCCTTGTCGGTGGCGTTGAAGAAGCTGATGCCCGTGAGCTTGGGCATGAGCCCCACGGTGAGCTTCTTGCCCGGCGCTGCGCCGCCGGTCTCTGCAGGCTTCGTCGCGCCGTCGTCCTTCTTCTCCGCGGGCCCGCAGCCTGCCATCAGCAGGACCGCCAGGGCCGCCATGCCCCATCTTCTCAAGGTCCGTCTCCTTTCGCGCCAGAGAGGCCGCGCGCCGTCATCTCACGGCGGAGCGGCCGAGCCTCTCGTTGATGATGGCGGTCGCGACCAGCACGATCCCCACCAGGATGATGATGTTCTGGGAGCTTACCCCGGCCATCTCCAGGCCGAAGCGGAGGATGCCCAGGATGGCCAACCCAAGCAGCGTACCCACAATGGAGGCATGGCCGCCGCTGATGCGCGTTCCACCCACCACCACGCAGGCGATGGCCTCCAGCTCCATGCCCGCCGCCGTGTCGGCCTTGGCGGTGGCGTAGATGGCCGTATGGAGCAGGGCCGCGAAGCCGCAGAGGAGGCCGACGGAGGCGTAGAGGGTGAGCTTTAGCCGCCGCACGTCGATCGCGGCGAAGCGCGCGGCCGTCTCGTTCTCGCCCACCAGCTCCGTGAAGCGCCCCACCCAGGATCGGTGCATGAGAGCCCAGGCCAGCGCGTAGACGGCCAGCAGGATCACCAGCGGGACCGGCAGGTCGGCGGGGTTGGCGCCGGTGCCGGGCACCTTGCAGAGGGAGCCCTGACCCAGCCAGAGGAAGCCCGCGGGGAAGTCGCCGATGGCCTTGGCCTGGCTCAGCCCCATGGCCGCACCTCGGAAGAGCGACATGGTGGCCAGCGTGACGACCAGCGGAGGCACGCCGATGCGGCTGATGACCGCCCCGTTGGCGGCTCCGGCGGCGAGGCCCGTAGCCAGCGCGGCCCCGGCGGCGGCGGGCATGGGCCAGCCCAGGTCGCGCCGCAGCATTCCCATGACGATGCCGCATAGGGCCAGGACCGAAGCCACCGAGAGGTCGATGCCGCCGGTGGCGATGACGAAGGTCATGGCGGCGGCCAGCAGTCCCGGCGCCACCCAGTAGCGGGTCCGCTCCAGCAGGTTGTAGGCGTCGAAGAAGCCCTCGACCTTCACGGCGAGCACGGCGAAGAGCGCGACCAGCACCAGCAGGAGGATCGCCTCGCGGGAGCGGAGCAGGCGGCGGATCATCGGGCGGCTCCCTTCCGGCGGAGCAGCGTGTCCGACGTCACCGCCAGCAGGATGAGAAGGCCGACGAAGAGGTTCTGCCAGAAGGAGCTGACCGCAAGCAGCACCAGCGCGTTGTAGACCATCGCCACGAGGAAGGCGCCCAGCAACCCGCCCAGCGCCGAGCCGCGCCCGCCCATGATGTTGGTGCCGCCGATGACCGCCGCGGCGATGGCCTTCATCTCCATCCCCTCGCCGGTGTTGGCCTGTACGCTGCCGTAGTAGGCCGTATCCAGCACGGCGGTGAGGCCCACCAGCAGGCCTGAGACGCCGAAGACGAAGAGCGTGAGCCGCGCCTTGGAGAGGCCGATGAGCCTTGCGGCGGTCTCGGAGCCTCCCAGCGCCAGCACCCGGCGCCCGGCAAGCGTCCGCGTGAGCACGACATGCGCCACGAAGGTGATGACCAGGACGTAGATCACGACCTTGGGCACGCCCAGCAGGTTGCCGTCGGCCAGCATGCGGTAGGCGTGGGGTAGCTCCTGGATGTCCTTGCCGCCGGTGAAGGTGACCAGCAGTCCCCGGTAGATGCTGATGCCCGCCAGCGTGACGATGATGGGATGGATGCGCGCGAGCAGCGACGTGGCGGCGTTCAGGATGCCGGCGGCGCAGCCGAGGGCCATGGCCAGCCCCAGGCAGAGGACCGGCGGCGCGCCTCCCCTGGCGGCTGTGGCGGCCACGGCGCTGCAGAGGCCCAGCACGGAGCCCACCGAGATATCGATGCCGCCCGCGCAGATGATCAGGATCGCGCCCTGCGCCACAATGGCGGGCATGGCGGCATTGGCTAGGATGTCGACCAGGTTCTGCCGGGTCGCGAACTCCCCGGGCTTCAGCGCGGTCATCACCACCGCCAGCGTAACGATGAACGCGACGATCCCCAACTCGCGCATGGCAGGCAACCGGCCGGCTCGACCGTCGACGGCGCCCTTGGTGGCGCCCTTGGTGGCTCGGGCCTCCGTGCCCGAGTCTGCACCCCCGGCCCTGGGCACCGCCGCCGATGCTATCGCCTTCTCCCCATCCTTCACCGGGTCGAAGGTGCCCGTGATGCGCCCCTGAGACATGGTGGAGACGCGGTCGCTGAGCGCCATGACCTCGGGCAGGTCGGAGGAGATGAGCAGCACCGCCGTACCGGCCTTGGCCAGGTCGCGGATGAGGCGGTGGATCTCGGCCTTGGCGCCCACATCAACGCCGCGCGTGGGCTCGTCGAGGATCAGCACCTTGGGGTTCGTGGCGCTCCAGCGGCCGAAGACGACCTTCTGCTGGTTGCCGCCGCTGAGCGTGCCGATGGCCTGCTCCATGGAGGTGGAGCGGACGCGCATCTCGTCGATGACGGTGCGGGTCTGCTCGCGCTCCTGACCGCCGCGCACCAGCCCGAAGCGGCTCAGGCGGCGCAGGATCGCCACGCTGGCGTTGGTGCGCAGCGGGTGGGTGCGGAAGACGCCCTGCACCAGCCGGTCCTCGGGCAGGTAGGCCAGGCCGGCGTCCACTGCGTCACGCGGGGAGCCCGCCCGCAGGGGAGCGCCGTCGATGGTGGCTGAGCCCTCGGCGAGCGGCTCCAGCCCGAAGAGGGCCTGCGCCAGTTCGCTCCGGCCCGCGCCCACGAAGCCGTAGAGGCCCAGCACCTCGCCGGAGCGCACCTGCAGCGAGACATCGCGGAACGCGCCGCCGGCGCCGCCGGCGCCCTTAACTTCCAGGCGCACCTCGCCCTCGGAGCCGCCCCGCGGACCGGTCTCGAGGTGCATCTCGCGGCCCACCATGGCGGCGACCAGCGAGTCCACGGTGCAGTCGGCGGCGGGGCGGGTCTCGATGGTCTGGCCGTCGCGCATGACCGTGATACGGTCGCAGATCTCCAGCACCTCGTCCAGCCGGTGGCTCACGTAGACGATGCCCACGCCCGCGTCGCGGAGGCGGCCGACCTGTTCGAAGAGATGGGCCGACTCGTTCTGCGTGAGCGAGGCGGTGGGCTCGTCGAGGAAGAGCACGCGCGCCGTGCCCCCGCCTACCGCCGCGGCGATCTCGGCCATCATTCGCCGCGCCACGGTCAGTCCGCCGGCTTGGCGCCGCACGTCCAGCTCCTCGCCCAGCACGGCGGCCATACGATCGGCCTCGCGGTACGTGCCGGGCCAGTCGATGAGCCCCGCAGGTCCGCGCACGAGGCCGCGGGCGAGCAGCATGTTCTCGGCGATGGAGAGCTGGGAGAAGAGGTCGGCCTCCTGGTGGACCACGGAGATGCCCAGCTTCGCGGCGTCCGGCGGGCTGCTGAGCCGCACGGCCTCGCCGGCCACCTGCATGACGCCGCCGTCGGGCCGGAAGAGGCCGGTGGCGATGTTGATCAGGGTGCTCTTGCCTGCGCCGTTCTCACCGACGAGGCCATGCACCTCGCCTGGCAGCACCTGCAGGGATGCGCGGCGAAGGGCCGGCGCACCCCCGAAGCTCATGTCGATATCCGTCAGGGTGAGGATCGGAGGTTCCATTACAGCCTTTACGATTCGCGACAAAGGCCGGCGAATCCTGCCGCGCGCGAGGCCGCTGGGCGGGGTATCGTAGAGCGAAGCGGAAGGGAGAACCGTGATGCACTCATGCGGACGTGCGGCGCTGGCCACCGCTCTTGTGGCAATATCGGGAGGGCGACTGATGGCCGATCCGGTGCAAGTGACCGATGCGGAGCTTCCGCGCCTGGGCGCGGCGGAGCGCGTGGTGGCCGTGAAGGGCGGGGGATACTTCCCTGTGATGGTGCGCCTGCGCGGCGGCAAGCTCGTGGCCGTGCTGCGGGGCGGAGCGCCGCACCTGGGCAGGGCGGGCAGGCTCGACTGGATTGAGTCGACCGACGGCGGCCGCAACTGGTCGGCGCCGCGCACCGTGGTCGACAGTGAGTGGGACGACCGCAACCCGGCGCTGGGCCAGATGCGCAACGGAACCCTCGTGCTGGCCTACGGCGAGTGCACCCACTACGACGCCGCGGGTAACTGGGACACGTCACGGGGCGGCTTTGACCTCTTCTACGTGCTCTCCAAGGACGGCGGCAAGACCTGGAGCCCGAAGCGCCCGCTCTTCAAGGGCCCGCTGGGCAACGGTTGCTCGCCCTACGGTCGCATCATCGTGCTGAAGGACGGCACCGCCCTTATGTCGGTCTACGGCAATGCCAATCCCAACTACGAGGGGCCCGGCAAGCCGCCCGCCGGCTCCCACGGCGACATGGTGGGCGTGGTGCGCTCGCGGGACAATGGCGAGACCTGGTCCGATTGGTCGCTCATCTCCGCCACCGACCACAACGAGACCGCGCTCCTTCAGAACCCCTCGGGCGAGGTCCTGGCGGCCATGCGGAACGGAAACTCGTATGTCGATGTCTCATCCTCAACCGACGGCGGCCGCACCTGGAGCGCGCCGCGGCAGGTGACGGGCGACGGTGGGCGGCGCTGGGCCGAGCATCCCGCCGACATGGTCCGGCTCCGCAGCGGCAAGCTCCTCATGGTCACGGGCCGCCGTCACGCCCCGCTGGGCGCCATGGCCCTGATGAGCCCGGACAACGGCCTGAGCTGGAACTACGCCGGCCGTGTGCTGGTGGGCTGGAACTCCGTCACCGGCGACTGCGGATACCCCTCCGTAGTGCAGAACGCCGACGGGAGCATCGTCTGCCTCTACTACTCCGTGGGCACCACCGAGGCGCCGGGCCTGGAGCAGGCGATCGCGGTCCGCTTCACCGAGAAGCAGCTCCGGGAGGCTGCCGCCGGGCGGTGACGACACACCCCGCCGCCGACGTATGACCCTTCAGCCCCCGCCGCCGTTACCCGGGGGCGCCATGTGACGTATAGGAGATACTCATGCGCAACTACGCCGTTGCGGTCGTGGCCGCGGCGCTCAGTCTGGGACTGGCCGCCGGGGCCTCCGCTCAGTCCGTCACCGTCACCGCCGGGGTATCCGGCTCCAAGGTGATGCTGAAGCTGAAGGTGCCCGCGGGGTACCACATCTACGGTCCCACCGAGAAGTCCGGCGTACCCACCTCCATCACCGTCAAGGAGCCAAAGGGCGCCAAGGCGCTGATCGTGTGGCCCAAGACCAAGCCGTACCGAACTTTTGAGGGCACGGCGCAGATCTACGCCGGTGTGGTAACCATCCCCGTGACGCTGAAGTCGCCCGCCAAGGCAGCCCGCATCAGCCTCACCGTGGCAACGCAGTTGTGCAATGACCGCACCTGCCTGCCGCCCGCCGAGGCCAACGTGACGGTGGCCCTGAAGCCTTGAGGCTACGCACCTTCGCCTGCTCCGGGGCGCTCCTGACGGCAGCCGCGGCGGCCCACGCACAGGCGTCCGGCCTGGACACCGGCGCGGGCCTCGGCCCGTTCCTGGGCGCCTGCTTCGCGGGTGGCCTGGCGTCGCTGCTGACGCCCTGCGTCTTCCCGATGATCCCGGTCACGGTCAGCTACTTCAGCAAGCGGACCGACGGCTCCGCCATGCCGGCGGCCGCGGCCTACGCGGCGGGTATCGCATCCACATTCGCTGTCCTCGGGATCCTGGCGGCGGTTCTCTTCGGTGCGACCGGCATTTCGAACTTCGCGGCCAACCCGTGGGTGAACCTGGCGCTGGGCTTGCTCTTCGTGGTGCTGGCGTTCAACCTCTTCGGCCTCTTTGAGATACAGGCGCCGACGGGGCTCACCACCGCGCTCGCGAAGAACACGGGCAGGGCCGGCCTCCTGGGTCCGCTACTGATGGGCGCGGCGTTCGCGCTCACCAGCTTCACCTGCACCATGCCTATCGCGGCGGCGCTGCTGGCCGCGGCGGCTCGGGGGAGCCTGCTCTATCCCACACTGGGCATGGCCGCCTACGGCGCGGCCTTCGCGCTGCCCTTCTTCCTGCTGGCGCTCTTCCCCAGCGCCATCTCCCGGATGCCCAAATCGGGCGACTGGCTGGCGTCTGTGAAGCCCGTGCTGGCATTCGTAGAGCTGGCCGCCGCCGTCAAGTTCTTCTCGAACGCCGATCTGGGATGGACGGCCGGCTGGATCACCAAGCCCGTCTTCCTGGCCCTCTGGACGGCGATCTTCGCCATGCTTGCGGGCTACCTTGTGGGGCTTCCCGAGGCGCTCCGGACGGTTGGATGGTCGCGGCGCCTCTTCGGCTTCGCGACACTGGCGGCCTGCGCCTCGCTCCTCTCCGGGCTCAACGGCCGCAAGCTTGACCTGATCGACCCGTTCCTGCCGCCGGACCCCTACCCGGCGCACGGCGCATCGGCCCGGCCCGATCCCGGCGCTGCCTCAGGCCCTGTCCACGCCGCCACGTTCGAGGGGGCGCTCGACCTTGCCCGGCGAGGGGGCAAGACGGTCTTTGTCGACTTCACCGGCGTCACCTGCGCCAACTGCCGCTACATGGAGAAGAACATCTTCCCCGTGCCGGAGGTGGCGAAGGCGCTGGAGGAGCTCGTGCAGGTACAGCTCTACACCGACAGACCCACCGACGAAGATCGCGCCAACCAGAAGCTCCAGGGCAGGCTGGCCGGCAACCAGGCCCTGCCCACCTATGTCCTGGTGCGGCCGGACGGGACGGTGATCGACAAGTTCGAGGGCGCCACCCGGAACCCGCGGGAGTTCGCCGACTTCCTGCGCAAGGGCGCCCGGTAGCTTCAGGCGTCCTGATGCGACAGAGCCAGCATAAGGCCCCCCGGCAAGCCGTCGCCGGGGGGCCTTCGCTGATCCGGGGTGGGCCTACGGGTTAACTACCGTCAGCGTGCCCGAGGCTGACGAAGCGCTGTAGGCGCCGTCGCCGCTGAAGATCGACTGCGCTGCGAACACGCCCGCCGTCGCCGGGATATAGGTGTAGATGCCCTTGCCGTCGGCCGCCGTGGTCGTGTCGCACAGGGTGGTGCCAGCCACGACGAACCGCACACTGCGGCCTGCGATCGGCCGAAGGACGCCGCCGGCCGCGATCTCGTAGAGGTACATCACCGACTTGCTGCTGACCCCCGCCGTGCCCTTGTAGATGTAGATCCAGGAGTAGGTCGGCTTGAGCCCCGCCACCGTGAGGCTCGATGAGGCCGACGCGGCCGGCAGGTCCTCGTCACCTGCGAAGCCTACCGTCGTGGTATGCGTGCCGTTGGCGAGGGTCGACGGGATGGTGTAGGTGCAGACGGCCTTGCCCGAAGCCGCCGTGGGACTGTCGAACGCGACCGCCGCGCCGCCGTCCACACTCAGGAGAAGCGCCTTGCCTGCCACGCCCGTTATGCCGATGCCCTCCCGGAGGTAAGCCGTGATCGCCACGCACGCGCCCGTGGAGCCGGAGGCGGCTTCGACGGCGACGTGTGACGTCACGTTAACCTTGAGATTGGCGAAGCCTGTGCTCGGCTCCCGGCCGGCGTCGCCCGCAAAGGTCGCGGTAACGGCGCCGCCTCGGCAGAGGGCCGGGATTTCCCACGCAAGCTCAGCGGCACCTGTCGCATCGGTCACTGCCGAGTGCTCGTTGCCATCGGGCGTCTTGAAGGTCACGGCGGCGCCGGCCACAGCATCGCCGGCGGCATCGGTCGTGGAGGAGCAGAAATGCACCTGCTCGCCTACCTGGCCCGTTGCGCCTGTGATCGTGGTGATGGTGTCCATCCGGCCCACAACCACCTTGACGGTGGCCGGCACGCTCGCCAGGTACCCATTGCTCACAGTGAATGTGAAGCCGTCCTCGCCGCTGAAGCCCACCTCCGGCGTGTAGGTGAGGTCCGGCGCCGTGCCCGCCAGCGTGCCGTGGGCAGGGCCGGAGGCGACGGCGAAGGTGAGCGGCAGAGACTGGGGGTCAGCTCCGGAGAGGCGGACCGAGACCGGCAGACCCGTCAGGCAGCCGGTGTTCTGCGCGGTGGCTGTCGGCCTTCCGATGACGGTGAGCGTCGATGCGCCGGTCGATGCCGCGAAGGAGGCGTCGCCCGCGAATGCCGCTGCCACCGCCTTCGTCGCGGCGCCCGTGGCGGGCACGGCGTAGGCCAACTCAGCGACACCGGTCGCTCCCGTGGCGGCTGATCCTACGGTGGCTCCAGCCACGGTGAACTTGACGATCTTGCCTGCCACACCGGCGCCGTCAGGCTGCTTGGCCAGCATGGCGGACAGGGTGGCGGCCGTGCCCTCGGCGGCGGTGGCGCGCTGGACCGTTAGTGTGGTGGCAACCGTGGTGGAGCCGGGGTTGATCCAGCCCCGACCGGTCGAGGCGGCGTAGACAGCCGATCCCGCGTAGGTTGCGTCGATGGCATGGGCGCCGGCGAAGCCTGCGGGCGCCGTCCAGTAGATCAAGGCGATGCCGTTCTTGTCGGTCGACTTGGAGCCCACTGCGGTTCCGCTGACGGCAAAGCCGACGACGGCCCCGCCTATCGCGATCCCATCGGCTGTCTTCAGGAACGCGCCGAGGGGCACCAGACTGCCTCCGGTTATGTTGATGCGGTTGGGAACGGTGATCACGGTGGGCGTCTTCAGCGGAGCGATTGTCACCGTAGCGTCGGCGGAACCGGCCAGATGGTGCGCGTCGCCGGCGAACGAGGCACGGGCTGCATAGGTCCCGCCGGCGGTTGCTGCCGGAATGGAGTAGCTCAACGCGGCCGCTCCATCGTCGTCTGTGACCGCGGAGCCGATGGCTCTGCCTGCCAGCGCAAAGGCGACCGTCCTGCCCGGCAGCGGAGCGGCGTCCGTGGCCCGACTGAGCCTGGCCGTCAGCGCGACCGTCGACCCTGCTTGAGCGTGGGCGTCTGAGCACGACATGGCCGTCTGGGCGGCGGCCAGGGTCAGCGTGGAGCTGCCCGCGCAGGCCTGGATGAGCGACGCACCAGCGTAGGACGCCGTGATGGTCGAGTCACCGAGGGGGAGCGCCTCAATGGGCGTGAAAGGAACGGTCGCCTGGCCCTGGGCGTCGGTCTCCGCCGAGGCCACCGCGCTCCCCGCAATGGAGAAAGCAACCAGGGCGCCGGCCACGGGCAGGTGCGTCGTATCGTTGGTCAGCGTGGCCTTCAGGGATAGGGCCTGCCCCACGGCTCCGGCGGCCGGAGCCACCGCAAGGGAGGTGACGTCAGGTGCACGGGTGTAGGCCTTTACGCAGACGTTGGCGTTGGGGTACTTGGTGGTCAGATCACGCCAGATGGCGCCGTCGGTGCTGTAGAAGCTCTGGCCGACCGCCGAGGTAGGCGCCGCATATCCGGCGACCGGCGCCTCAATGGACATGGGCCAGCGCGTTCCCGGGGAGTGGACGAAGACCTCCACGGAGAACCGCTCGCCCTTGGCGATGGGGACCGCAGCGATCCGAATGGTCTCGTACCCTCCGTAGGCCAGCGTGCCGGTCACGTCGGCGGCCAATGCGCCGGATGCGGGAACCCCGGCAACGCCCTTACGGACCCGCACGCGGTAGCTGGACGACGGCGCCGTCGTATAGAAGCCCACGGCAGCCAGTTCGTCATCGCGATCGGCGGTGAAGAGGTTGGCGAACCATGCCGACTCCGAGCCGAGGCCGGCGGTCATTGTCTGGCCCAGTGGGTCGTGCTGGTAGATCGAGCCGTAGTTCGTCACCGGTTCGCCGGGCGGGAAGTAGAAGAGGTTCCGACCGGCCCAGACGTCGTAGTACGAGACGTAGAAGTAGCCTTCGTGGTCGCGGCTGGTACCCCAGCTGTTCTTGATAAGGAACGCACCGTCGCCGGGGGGCGCCGAAACGAAGTTGGTGCGGCTGTAGTTGTCGTCCCAACCCACGATCAGCACAGAGTGGTTGTGGTAGCTGGCGCCGCTGTAGTAGTAGGCAGCCTTGGCGTGGTTGTAGGCGCTATCGAGCCAGTGTATATAGGTCCAGATCGGGCCCAACTGCATCACCGCCTGCTTGATGGCGTCGTTTGAGGTGTACCCCGCGCGGCCCGGTAGCTCCAGCATCGTCTGCTGGTGCTTGCGGGGCGCCAGGTTCAGCGGCGATATGAAGGAGGTCGCCGTGAACGGGTCATCGGCCTCCGCCACGGGCCCGCTCCACCGCATGAGGTAGGCGGCCGCCATGTCTTCGTTGCCGCCCTCACAGCGGCCGGGCACGAAGCCCGAGGTGTTGAGCAGGTGGTTCTCAGAGAAGTCCGCGTGCTCGCCCGGGAGCAGCGAGGCCTCCATGGCGCCCATGGTAGCGAATGCCCAGCAGGCGCCGCAGGTCAGTTGGTCCTTGACCGAGGAGACGCGGCCGAAGTTGCGGAGGTCATACGAGGCCGGCAGGGCGTCCAGCAGGCGCATGCCCTTGAGCGGCATGCCGATGGTGTCGGACCGGTCGATGGGCGAGGGAATGATGCCCGACACCGGAGGTACACCCATCTGCACACGCTGCTGGTACTCCAGGAACGCGGGCGAAGGGGGACGAACCTCGAGAAGGGACGCACCAGACGGGTCGGCAGGCGTCGCCGAGGCCATCACCGGAACCAGCCACAGGGCCGCGATGGCCCGCAGAGCGGTGTGCCGAGAACATGCCATGTCCAAGCTCCTCCGCCCAAGGTGTGCATAGGCGCACAAATGGGCGCTCTCTCGGGGAGAATCGCCGGCGCTACCCGCGACCGGTGGCGCGCCGATAGCGCGCACACACAAGAGTGGACTTGACAGGTCTGCTAATACACTGCGTACACGACAACGGATTGGTCGGGACGCGCCAACTGAGGCGCGTGGTACAGATCGCAGTTGCACCCGGCTGAACGTTGACTATACCCGAGCATGGCACAACCCGAGGTGTTGCCATCGATCAGAGCCCGCAGGGCGGCGGGGCCGTACGGGCGCCGCCCCGGCCTACCGCATCGGCACGCAGGTATAACAAGGGGTGGAAGATCGATCGCACCCGCGTCCGCGCCGCCGATTGCGCCGCAGAGAGACCAGGATGCCCGAGTCCCAATCGCCGCACCCACCGATGGCTGACGGCGTGAGCCGCGTGATGGAAGCCTCGTCCCGCCGATCCCTCTGGCAAGCCTGGCTTGCGGTGAGCGCCATCGAGCAGGGCGGCAGGCTCTACGAGCGCGTGGGCCTTCGCCCGCTCTTCGGGCTGGTGGCGCGCATGTACGGCGAATGCCTGCCTCCGCCCGCCGGCGGAGGGCTGACCGATGCCTTCGACGCCGATGAGGCCCGCCGCGTCATCTGGTGGTCCCGCTACCACGAGGTCGTTAACGCGCTGGCAGTTGCGGTCCAATCGCCGCTGGCGCCACTGGGAGCGGCCGCGGGCTCCGCTCCGTTGGCGGCCTACGGCGGCGCGCTCTGCGCCATGCACGCGGCCTGCGTAGCCCTTGAGCGCTACAAACGGGCACGCTGCCTCGACCTGCTCCCCGATGGGCCCGGCTCCGCCCGGCCGGCCGCACGGTACGCGTCTGCTCCGGCGTTCCTGGGCCGTGCGCCGGCGTCGCTCTGGTTCGCCCCCCGCCGCTTCGAGACCGAAGCCTTCTTCCGCCGGACGGGTACGCAGGCCTTCCGACGCGTGGTGCTATGGGTCTACGCGGTGGCTTTCGCAGGGACGGAGGGTAGCCGAAGCGGGCCCGACTTCCTGCCGCTGGGCGCGGCGAGCCTATCCGGGCTCGACGGCCAGTCACGCATGGCAGAGGTCTCACACCTGCTGGGCCTGCTGCTCCACATCCCGTTCCTCATCGTCGTCGTCCAGCGCGGCATGGAGCTCGGAGCGGCCTACGTCCTGTTCCTGCTCTGCCTGAACCTCTGGTGCGCCCTGATCCAGCGGCACCACAGGGCTCGTATCGTCCGGGCGATGGTCCGCCGCGAGGCACGGGCTTGAGCGGTGCGCCACGCACCCTGCTGCTCTCGGCCTCCACAGGCGGAGGGCACCTGAGCGCGGCCCACGCAGTATCGGCGGCGTTCCATACCCGCGGCATCAACGCGCAGGTGATCGACGTCCTGAACCTGACGCCGCCGGTGTTCCGCGCGTGGTTCCTGGGCGGCTATGAGACGCTGGTGCGCTACTGGCCCGACCTGTGGGGCCACCTCTACCGCGTCTCCGACCGGCCCCGTCTGACGTACCACTTCCAGACGGCGCTCGACCTCCACTACATGACCCGGCTCCGGGCCGTCATGCGGCGCGAGAGGCCGGACTGGGTGGTCTGCACCCACTCCTTGCCGCAGCCGCAGCTGGAGCGCCTCCGCCGCATCGCCGCGCCGTTCAACGTCGCCGTCGTCGTCACGGACTACTACCCGCACCGCATGTGGATGCGCGGCTACCCCGACCACTACTTCGTGGCCGGCGAGTGGACCCGCGATGTGATTGCCCGGCGCGAGCCCGGCGCCGACCGGCGCACGACCATCAGCGGCGTCCCCACGGATGCGGCCTTCTTCGCGCCCGTGAGCAGGCCCGACGCACGCAGGGCTCTGGGCGCCGACCCCGCGACACCGTCGGTGCTGGTCACCAGCGGAGGTATCGGCGCAGGCCCGGTCACCGAGGCCGTGGGCGCCCTGGCGGCGGCCGGCGTGCCCTGCCATATCACAGTGCTCTGCGGACGCAACCTCGCGGCCCACTCCCACCTGAGCAGGATGAGCGAAGACCTGCGCGGCCGAGGCTTCAGGCTGCAGGTAGAGCCGCTCCTGCCGGTCGCCGAGGTGGCGACCCGGATGCACGCCGCCGACTTCGTGGTGGGCAAGCCGGGGGGGCTCACGATGTCCGAGTGCATGGCCGCAGGCGTGCCCATGCTGATCCACCGCCCGCTGCTCATTCCGGGGCAGGAGGAGGGCAACCGCCTCTTCCTGGAGTACGTGGGCGCCGGTGCCACGGCCGCCGATGCCGAGAGCCTGACCGAGCTAACACGCGGCCTGCTCACGGACCGGGACAGGCTTGAGGAGATGCGCTCCCGCGCACGGGCCGCCGCCAGCCCCGGCGCCGCCGACACCATCGCCGAGACGGTCTGCAGGTTGTAAGCGGAGGGCGGGGCTCTCACGGAGCCGCATCAGTGCGCTCCCGCCTACCCGGAGAGACTAGAACAGCGATACCTCGTCGTCATAGTCGTCGGCGTCTCCTGCGACCGGGGCGGTGCCCTGGGAGGCATGGTCGCTGTGGCGCTGGAGGACCAGATGCCCTTTGCCGGCGGCCTTGCGAAGCAGGTCCAGCTCGGCGAGTTCATCGCCCTCCTCAGTGCTCAGGTATACCCACTGCGTGGCCCGCGAGATTCCGACGAAGAGGAGGCGAACCACGTCGTCCTTCTGCTCCCCGTGCCGGAAGGCGCCACGTGTGAGGCGCGGGAGGAAGACGGCGTCGAAGGTGAGCCCCTTGGCGCTGTGATAGGTGGCGATCTTCGGCGCCGCCGTGTCAAACCGGACCCCGGCCCAGTCCGAACCACCCCGCCGTGATGGAGGGACCGCCCGCTCCACGGCTACACCGCGGGCCGCCAGAGCGTTGGAAAGACCGAAGACCGCGGTGCTACGGGGCACAATGATGCCGACGCGCTGGTTCAGGCTCTGCCGTTGACGTACTGCCGTAGCGAGGCGGTCTGCCTCATCCTCCATCGAGGCCGCCAGGTAGAGCAGAGGCCGCTCACGAGGGGCGCTGACGTTCTTGATCTGCGCCAGATACTCGGTCTGATCGTTCTCATTCGCGATGAACCAGGCGGCCAGCCGACCAACGTCGGGCGAGTTACGGAAGGCAGCCAACATGGCTCCGCTTCGCCGCTGTAGCCCCAGCCCCGCCAGAATCTGCGGTTCGGAGGCGCCTTCAGCGAAGATGCGCTGCTTGGGGTCGGCGAAGACGGTGACATGCCAAGCGAGCAGGTTCAGGATGGCATAGGCCTGGCGCGGCAGGTCCTGGCCCTCGTCTACCACTACGAAGTCCAGGGACCGGTGCGGTGAGCCGCCCTGCTTCAGCATCTGCAGTACGGCTTGCCTGATGGCGTCGAAGTCGGGACGATTGTTCTCGTCATCCCGCGGGACCCGCCGGCCGATATGGTCGGTGTAGAGGTTCTGGCAGAGCGCGTCAAACGTCGTGACGGTATCAACCGGAATCCCGAGGAAGTCGAGGCCGGCGCGGATGTAGTCCTTCAGCACGTTGGTGAAGACGACGACGCGGTACCGGTCGGAGTTCACCTTGTGGTGGGCCGCGAGGTGCGCCGCCCGATGGATGAGTACCAACGTCTTGCCTGAACCGGGCGGGCCGAAGATGACGCGGTGACCGCTCACGTCTGCCGTGACTACTCGCCGTTGCTCCGGCGTCAGGTCACCGAAGGGAGCCAGGAACGTGGTGGCGCTCACCGGCCGCCCTCGGCATCTGAGGTCACCCTGGCGGGCAACGCCCCTGAAGGCGCCGGCTCATCGTCTCCTGGCTTGCCCGCCGCCGCACGAGCCGCACGAGCCTGCTTCGCTGTTTCGCGGTCACCTGCCTGCTCAGCGCAGTGGAGTAGCCATCCGAGCTCGAACGGATCACACGAGCCGGGTTCCGGGAAGGACCGCAGAGCCTGCCCGTAGGTCCTGTCGGCCTCCTCCGTACGCCCCATTGAGCGCAGGATGCCGGCCCGAAGCGTGAGGCATGGGCCGTCATCCCCCTCCATCGTGATCGCCTGGTCGATGCTTCCAAGCGCGTCCTCGTGCAGACCCCGGTGGTGCAGGCTAAGGGCCAGGTTGAACGCTGCGGTACTGACGCCGGGGAAGGCACGCAGACACTCGCGGTAAGCCTGCTCCTCCCGCTCTTCGTCAGCCAAGCGACCATAGTAGATGCCCTGAAGCAACAGCGCGGTGGCGTCTGCCCTCCCCAGCCTGCTCATCAGGAAGCGCAGGACATCGACGGCGTGCTCCAAGTGGTTTAACTCGCCGTAGTTCTGGGCCAGCTCAACATAGAGGTTGCGGTCCCGCGCCGGGTCCACGTCTCTTGAGCGAAGCTCCTGCTCGATCCGCTCCACGGCGTCCCGCGCCGGGTGCGGCGAGACGACGGCCATGAGCGGGTGGCTGGTCATGGCCTCAAGCCCCGCGTCGGGGTTGTCACTCAGGCTGGCCTGTAGCTGAAGCTCCTGCGTGGCAGAGAGCTGAACCGCCAGATCGATGCGGGCGCCCGCCCGCGTAGCGGAGGGGATGCTCCACCTGCGGGTCATGATGGCCTGTCTGGTCCGCTCGGTCACTAGTTCAACCTTGATCTCACCTCCATGGTTGGGCGGCACGGCCAGCATGGCCGGATAGCGCTGCCATCCGCCGCCTTCAGGGAAGGGCAGGTGGCTACCCAGGGGGGCCAGGGCCAACGCGCCGCCGTCGCTGGTGCAGATGGCCACTCCTTCATTGGTGACGGGCTGCACGAGCGGCTTGCCAGTGAGGGCCATGTGCAGGGCATGCCATGCTGCGCCACGGGCTACAGCGCTCTGGGTCGCTACCTCGTCTTCATGGCTCCAAATGGTGGCGCCGCCCAGGTAACGACGAACCGCCTCGCGCACCTGAGGTATGAGCGAACTGCCGCCGGTCAGCAGGCAGACGTCCACATCCCTAGGGCTCAGCCCGGCCCGGTCAAGCGCATCCGTGATGGGCGCGAAAATGGACTGGAACTGGCCGTACTCGCTGTCGACTGGGTAGAGGCGCTCCGACTGCACAAAGGGCTCCAGCACCTCCTCCCACTCCTTGGCCGACAGGCAGGGGGCCGTGAGCCGGTATACACGCTTGCCCACCGAGCATTCGACCGCCGGTTGGCGGACGGCGATCTGCCCCTTGTCGGCGCCGTTGTAGCGTTTGAACTTGGTCAGGCGATCAATCTCGGAGCAGAGGCCAACCTTCAGAGCCTCAGCCGTCCCCAACAGCTGCGGCTCCAGTACACGGCGCCGCTCCGACCAAGTGAGGTCCGAGAGCTCAATGCCGTGTTCCTTGCAGAGCGCCGGTACTAGAACGCGATGCACCACGGCCGTGTCTATATCGCAGCCGCCCAAGCGGCAGTAGCGCGACACGGAGCGATAGCTCACCGTGAGAGGCGCACGGGCTGTCGTGAGTGCGATCTCCGCCACGCAGATGTCGCATGTGCCTCCACCGAAGTCAAAGACCAGCGCCGTTAGCGGCCTTCCCGGCTCGGCGCCGCACCCCGGATGGCTCATCAGGTAGTCGATGAGGGCAGCTATGGGTTCGTCCAGCAGGTCATGGTGCCCCACGGGGAGCCCGGCGAGCTTGCCGGCGTCAAGCGTGTCGCTGCGTTGTGTCAGGAGGAATGAGGCCGGCACGGTGACCGTCACGTAGGCGCCCTCACGGCCGGAGACCTCGCGGGCACCCTCTCGTAGGAACTGCAGAATGTGGCCACCAATGCGCGAAGCATGACCGTAGGCCTCAGGAGCCCGGTGGTAGGTCTTCATCAGGCCCATGTCGTTCTTGGTGTTCTGGAACAGGGTCTGCTCGATTACGATTCCGCTCTCTTTGGCCCGGGCACGGAGACGCTTGGCGCCCTCGCCAACCCAGTGGCCGCCCTGCTTCAGCAGCGTGACTACCGATGGAACTAGCGGGCTAGTGAAGACACCGTCCGGGGTGCACTGGTCGATGTCGAGGCAGCGGCATGTAGGGGTATCGGCGCCGCCCCCCCAGACGACCTCGGCGACCGTCGAGTTGGTTGTTCCCAGGTCAATACCCCAGACGCAGATCGACGCGGAAGGGGATGCACCCCAGTCGCCGAGGGGCAGGATTGATGACATCAGCTCGTACCTCCTGTCAGTCCAGCGCGGCGGCTCGGAGGGCCCTACCGCCCCTTGTCCACCAGGTCGTAGACGCGGACGTAGTCGACCATGAACCTATCCGGCAGCGCCGCCTTCTTGATGTCGCCGGCCCAGTCGCCGATCTCGTCGCTCAGCTTGATGTAGAGCGGCTGGGTGCAGATGCCGCCGGCCTCGCTGCGCCAGATCTCCTGGCCGTCGGCGTAGAAGATATACGTGTCCTCGGCCCACCAGAGGGCGTAGGTATGCCACCCCTGCGAGATGCCCGGGACCTCGACCTGCGTGCCCTCGGACCGGTGCTCCTTGCCGTAGCCGTCCCAGTGGATGGCGCAGTTCACCTTGTCCGTGAGCCAGGGCTTCTCGAAGATGTCGATCTCCGCGCCGTCGACACCGCCGTTGCCCAGGTTCCCCTGGCAGCTGTTGTAGAGCCAGAAGGCGGGCCAGTGGCCGGGCTGGTTGTGCGTCTTCACGCGGGCGATGTAGTAGCCGTAGGCATGCTCGAACTTGCCCCGCGTCCGCACGCAGCCGTCGACGAACTTGTCGCCGTCCTTGAGGATGTTGATGACGAGGTTGCCCTTGCCGTCCAGCTCGATGGCCTTGGCCATCCACCAGCCGTCGCGGCGGGCGTAGTCAGCGGGGATCTCCCACTTCTTGTCGTCCAGCTTGCGGCCGTTGAACTCGTCGTTCCAGACCATCTTCCAGGCCTTGCCCGCAGGCGCCGGCGGGAGCAGGTCCCGGGGCTTCTGCGGCGCGAGCGCCAGGGAGACGAGGCAGGCCGTCAGCAGGGCAGTGACCATCGCGACACCTCCAGCAGGGCAACGCCGGCCCTGCGCGGCTACTTGATGAGCGGCTCGAGGACGGCGCAGACGCGGTCGGCCTGGGCGTCGATGCCTGCCGCGCTCAGGTGCGTACCGTCGCCGCTGGTGAAGTCCTGCCGGTCGGCCACCAGCGCGAAGAGGTCGTTGACGAGGAGGCCGTTCTTCGCGGCCAGCTCGCGGACCGTCTGGTTGCGGACCTTGATGCGCTCGTTGAAGTCGGTCAGGCGGTCCAGCTGCCCGGGCGTCCGCTGGGAGGTCGTCGTCACGAGCACGAGCTTCGCCCTGGGCGCCTCGGCCTTGATGAGCCTCAGCATCCTGGCGTAGTCGCGGGCGTACTGCGCCTCGGTGTAGCCGACGCCGTGCATGCCGTTGTTGAAGTGGATCACCTCGAAGTGCGTGTTGCGGAGCGTGGTCCGCACCTCGTCGAAGAGGAGCGGGTCGCCCAGCGACTTGCTGGTGGTGAGCTTGCAGAGGTAGGCCGTATCCTTGAACCGGGCCTCGACGCGCCCGAAGACCGCCTCGGTGATGGAGTCGCCGATGAGCAGCACGTGGGGCTTGTCCGTGCTGTTCACGGCCATGAGCCAGGTGTGGCTCCACTCGATGTGTTCGCGGACGGGAGCCTGCGCCAGGGCCTCGGCGCGGAGGAGGAGCAGCAGGGCGAACGCGGCAAAGCCTGCCGTGGCGAGACTGCGGATGACCAAGTGAGCACTCCGTTTCCGGTCCGGCCCGCGCCGGTCCACGGAGCAGAATGTACCCCACACGGCAAGGTCCCATGCATCTGTGGGGCCGGGCGGCGCCGGCGAGTGGCAAGTCGGCAACCCTGACGGGCGTGAGGAGGTGAGGAGGTGAGGAGGTGACGGTCTCCGTACGCGCCGTCAGCCTGACACGGGGCAGAATGTACCTTGCACGGCGCGGCCGCATGCACCGGGGGCCGACCGGACCCGGTGGAGTCGGTCGGCCCCGTTGGGCGCTTCAGGCGTCGAGATGCCCTACGGGCACATGAAGTACATGTTCTCGCTGCCGTCGTAGCCGTTGAACCACCAGAAATTCCAGCGCATGCCGTCGTCGCCGCGGATCCCGGCTTCGCACGGTCTTGGGATGTTGAACTTCGCGTGACCGTCCAGGTAGGAGACGTTCATGCCTGCGTCGCGGCTCATGTTGGCGTACGGAATGCCGTTGCCCCAATCGGACGCGTTACGGGAGGCGTCCATGCCGCCCTTGCCGTGGTTAAGGCACCACTCATGGATCCAGATGGTCTGGGCAGGGCGACCCCAGTTGGCCAGCTTCTCCCATCCCCAGGCCACGGCGAGGTACTGCGGGCCGTTGCGCAGCGCGTAGGAGAGGTTGGTCGGGTCGTCCGGCTTCTGCAGCGAGGAGTTGCAGTAGAGCATCTGGGTGTTCTTCATGTAGGGCTGGATCAGGAAGCCCCAACCGAGCCGGTTGGCGGTGACTGCCGGGTTGAAGCGGCTGTAGTCGAAGTCTCCGTCGCTGTTCCAGCCGTTGTTGTATGCCCCGCCGCCGCCGGTGGTTCCACCGGCCTTGCGGGTCAGCATGGTCTCGTCATAGTCCTGGACGTACATCGCCAGGCTGGTGCCGATCTGCTTGTTGTTGCTGAGGCAGACCACTGACCGCGCCTGGTCGCGCGCTTTGGCAAACACGGGGAAGAGGATCGCGGCAAGGATCGCGATGATAGCGATCACTACCAGAAGCTCGATCAGCGTAAACGCTCGGCGTTGGCTCATCTGTGCTACCCTTCCTTCAGAGACGTGATGCGTACAACCCGTGGTGCGAGCCCTTCTACCTGCCGGTCGCACCTGCCGGCCCGCCCGTCATGCCGGGCGGCGGTCCGCCTGGCCGTCCGCCCATGGCTCCCATGCCACCGGGCGGCCCGCCCATCATCCCTGCCGGAGCCCCGCCCGGTCGAGCGCCGGCTCCGCCCGGGCTGCCGCCGAGGGTCATTCCGCTGGGAGGCCCGCCCGGGCGTTCCGGCGCGGGTCCTCGGGGCGTCGACGTGTAGATGAAGCTCCCGACAAGCACCGCGATGATCACAACGATCACCACGACGGCCGCCCAGGGCGGGATCGACGGTCCGGACTTGGGATCCAGTTTTGGCATTGACACCTCCTTCCGATCATGTTTCGATAGACGCTACTCGTGCCTTGTGCTGCGGCAAGATCCGCGGACGATGAGTGAACACGGGAAGACCGCCGCAGGGCATTCGTGGACGCCGTGGTCGATGAGGTCCAGCAGCATCTCGGCGGCCTGCCGTCCCATGCGCCGCAACGGCTGACGCACCGTGGTGAGGGGCGGCGAGAGGTATGCCGCCGATACCGGGTCATCAAACCCCACCACCGAGACATCGTTGGGCAGGTGCAGCCCCATCTCCCGAAGCCGCGCCATGGCCTCCAGTGCCAGCATGTAGTCCGTTGCGAAGAGGGCGGTTGGGGCGTCGCGGCCCAGCATCAGGGCGCGGAGGCCCTGGCGGCCGGCATTGCCCAGCGCTTCCGGCCCCTCGGTCTCAAGCTGCAGATCGGGTTCAAGCCCATGCTCCGCCATGGCGAGGCGGAAGCCCGCCCTGCGGTCGCGCGTATCGGTGCGGAGGTCGGGTGAAGTGAGCAGCAGGATCCGTTGGTGCCCCAAACGCGCCAGATAGTCCACGACCTGCCTGGCGGCATCGACGTTGTCACTGTCCACGGACGGCACCTTGCGGTCGGGCCACTGCACGCCGCAGGCCACCACGGGGCGTGTGCGGGCCAACTCCTCAGCGGCGTCGGCACGGTCGGCGAGGGGTGCGAGCAGCAGCAACCCCTGCCTCGGTCCCAGTTCGGCGGGCGTCAGGGCGCCGGAGGCCTTGCCGTCCAGGAACCGCACCACGCAGCCATGCGCCTCGGCGGCCAAGCGTATGCCGTCCATGACGGGGCCCATGTAGTGGTTGAACAGGGGCTGGTCGATGGGGCTGGTATCGACGAGGATCTCGTTGTGCACTCGCGATCGGCCCGGGTCGGCCTCAAGCGTCGCGAGGGCTTCACAGACGTAGGTGCCGGATCCCGCCCGCCGCACGAGGAGGCCGTCACGCACAAGGACCCCCAGCGCCCGGCTCAGGGTGACCGGGCTGGCGCCGTACTCACGCGCCAGCGTGCGCTCCCCGGCCAGCTTCTGGCCCGGCGCGAGCTCGCCCCGCTCCACCCGGCCGCGGAGGGCCAGGCTTATCTCAAGGTACAGCGGCATCCCATCGGTTGTTGGCGTCTCGGTCATCGCACACCGGCTTCCGGGCGACCTCGCAAGGCAAACCGCCCTATGGCGCTATACTATAGCGTACTCTGCCCTATTGTGCAAGCCCCCTCCGCGGGGGAACGCCGCTGTGACCGAGGAGGATCGCCATGCAAGCCATCCTGTCCCTCTGCGCCCTGCTGTTCGCCGCCGCAGTGGCCTCCGCCGCGCCGCGCCGGCCGGTCTGGCTGCCCGCGTCGGAGCCTGCGCCCTACATCCCGGAGCAGGCCCGCTTCCTGCAGGGCAACAGCGCCCCGACCCGCGCGGCCGACGAGTTCTGGTCCAGCAACGGCGCCGTCTCCTATGCCCGCGCCACATGGCGCATCGCCAGGCCGGTGCGGCGGGCGGTTCTCTTCCTCCAGGCGCAGGGGCCCATCCGCGCCTACTTCAACGGCCGGCTCACCTTCGAGCCAGGCGCCCGGATCTGGAAGGACGTGGCCGACCGCACGCCGCCCGGGCCGCTCTTCGTGGCCCTGCGCTCCTACGGCGACTACGGCGCCGTCTTCTACGCCCAGATGCACGTGGAGTACCGCGACGGCACGGTGGAGGACTTCACCACGCGGGTGGAGGGCTGGGAGATCGCCGGCAAACCCGCCGCCGACTGGACCAGGAACCCCGCCGCCGCAGGCGACTGGGCCGCCCCGCGCGACGTCGGAGGCTACCACCCCGAGCCCGGCAAGCCCGCCGAGCGGCACCAGGAATTCGCGCCGCTACCGATGGCGGGCGTCCGCGCGCTCTTCAAGGCGCACAACGACAAGCTCGAGCGGGAATGGCCCGGAGACCGTGCGCAGTCCGTCCTGAAGCTCGACGCCGCGCCTTCCCGCGCAGACTGGGCCGCGCAGTTCCGGGCGCCCTGCCGGCTCAACGAGAGCGGCGAACTGGTCGACGGCTCCGGCACGGTGCGCCACCTGCTCTTCGCCATGTACACCAATAACGGCGCCTACCACCCTATGGCGCCCGAGTTCGACTGGGACCTTCTCGATCGCGATCTGGCCATGATGGCCCAGGCCGAGGTGCACCCCTACATGCGCTTCCTGGGCCTTTCCGCGCTGCTGGACAAGAACGGCGACTGGCTGAAGCTGCCGGCCTCCTTCCAGCCCAAGGGCGCATCGGCCCCCAGATGCGAGTACGCCGTGGAGCTGCTGGACCACTACGTGCGACGGGCGCACGCCATGGGCCGGTACATCGTGTTCGAGGCCGACTTCTACTGGAACGCCCATGCCGCGATCCCATGGGCCTATCGGAGCAGCTACCACCTCTACCCTGAGCTGGCGCGGGCCAATGCCCTGGCCCACCGCAAGGTGATGGCGCGCTATGCGCACTGCCCCAGCGTGCTGGGTTACATGGCCGGCGAGGAGGACATCCTCGTGGGCTACGACCTGGCCAATCCGCACCAGCAGGCGCAGTTCGCCGACTTCCTCCGGCGCAAGTACGGCACGCCGGCGGAGTTCAAGCGGCGTACACGCTGGGCCTATGACATGGGCGACACCTCGGGGTTCAAGCCGGGCCTCTCGCCCTCGGGATACTGGGAGAGCAACTGGCGCGGCCTGCCGCCCGAGCCCGTGCTGAAGCCGGCCTTCGAGCTGAAGGAGGGCGTCTTCGACCGCGTCACCGCGTGGAGCCAGATCCCACTGCCCGGCTGGCCCAACTACCGCTCCCCGGAGGAGCCCGACCTTGAGCTGGGCGGCCACCGCGAGATCACCAACAGCTCGATCCCCTTCGATCCGCTCTGGACCGACTTCTACGAGTTCCAGCAGGATCGGCTCTTCTACTGCTTCCTCCGCAGTTGGGCCGGGACCGTCCGCGAGGCCTGCCCCAACCAGCTCCTCTTCTTCTGCAACGCCAACGACTCCGAGGGGAGCTGGCACTGGCCCGAGCTCTTCCGCCGGGCCGACCTGCCGTTCGACGTCATCGGCCTGGGTGACCATGACTACAACTACGACCTCTCCGGCATGGAGCCCTGGTATACGACCCGCAAGGCCATCAAGACGGTGGCGCCCTACCGTCCCTACGTTCGAGCCGAAGGCGCGACGCCCAGGGGCATCGCCACCGGCGAGGGCGAGATCGGCCGCAAGGAGCATCCCGAGGAGGTGAAGAACGGCTATATCAGCTACCTCTTCGACGAGATCAGCGGCGGTTGCGCCTGGACCCAGACCTACACCTGGATCCACATGACGGGCGGCGACACGGGTGCGCCCAATCGGGCCGACACGCCGTTCCTCCAGTGGTGCGGCCCCTTCTTGCGCGCCGTGCAGGGGGTCCCCTTCAAGCTGAAGCGGCCCGTGCGCGTGCTGCTCCTCCGCAACTACAACCAGGCCAACTCGAACATGAGCGGCCTCGACACGGGTGACATGTACGGCGTGTCGGACGCCCTCTCGCGCCTGAACCTCGACTTCGACACGCTGACCGGACGCGACATCTCGTACGGTCCGGCCAAGCTCAAGGTGGATATCTCCCAGTACCGGCTCGTGGTGATCCCCAACCTCGCCACCGACCAGCCCTCCGAAGCGTGGCAGGCGCTGGACCGCTGGCTGCGCGACCCGAAGCATGCGGGCAAGCGCGCCGTCGCCGTCGGCAAGATCGGCAACATGGACGCGCGAATGCAGCCCACCACCGGCTTCCCCGCCGTGGCGGCCCGGTGGCTGGGCGCGACGGACTACGCGGGTGTGGCTCCCCTGAAAGGCAAGCAGGAGGTCGCCCTCGCCGGCGCCGCGACGCCGATGACGCTGGACTTCGGCGGCGTGGCCTCCGTGGGACTGCCTGCCGTCGGCGAGCCACTGCTCACGGCCGGAGGCGCCGTGGTGGCCCGCACCACGCGCGTGGCGGGCAACGCAGTGCTGGCGTTCGGCTTCCCGCTGGGCTTCGCGTCCAACTACGGCTGGGCCAGTTGTCCCGTGCAGAAGCCCGCCGACGCCCTCGTGCCGCTCTTCGAGGCCATGGTGGCCGCCGCGGGCATCGACCGGCCCGTCGTGGCTCCGGCCAACCTCCGCGTCCACGTCAGCGACGACGGCCGCTTCCTCATGGCTCGCGAGCGCCAGGGCCTCGCCACGGACTGCACCGTAGCGGTGCGCCTCCCGGCCGGCGTCACCTTCCCTGGCCTGCCCCTGCAGCGAGGGTCGGACGGCTACGCCCGCTTCCGCCTCAAGCTACAGCCCTGGACCGGCGCCTACTGGAAGGCTGAGTAGGGATGGGAGTGGAGGTCGGCAGCGGCGGCCATCCCGCCGACTTGCCACTTGCATGGCACACTGGCACGTGGCCGGTATGCTATAGGCGATCACACGCGGCCTGTTGGCCGCCGCAAGGAGCGCCGCGCCATGAGCCTGCCACGACCCGAGTATCCCCGCCCGCAGTTCGTCCGCGACCAGTGGCTATGCCTTAACGGCCAGTGGGAGTTCGAGCTCGACGCCGGCGATAGCGGCCTGGAGCGGGGCCTGCGCGACCGGAAGTTGGCCGGCGAGATCACGGTGCCCTTCTGCCCGGAGTCGGTCCTCTCCGGCGTGGGCAATGTGGACTTCCTCAACGCGGTCTGGTACCGACGCGCCGTGGAGATACCCGCCGAGTGGGCCGGGCGCCGCGTGCTCCTCCACTTCCAGGCGGTCGACTACGATGCCACGGTCTGGGTGAACGGCGCCGAGGTGGCCCGGCACCAGGGCGGCTGCGTGGGCTTCACCTGCGACCTGGGCGGCGTGGCCGAGGCGGGCACGACTGCGGAGATCGTCGTCCGCGCCCGCGATGACTCCCGCGGCGCCATTCCGCGCGGCAAGCAGTGCCCCGAGTACCACAGCCGAGGATGCGACTACACGCGTACCACGGGCATCTGGCAGACCGTCTGGATGGAGCCCGAGCCGATGGTGGCCCTGCGCCGCCCGCGCATCACGCCCGACGTGGCCAACAGCCGCTTCATCCTGGAGCAGCCCATCTACGGACGCAAGGCGGGCCACAGCGTGCGGGCGCTGCTCTCCATCGGCGGCGCCACGGTCTCGTCGGTCACCGTCCCGGCCGACCGCGATATGACGCCGATCCTCACGCTGCCCATCACCGCCGACCATGTGCGGCTCTGGGCGCCCGGCGAGCCGAACCTCTACGACCTTGAGATCGAGCTGCTCGCGCCTGACGCCGAGGTGGTGGACAGCGCCCGGAGCTACGCGGGCCTCCGCTCCGTGGTGATCGACGACAAGGCGGTGAAGATCAACGGCAAGCCCGTCTTCCAGCGTCTGGTGCTGGACCAGGGCTACTACCCGGACGGCATCCTTACGGCGCCCTCCGACGAGGCGCTTGTGGCCGACATCGTCCTCTCCATGGAGGCCGGCTTCAACGGTGCACGCCTGCACCAGAAGGTCTTCGAGGAGCGGTTCCTCTACCACGCCGACCGCCTGGGTTACCTGGTCTGGGGCGAGTTCGCCGACTGGGGCATGGACCGCGGCCGCCCGCAGGCGACCTACGTGGCCCAGTGGCTGGAGGCGCTGCACCGCGACGTTTCGCACCCTGCCATCGTGGGCTGGTGCGGCCTGAACGAGACGCACGAGCGGATCACCGACCGCATCTCGGGCCTCGACGGCCTCACCCAGGCCTTCTACCTCGCCGCCAAGGCCATGGACACCTCGCGCCCGGTCCTCGACGCTTCGGGCTACTCGCACCGGATCGCCGACGCCGACATCAGTGACTCCCACGACTATGACCAGGAGCCGGCTACCTTCAAGGCGCGCCACGATGCGCTACTGGACGGCAAGCCCTTCATGAACCCCGACGGCAACGAGACCTGGTCGGTGCCCTACAAGGGGCAGCCCTACTTCGTCAGCGAGTTCGGCGGCACCTGGTGGAACCCCAACGTCAAGGAGGGCGACCCGTCGTGGGGCTACGGGCAGCGACCGAAGACGCTGGAGGAGTTCACCGCGCGCTTCCAGGGGCTCTGCGACGCGCTGCTGGACAACCCGGCCATGTTCGGCTACTGCTACACGCAGCTCACCGACGTGTTCCAGGAGCAGAACGGCATCTACCTCTTCGACCGCTCGGCCAAGTTCGACATGGCCCGCATCCGCGCCATCCAGCAGCGGAAGGCGGCCATCGAGGGGTAGCCGTGCTCGACGTGCTCGACTACACATCGCTTCGCAAGGCGCTGGCCGGCCTGGCGCGGGCCATAGATCGGTCAGTGCCCGCTTCTGCGGATGAGGAGCTTCGCGACGCCGCCATCCTGCGGTTCGAGTACACCTACGAGCTCTGCTGGAAGATGCTGAGGCGCCGCATGATGGCTGAGGCGGCCGACCCCGGCGGGGTCGGCGCCATGTCGTACCGCGAGTTGATCCGCAAAGGGGCGGCTCGCGGCTTCGTCGCGGACCCGTCGGCCTGGATGCGCTACCGCGAACTACGGAACCTGAGCTCGCATACCTATGATGAAGCCAAGGCCGACGAGGTGAGCCGGTCGATCCCGGCATTCCAGCGTGACGCCGTCGCCCTGCTGGCCGCCCTGACCCGCGAGGATGACGGTGATTGACCTGCCGCAGGGCCAACTCGCACTGGTCCGCGGCATCCTGGCAGCGCATGTGGCCGGGCTCGAGGTGCGGGCGTTCGGCTCACGGGTGGCAAGCAACGCCAGGCCCTGGTCCGACCTGGACCTGGCCATCGTCTCCCCGGAGCCCATCGACCTGACGACGCTCGCCTACCTGCGCGACGATCTGGCCGAGTCGGACCTGCCCATTTCCGTCGATGTCGTCGAGTGGCGTGACCTCCCGCCGGGCCTGCTGCAGCACATCGGCTCGGACTGGGAGGTCATCCAACCCGCCTCCCCTACCTCGCCGTAACCCGGATGCCGAGGCCCTTGGGCTCACAGTCGTAGCGCAGGAGGGCCGTGGCGCCCTGCATCTCCACCTTGATGGGCCTCGCCTCGCCGAAGGCGTCCCAGGCCTGCGCGGCGATCTGCTTGCCGCCGGTCATCACGCGGATCACGCCCTTGATGCCCGAGGCGTTGCTCGCCACCAGCCGCAGTTCGTTGCCCGTGCGTGCGGACCACTCGATGCAGTCGGAGGCGACGGCGAGGGTGGGTGCGGAGCCGACCTGGCGCGGGAGCTTCTTCAGCACCACCACCTCATCGGGCGCCACGGGACCGGCCGGGCGGATGGCCAGGTCGGCGCTCATCAGGTCGACGGCGGGCTGGGATAGTTGCGCGGGCTTGTCGAAGGCCTTGATGACGATGTAGTCGCCCCGCTCGATGCCGACGTGCTCCTGCTCGCGGTAGGCCAGGCCGGCCTTGCCGCAGGCGTAGCGCGTCAGAGCGCGCATGGCGGCGTCGGCCTCCGGGGTGCGGGTGAACCAGGTAGCGGGCAGGCCGCAGACCACCACGCCGCCCTTGCCCACCTCGGCCTCGGCGATCAGGTCTCCGGTCGGCGTCGAGATGACGGGCCGAGCGCCCAGGTTCGGGTAGGTGAGGGCGCGGGAGGCGCCGTCCAGAGCGGCCGGGTCCAACTCCGCCGCCAACGCAGAACCGGGAGCGCGCTGGGCGCGGCTGCTGAGCATGGCCGGGGCCGGGGCGGTCTCGATGCGGTACTGGTTGCCGATCTCCACCTCCACGGAAGCCCGCGTGCCGGGGTCGAATTGCAGCCGGTAGACCAGCTCGCGGGAGGCGTCGACGAACCGGCCCGTTCCGGCCAGCCCGCTACCGGTGTCGGCGGCGGTGATGGCGCCCTCCTCAGGGCCGCCGGGCGTGATGCGTTGGTCCAGGGGCTTGCCGTCGCGGGTGCCCACCAGCCGCAGCGAGGTGATGAGCGCTCCCCAGCCGTCGGCAGGCTGTGCGTCCGTGAAGCGCAGGTAGACCGCCCCGGTGCCGGCCGCCGCGGCGGTCAGGTCCACCTTCACGATGCCCCGGTTCTCAAGGTTGCGCCCCTTGTAGGGCGACTCCACGGCCACGCGGTAGGGGGCGGTAGGCGCCGAGCGTTCGGTGACCTTCATGCCCGCGCCGTTGAGGCCCAGGGCCTTGAGCAGGTAGGTGTGCGGAGACGGCAGGCCCTCCTTGCTCCACCACATGTCCAGAGCGTTGTAGGCGTCGTCGCCGCCGCAGAGGATCAGCCGCCCGCCGGCGCGCACCCAGGCTGCCAGCGCGTCCACGTCCTCCTTGTGCTGGGGCTTCATCGGGTCGAACGAGACGAGCAGCACCTTGTAGGGGTCCAGGTAGCCCGGCTCCCGGATGCGGTCGAAGGCCGCCGCCTGCACGGGGATGCCCTTCATCACCAGCGGCAGGGAGAGGCCGTAGAAGTGGTCGAAGTCGGCCTCGGAGGGCGGGTTCCGCTGCCACATGAAGCTGTCGCCGAGGAAGGTGGCGATGCCCTCGGTTCCCCGGTCGTGGCGCACCGTCTTCTGGTTCTGCATGTCGGACAGGGCGTTGACCACCGTGGTCACGGCCGTGGCGAAGGCGTCGGGCACCTGGCCGAAGATGCGCGTGGGCCAGGGCATCACCTCGAACCGGTCGGTCTCCGGGAAGAGGAGCGAGGCGCCCAGCGTGCGGCGGTAGTTGTCGAAGTACTCGTTCATGGGTCGGCCGGGGGCATCCTCCAGCGGGTCCATGAGGAGCCACGGCTTGATGCCCGTGCCGCGGACGAGGTTCAGGGCCGAGCTGTACTCGAGGTAGGCGTTCTCGAAGGTCCGCGCCTTGCGGATGCCCTTGTGGCAGACCGGGCTCTGGGCGGTGCCGGTCCAGACCTGGGCGATCATGTGGTCCGGCTTCAGCGCGCGGATTGCCTCGGTGAACGGGAAGGCCACCGCCCAGGCGAAGTAGTTCACGGGGCTGTGGACGAGCATCCAGGTCTCGGCCCTGGGATTGCCCGCCCGGGCGCCGTCGTAGCAGGCGCGGAGGAGGTCGATCTCCAGCTTGCCCATGAGGCGCTGGCAGTCGGCGCGGGCCTGCGGCGAGGAGGCGGGGTCCACCCACGGACGACCGTAGGCCGCCTGGAACTCGGCCTTGAAGCTGGGAGCGTAGGCCCCCGTGCCGAAGAACTCGGGCTCCTCCGGCGCGGCCCCCTCGGCGCCGTTCTGGTGCGCGCGCTTGAACTGGCCCGCCATCACGGCTCGCCGGTCCGCCGTGGGCACCATGTAGTAGCTGCCCGGCCCGCAGTCCAGCGGCCGTCCCGAGGCGTCGGTCTGAGCCGAGCCGGGATGGGCGGCGATGTAGTCGGGACCGGCCCGGAAGCCGGCCATGAAGGGCGCCCTGTAGCCCATGGCCTGCCAGCTGGAGATCGCCTCGCGGCCCTCGTTCACCACCAGCACCGTGTCGACCTTCAGGTCGTTGTCGCTGGTGTAGCCCACGGGGGTCTGCAGGCAGGTGGTGTTCTTGCGTGTCCGGCGGACCGACCTGGCGCCGGCGGGCACGGACAGGATGCGCTCCAGCCTGTCCGGCAGGCCGTTGCGGTTGGCGTCAGGGGCCATGCCCTGCGGCTCGGTAATCGGCATCGGCTCGCCCAGGGCGGGACGGGGAAGCAGAGACGCCAGGCGCGCGGTCACATCGCCGTCGAAGAGCCCCACCGCGCCGATCAACGCCGTCCCCTTCGACTTGAGCTGGATCGAGGCGTCGGCTGTCTGCGCGCCCTCTGGCGCACGCACGATGCCGGAGACGAGGGTCCACTTCGCCGCGGAGGCGGGCAAGGCCGGGCCCTGCTGCCCGACGAACCCGGCGGCGCCGAAGAAGCGCACGAAGACATTGCAGCCCGCCGGGTCGATGCCCGAGGTCCGCACCCAGGTCGCCACCGTGAAGGCCGCGCCGGGCTTCACCGCCATCTGGCGACCGGTGGCCCCTGCCCAATCGGCGCCTGAACCCACAAGCCGCAGGCCCCTGGCCTCCGGGTTCCGGCGGTCGGCCACCCACTGGACGCGGTTGCCGGCGGCGCGGTTCAGCGTCCACTTCTCCGGGTCGAAGACGCCGGACCGGAAGGTCGGGTTGGCCGCCAGGTTCGTCTGGGCGACCAGCAAGAGCAAGGCGAGGCCGGCAAGCATGGGCGGGGCTCCTTACGTGCGGCCCGCAGACAGGGCGCGGCACGCATGTAGGGTACCGCGCCGTGGTAATGTAGTGGTTAGTCGCCGGCCGTCACCGACGGCCACAGGACGGAAAGGAGCACCGCATGCCTCAACGCAAGTACCCGCGCGGACACGTCACCGCCGTGGGGCAGAGGCTGTACGAGCAATTGATCCGCAAGATTGTCGAGACCGAAGACAATATCGGCAGGATTGTGTCAATCGATATTGACTCCGGCGACTATACCATCGGTGATGATGCCATCGCCTCGGCGCGCCTCCTGCTGGCCCGTAGGCCCGATGCCGCCATCTACGGAGCACGTATCGGCTACGACGCGATGTTCGCCGTCGGCGGAACGTTGCACCGAACGGCGTCGTGATCGCGGGAGCCGTCGTCGACCTGCAGGCTCTCGTGTCGGTGGGCCTTGGAGGGCCGCTCAGCGCCGTGGAGCCCATCGAGTTCGTGATCGACACAGGGTTTGCGGGCGGGCTGGCCCTGCCCCAAGCGCTCATCGACAATCTGGGACTGCCGTACATCGAGGCGGCTGTTGCGATCCTCGCTGACGGTAGTCATGCGGCCGTTGATGTCTACGTTGCTCCGGTGCACTGGTGTGGTCGTACCGTGGATGTGGCTGTCCTGGCGATGGAAGGCCGTCCGCTACTCGGTACCGCGCTACTGCGCGGCCTGCGTATGGAGGCGGATTTCGTAGAGGGCGGTGCGGTTAGGCTCCTGCCATTGTAGTGCCCTCACCATCGCTGGTAACCCCTCCGGGTACTGTATGGCCCATTCGTTACGGAGGTGCTGACCAGTGGCTGATGGAGTGCTGTCGGGCAAGCGGATCGGGGTGATCGGGGCGGGCGCCATGGGGAGCGCGCTCTGCAATGGGCTGGTGAAGTCGGGCGCCGCTCCCGCCTCGGCGCTGCTGGTGAGCGACGCGCACGGCGCCCATCTGGATCGCATCCGGGCCGCGTTGGGCGTGCGGACCACCGCCGACAACGCGCAGGTCGCCGAGGACTCGGATATCGTCGTGCTGGCCGTAAAGCCCAACACGGTGCCCATCGCCCTGGCCGACATCCGCGACGTCGTCCGCGTCGACCAGCTTCTCATCTCCATCGCCGCCGGAGTGCGCATCCGGGCCATCGAGGCGGAGATCCCCGTGCCCGTTGCCGTGGTGCGCGCCATGCCCAACACCGCCGCACAGGTGAACGCCGGGGCCTGCGCCTTCGCCCGCGGCGCCCACGCCTCCGACACGCACCTGGAGTGGGTCGCCGCCATCTTCCGCTCCGTGGGTTCTGCCATCCAGCTCGAGGAGCGGCTCATGGACGCCGTCACCGCCCTCTCGGGCAGCGGGCCGGCCTACATCTATCTTGTGATCGAGGCGCTCATCGACGGCGGCGTGAAGGTTGGGCTCCCGCGCGAGATGGCGCACCAACTGGCCGCGCAGACCGTGCTGGGCGCCGCCAAGGTGGTGATCGAGACCGGCCGCCACCCCGCCGATCTGAAGGACATGGTCGCCACGCCGGCCGGAACCACCATCACCGCGCTGGCCGCGCTGGAGCACGCCGGGCTCCGGGCCGCGCTCATCGACGCCGTGGAGCGGGCCGCGCAACGGAGCGCCGAGTTGGGGCAGTAGCCATGCGCCGCCTCGCGATGATGGCCCTCCTCGCCGCCTTGGCCTGCGCCCTGCCCTGCGGCGCCCAACCTGCGCCCGCTCACCTCACCGAGGTGGCACACGAACTCGCACTGACGTCGCCCGGCGAGCGACCCGAGCCGCGCGCCGTGGAGGTCATGGAGGCGGCCATCACCCGCGTGGCTTCGGCGCTGCGGGCCGGCCAGACCGTCGCCCAGGCCGAGCTTCGAGCCAGGCCGCTCATCGAGGCTGTCGACCAGGCCGCGCGCGGCGCCGACAACGGCGTGACCGGCTTCACCTGGATGCGGGTATCGGCGGCCCGCCGGGGCGACCTGGCGGCCGTCGCGGTGACCTACGGTGCCGCGTCGCGCCTGGCCCTCCTGCGGCTCTCCACGGGCAAGCGGCCGGCCCTGCCCGCCGAGGCCCTCTGGCAGACGCCCTGGTCCTGCGTCCCGCGCTTCACCGACGGAGCCACCCTGGCGCTGGTCTGCCACAGCGTGCAGGACATGGGCATGCGGACGGGCTTGCGGCTCGACACCTACCGCGTGGACCGCGCCTCGGCCGTCCGCACCGGCCGCGTGCAGATGGCGCGCACCCTCGAGTGGGGCGGGTGCACGCTGCGGGGCGATCGAGCTGTCCTCTCGGGCCTCCAGCCGCCGGAAGGCTTCTTCACGGCCGCCCCTGTCCGCCTCTTCGAGGTGCGGCAGGAGTGGCGGCTCCGGTCCGGCCGCGCGCGCCTGTTGCGCGTGACGCTGGGCCGGCCCGAGCTGCGGGCCATCGACGCCTGGATAGTCCGCGCACGCGCCACCCGCAAGCCCAACCCGGCGCAGGCCCGCTTCCGCGTCGCCTTCCCGGAACCGACCATGCTGGACGAGTGCGGGCGCTCCGGCCCCGCCGGCCGGCCCGTCTACAGGCTGGAGATGGGCGGCACGGCCCGCTTCACCCTCGAGCGCCGTAACGGCAGGTGGAGCGTGGTGGAAGTCCAGACCCGCAGGTAGCGCGCAGGAAGTGCAGCCTCCGAGCGCGAACCTGAGGGCATGATGACCCTCTGCCTCGCGCTCTGCGCTCTCTGCTGCACCCTCGGGGCCGCTTCGGCCCAGACGCCCGCGCCCGCGCCGCCGCCCGGCCATCAGGTGGTCTGCCGCGATGCCGGCGCCGGGGGATACCAGGCCTTCCCGGACGTGGCGCGGCTGAAGAACCGCGACCTGCTCTGCGTCTTCTACGCCGGCTACGGCCACATCGCGCATCCCACCGCCGCACTGCCCCGAGGCGCGCGCATCTGCGCCGTGCGCTCGCGGGACAACGGCAGGAGCTGGGGGCCCGCCGAGGTGGTGGCGGACACGCCGTGGGACGACCGCGACCCGCACATCGCCCTGCTGGCCAACGGCGACCTGCTGGTGAACTGGTTCACCTACTACCCCGGCGGACCGTCGGCCCGCCCCGGCGAGGGCACGCGCTACAAGGAAATCTGGACCACGCGCAGCCGCGACCAGGGCCGCACCTGGTCGGAGCCGGAGCTGCTCCCCACCACGGCATCGGCGCACTACGGCGTCAGCGCCCCCGTGCGTCGGCTCCGAGGCGGCGCGCTGCTCATGCCCATCTACAAGGAGATGGCGGACCCACTGCGCGTCTGGTCCTACGTCCTGCTCTCGAAGGACGGCGGCAAGACGTGGGGCGAGCCCATCGTCGTGGACCCGCAGAACGACGACAACGACGAACCCGACGTGATCCAGCGGCCGGACGGCTCGCTTCTCTGCGTCATGCGCTCGAACCGGGGCGAGCAGATCATGTGGCGGTCGGTCTCGCGCGACGGCGGCCGCACCTGGTCGCGCTCCACCCCCATCGGCTTCCCCGGCCACGCGCCCTACCTGCTCCGGACGCGGTGGTCGAGCGTCACGCTGCTGGCCCACCGCCTGCCCGGCACGGCCCTCCACGTGAGCCGCGACGAGGGCGAGACGTGGGGGCCCACGGTACCCGTCGACAGCGTCATCGGCGCCTACCCGAGCCTCGTGGAGCTGGGCGGCGGCCGCGTCCTCATCGTCTACTACGAGGAGGGTCCGAACTCGGCCATCCGCGCCCGCGTGTTCCGGGTAGGGAAGGAAGGCGTGCAGTTCGAGACCGCGCCGTGAGCGGCGCCGGCGCCTGAACCGCACCGTTCGCTTCGGCATTGCGTTCACCGGCCTGGCCGCAGCCGCCTGGGGACGCGCCGGCCCGGCCCGCACAAGCCCCTGATGCCCACTCATCTCGCCAACTTGTCAGTTCTTGCCACAGGAGAAGCGGCAAGTCGACGAGACGGCACGGACGACCACGGACACCCACGGACGGACACGGACGACTACGACCGACCCTCGCCGTCATGCTGAAGCCCCTTCAGGGACTGAAGGACCCCCATAGGTTGCCCGCTGCATTGCCGCATCGCACAACCTCAAGGCCCGGCCGCCGGAACCGGCATGGGTCTTGGTGTGTCATAATGCCACATCTTGCCGGCACGAGGTGTCACATGCCTGCGACCATCACGCCAACCAACCCGACGGAGTCCGCGCGCCTCAGTTGTCGTCTCAACGCCCGCGTCAAGAGCCGGGCAGAGGAGGCGGCTGCCCTGCTGGGGCAGTCGATCACCGCATTCACCGAGGCGGCGTTGGCGGAGAAGTCCGACGCCGTGCTGGCGCGAGTGGCGGCTCTCCAGGTCTCGGAGCGTGACTTCCGGCGCTTCCTGGAGACGGTCGGTGCGGCCCCGCCCCCCACGCCGGCGCTTGCCGAGGCGATGCGCGAGTACGGCCGCCAGGCCGCCGAAGAGCCCGGCAACGGCTGGTAGTTCGGTGGCGATCATCGAGACCCTGCAGCCCCACCATGATCGCGAGGCCTTTGACTGCGGCCGGCCTGCCCTGAACGCGTTCCTCCAGCGCCAGGCCCGACAGAACGCCGACCGCAACATCGGCGTCACGCATGTGGTCGTTCCCGCTCCCGAGGCCCCGGAGATCATGGGCTACTACACGCTCGTGACGCGGACCCTCGAGTGCGAACGGGTAGCAAATGCCGCTCGGCTCCCTTCAGGCCCCATCGGCGTGGTTTTGCTCGGCAGGCTGGCTGTGGACCATCGCCATCAGGGCAAGGGCCTCGGCCGGCGGATGCTCCTGCGGGCGATCCGGCAGACCGAACGCGCCGGCCGCGAGATCGGCATCTACGCGCTGGCGCTCCATGCGATCGACGATGCGGCCCGTGGCTGGTACCTCAGCCTCGGGTATGGCTTCGAGCCGCTGCTGGACGATCCCAATTACCTGATCCTGCCCATGGCAACCATCAGGCAACTCGAACTGAGCGAGGGGTGAGCGGATGGTGGGGTCGATATCGCGCGCCTGGTTGCCGGTAACGGTCAATCGCGCCCTGCGCCATGCCCCCAAACGCCCATTCATCTCGCCAACTTGCCGGTTCTTGCCACAGGAGAATCGGCAAGTCGGCGAGACGGCACGGACGACCACGGACACCCACGGACGGACACGGACAACTACGACCGACCCTCGCCGTCATCCTGAAGGCCCTTCAGGGGCTGAAGGACCCCCCATAGGTTGCCCGCTGCATTGCCGCATCGCACAACCTCAAGGCCCGGCCGCATCGGGAGCGAAGCCGCGGCGGCGCCCCCCGGGGGGTCCTTCCACTTCGTGTCAGGATGACGGCAAAGGCACGGCCACCGGCGCCGCACCGCATCGCCTCGCGCCCGCCTCACCGTGCCGGGGCGGGCTTCCAGAGCAGCCGCGTCAGCACGGGGCCCAGCACCGAGGTCCAGACCCGGTAGCCGTCTTCATTCAGGTGCAGCTTGTCGGTGCGGAAGAGGTCGTCGCGCGGCTCGGCGTTGTCGGTCATCAGGTAGCGGGCCATATCGACGTACCATAGCCGGTTGTCGCCCCGACAGAACTCCTCGACCAACGCGTTGGCCTTGGCCATCTTCTGCCAGTGCTTCCACCGCGACCGCGTGGCCATGAGGCTCATGAAGACGACGCGCGTGTTGGGCAGGGCGGCATGGACCTTGCGCACGAAGGCCCCGAAGTCGGCGCAGACCTGCTCCGGCTCCTTGCCCCCGTTGATGTCGTTGCCGCCCGCGTGGAAGACGATGAGCGACGGCTCCAGCGGCAGGATGATCCGGTCGGCATAGAAGGTCGAGTCGACGATCTGCGAGCCGCCGAAGCCCCGGTTGCTGGCCTTCAGCTCCGGGAACCAGCGCTCCGGCTTGCTCATGACGATGGTGCTGGAGCCGGCGAATACGACGCCACCCCGGGCCGGAGGCGCCTTGCGGTCGGCCTCCTCCATCTTCTTGATATCGGGCTCCCATCGCTCCGGGCCGCTCTTCGCGGGCTCCTGGGCCGTGGCGGCCGTGCAGGCGAGCGCCGCCAGCAGGGCCGCGGCCATGTGCAGCATCTTCATCGATCAGGACCTCCAGGCTTCAGCCGATCAACAGCGTCGCCGTGCTCCACGGCGCGATCTCCACCGCCTCCGTGCGCTCGGCGTCGGCCAGGCGGACGCGAACCTCCACGCCCTCCACCGGGTCAAGCCCGGCGTTCAGCAGCACCACGGCAGCAACGGCGCGGTCGGCGGACATCCTCACGAACGGGATGACCGGCGCCGCGGCGTCGATCCGCACAGGCAGCTTCCCGCGCGTGATCCAGTCCGCCGCGCTGAGCAGCTGCGCACGCTTGGTGACGGACTGGAGGAACATCCAGGGCGCGTAGCCCATGACCACGACGCGGCCGCCCAGGTCGTTCTCGTACGCCGTCATGCAGGTGCCGAGGGGCCTGCGGAAGTAGTCCTGCATCTCGGCCAGCGGACGCACGCCGTCGGCCACCGCCTCCAGTGTGTCGCCCATGCCCCGCGCATCGCCCCAGAACTCGATGCGGGCGTCGCGGATCTGGCCCGCGGCCGATCCGTTCAGGGCGTCGTCCGTGAAGCGTTCCATGGCTCCGTTGTCGATGCGGCGTTCCACTCGCACTCCGGCAAGCGATGAGAGGCCGCGCTCGGTCAGCACGTCCAGCGCGCCGGTGTCCATCAGCACGCCGCCGGCCAGCAGTGCACGCAGGGCATCGTCATCGAACGCCTGCGCCGGCCGTCCGGTAAGTACGCAGCCGAATCGCGGCGGGGCCTCGCCGTCCCAGGGCTCCACGCTCAGCGGCAGGCCGATCTCCGCCAGCACGTAGGGCTGCGAGGTTCCGTGCTCCCAGAGCCCTCCCGGCCATCCCCGGCCGGGCTCAGGCTTGACCGAAGCGAGCAGATCGGCTCTCCACGGCGCCCAGAGCCCGGCGGTGGGAAGGCCCGCTGCATGGGCCGTCAGCTGCTCCCACGCCGGGCGGACGCGGCGCAGGGCGGGCAGGAAGGCCGCGCACTCATCGTAGGGCGCCCCCCACATGGGCAGCATGTTGAGCGCCACGCCGTCGCATCCGGTGGCCAGCGCCAGCGTGCATTCGCTCAGCAGGGCCGTGACCGACTTCCGGAGCTTCTGGTACGGGAAGTTCTCCAGTTCATACTGGATGTCCGTGATCTCGGGCATGTGCCGCATGGCGCGGGCGCCGCGGCCGATGTCGTACGCCTTCGAGACCATGCCGCCGGGCGTGGCGTCGCAGTAGAAGCCGCCGCCGGGACGAAGCTTGGAGGCGCCCAGATCCAGCAGCCAGCGGGAAACATCGGCTCCCGAGTAGAGGTCGCCGGCGCCGGCGGTCATCAGGCCCGTGGCAATGCTGGGGTTCACGGCAGCGATGGACGCGGCAACGTGGGCCATCAGCGCCGAAATTGACCTGCCGTTGTGCGCCACCCATGCCGCGCGGAGGTCGTCGCGGTCCGCTTCGTGCAGGGCCGCCACCAGCGAGGCGCGGTCGAAGCCGTGGCCCGTCGTGTTGGAGAAGATGCCCACGCAGACGGGGCAGAAGCAGCCGAACGGGACGCCGTGGTTGTTCATCCGCACGTCGTCATCGACCCAGATGAAGTCCGGCCCGGCGCCGGCCATGAGGGCGTACTTCCGGCCGACGTAGGCGCGGAGGCCCGGCGCGTTGGGGCATCCGCAACCGGTGGAGGTCCTGCCGTCCATGCCTGTGAACGGCTGGAAGGGGAGCTGCGGCATGGTGTCGCGAGCCTCGTCCAGGTGGCCGAGCGTGGCGAGCACGTTGATGCCGACGCTGCGAATGCCGGCCTGGCGCACCGCCTCGATGCGGCCGGCGAGGATGCGCGCCCGCTCCTCGAAGAGCTCAAGCGGAAGGTAGAGGTGGTGCGTGATGCTGTCGAAGAAGGCGACCTCGTCCAGCCAGTCCGCGTTGGCGCGCACCTGCTCCATGAGGGCCTCGAAGGCCTCGTCGGCCTCGTAGTGCGGCACGCCGACGCGCCACGAGAGGGTCAGCCGGCTCTGCTTTCGCTCATGCATGGCTCAGTCCTCCTCTAGTTCCTGATACTATGGCAGAGGTGTCGGCATCATGCGGCCATCGCGCCGCCTCCGTGCCACAATCATCGGCGAGGAGAGCAACTTGGAGACCGTCAAGCTGGGCAACACGGGCCTTGAGGTCAGCGCCATGGGCCTCGGATGCGGAGGCCACAGCCGGTTGGGGCTTTCCTACGGCAAGACAGACGCCGAGGCCGCCGCCGTGGTGCGCCGTGCGGCGGACCTGGGCGTCACGCTCATCGACACCGCCGAGATGTACGGCACCGAGACCGCCGTGGGGCTGGGCATCGCCGGCCTCCCGCGCGAGAAGCTGACGCTCTGCACCAAGGCCGCCGTTGATTGGCAGGGGCGCCGCGGCACTGCCGCCGAGCTGGAGGAGCGGCTCAACGCCTCGCTCCGGCGGCTCGGGACCGATAGTGTGGATGTCTACCAGCTCCACGGCGTCTCCGTCGACGAGTACGCCTACTGCCGCGAGGAGCTTGTGCCGGCCATGCTTCGCCTACGCGAGCAGGGCAAGATCCGCTACCTGGGCATCACCGAGGCGTTCATCGGCGATCCCGGCCACGCCATGCTCTCCCAGGCGGTGCGTGACGGTTGCTGGAGCGTCATGATGGTGGGCTTCAACCTGCTGAACCCCTCCGCGCGGAGCCGCGTCCTGGAGCAGACGCGGGAGAAGGGCATCGGCACGCTCGATATGTTCGCCGTCCGCCGCGCGTTGAGCCGCCCCGAGGCGCTGCGTGAGCTGGTAGCCGACCTGGTGGCCCAGGGCCAGGTCGACGCGGACGGACTGGAGATCGATGACCCGCTGGGCTGGCTGGTGCGCGAGGGCCATGCGGCCTCGATCCCGGAGGCGGCCTATCGCTTCTGCCGCCACGAGCCGGGCATCGACGTGGTGCTCAGCGGCACCGGGAATGCAGAGCATCTGGAGCAGAACGCACGATCCATCAACGCCGGGCCACTGAGCCCGGAAGCCGTCGCCCGCCTCGGCCGCCTCTTCGGACGCGTCGACAGCGTGACGGGCAACTGAGCGGCTTGCCGCAGGAGGAGGGCACACATATGACTGATGAGGTTCAGGAGCTTCCGGTGGAGTTGACCTCCTTCGTGGCCGAGGCTGTGGAGCGCGGGGCTGTCTGGGCGCTGCAGAACGAAGAGGGATACGCATGGTGCGAATCGGAGGAGGAGGAGGGCGCCAACGCGCTCATCTTCTGGTCCTCTCCCGAAGCCGCCATTGCGGTGCAGCAGTCCGAGTTCACAGAGTACGCCCCCGAGGAGCTGCCGCTATCGCAGTTCCTTTTCGGCTGGCTGCCCGGCATGAACGACGATGAGGTGCTGGTGGGCGTGAACTGGACGCCGCAGTTGGAGGGGCTGGAGGTCGAACCCGATTTCCTGCAGGAGCTGCTGTTGGAGGCGCTTCCCGAGGAGACCGTGGCCCGCTACCAGTCCGAACTGGAGGAGGCCGAGGAGTAGGCCAGGGGGCCATGCGCCGGACGTGCGTAGCTGCGCAGAGCAGAGGGTCGCTCGTCCGGCGAACCGGTATGCGTCGAGGAACGCTGAAGGCCCCGAAGGACCTTCAACGAGCGACCCACTATAGTCTGGCACACCTTGCCCATCTGTCGAGCAGTGTGCGCCGTTTGGGCCTCTACAGGGGGGCGGCAGCAGCTGCGGCGGCCACGGCCCTGCTGCGTTCCATGGACTGCAGGGCGAGGTACTTGTCGCCGAAGCGGTCCAGGTTGCCCAGCTCGGTATCGTACGAGCCGTAGTGGCGCTCTTCGTCCATCACCAGGCCCTCGAAGAGCTGCTTGGAGGCGCTATCGCCCCTGCCCCCGCACTCGTTGGCCCACTTGCCGTAGGCCACCGCGCTGCCCTCCTCCATGTCGCGGGAGATCTGCAGCATCTGGCGCACGTCGGTGACCGCCCTCACCTCTGCGGCGGGCACCAGCGTTACGTCGCCCTTCAGGAAGAGGATGCGCTCGGCCAGCCGCTCGATGTGTAGCATCTCCTCGATAGCAGTGCGGCGGAAGAGGCCGGCCAGCAGGTCGTATCCCTGGTCGTTGCAGTGGAAGTGGAAGTACATGTACTGATGCACGGCGGCCAGCTCGTCGGCCGCTGCGGCGTTCAGCAATGCGATGCTCTCTTGATGCATAGGTCATGCTCCTTGGGCGTTGTTGCTGCCGATGCCAACAGCCTACCCTCCGGCCGCGCCGGGCCGCAACCCGAGGCGCTCCCCGGCCGTCCATAGGATTGTGTTCGGGCCGTAGCCCGGGCCATGGAGGCGTCGCCATGCATCTCACCAACCGACTTCTGCTCATCGCCACGCTGGCCCTGGTCAGCTTGCCGGGCCTCGGCGCCGTGCGAGGTACGGTGGCGGTGATCCCCACCGTAAACGGCAGCGGCGAGAAGTGGGGCGAGTTCAAGCAGCGGCAGGCCGGAATGATCGACGACTGGGCGACCACGCACCTGCCCGCCGCGTGCTATGCCCTGACCCCGCGCGACGATGTCCGCTCCGCCCTCCGTGCGCTGGCGCTCGACATGACCGACGAGGAGAACTGGCGCCGATCCGTGGTGCTGGAGGTCGGCAAGAAGGCCGGCGCTGACTTCGTCCTGTTCTGTGCCGTCACCGCCACCGAGCAGAAGAGGCAGAAGCGGACATGGTACGAGGACGTGGAGGGCCGCACCGACGTGCGCGTCTGGCTACTCGACGTGAAGACGGGCGAGGCGCTCCTGACGGGCAAGACCGTGACGGGCCGCTCCGGCGGCAATCGCGTCAGCCTCGACAATAAGGGCTCGGAGCGGCAAATCCAGGCCGCCGCCAACGCCGTCCGCGATGCCACCCGCGATTTCCTGGCGCCCTACAAGGCGAAGTGACCGGCGCCCTACCGTGCCGTGAGGCGGTCGTACTCCGCATGGGTGCCGATCCAGAACCAGACGATGGCCGCGCCGTCTCGAACCCCGACAGCGCGGTAGTGGAGGCCGACGCGGACGGACCACAACTCATCGCCTGAGTTCAGGCGCTTGAACCGCAGGCTCGGGTGGAAGGGGTCACGCAGGAACGCCCGGTACGCATCCCTCGCGTGCTGCTGCACGTCGCCGGGTAGCCGCGCAAACATGCCGCGGAAGCCCGTCGTCGTGTGGGACGTCACCGCAGCAACTCCTCCATGGGACGCGTGGCGCCGGCCCTGTGTTCGGCGAGCGCCTTGCGGCCGAGGTCCGCCAGCGCTGACGGAGCGGCCGCAAAGGCGCGGTCCCAGCGGGCTTCCGATTCGATTTCCTCCAGGATGAGCGCGGCGATGGCGTCCTGGTCCTGGTCCGACATCTGCGAGACCCTGGTCATGGCCTCGCTGAAGAGCGTTGTCATGCTTGCCTCCACACGGTCCATCGTACGCTTGCCGGCCTGCCGACCATGGCGGTGTGCCCTCGCCGCCTATCGCCCCGCGGTACCCATCTCAGGCAGCGCCAGGTAGGAGGCCTTGACACCGCCCAGCAGCAGCGTGTTCCGGGCCACGCGGGTGCGCGGCGACGATCGGAACGGCTCGCCCGTGTTCGGGTTCGGGTCCAGTCCCGGATCGCTGCTGGAGGTGACCTGCAGGCGGATGCGGTGCCCCCGGTTGAAGACGATGCTCGTGGACCAGAGGTCGATGCCGAGCCGCTCGGCCTTGCCCGGCGTCATGAGCGCCTCGCGGCTCAGGCTCTTCCGGAACCGCGCCCGGAGGCCGCCCTCGCACACATTGTAGCTGCGCCCGTCGGGGTAGACGTCGCAGAGCCGCACGATGAAGTCCGTGTCCGGGCAATCCGACGAGGCCATGAGGTGGGCGCGGACCCGGCCGGTCACCTCCAGCGGAGCGGCCAGCGGCTCGCTGGTGAAGACCAGGACATCCGGTCGCCGCTCCACGCGGGACTGCTCCATGGGCCCCGCCGGGATGAGCAGTTGCGGGCCGCCCACGGTGGGCACGGGGCTCTTCGGGTCGTAGGCATAGCTGAGCGAACCGGCCGCAGGGCGCTGCGGGCTGAGCGCCCTGCCCTGCGTCAGGTACCAGTTCCGGACGCGCCCGCCGGCGGGCGGCCATGTCGAAGCCGTGCGCCAGACGTTGCCGGGCGCCGAAGCGTCGAAGGCGTCGCCCATGGTGTAGTAGGTCACCGCCGGCGCCTCCGTCATCGGCGTCCGCCGGCCCTTCAGCGTCCAGTCGAACCAGGCAAAGGGATCGCCGGCGCGATTGGGCGGGGCGCTGCCGTTACGGTAGCCCAGTTCACCGGCCTTGTTCTGCAAGATGCCGTGGGTCCAGGGGCCCATGACCAGCCTCTGCCGGCCCCGTGCGCCGACCCCTCCGCTCGCCTGCATGCCGGTGAAGGCGTCGATGGTGCCCTGGCAGAAGATGTCGTACCAGCCGCCCATGTGGACCGCCGGGGCGCGCGTCTTGCCGAAGCGGAGCGTCAGGTCGCGCTTCCGCCAGAAGTCCGAGTAGATCGGGTGGCCCTTCCAGAGCGCGTGCGCCTCGGGCGCGAAGAGGGCAGAGGTCAGCCAGCCCTCGACGAGGTTCTTGCGCAGGATGCCCCCTGGGAAGGCCGCGTCGTTGAAGATGCGCGGCGTGGCGACCTGAATGTACTGCGACGTGATGTGCGGCGTACCCGTGCCGGCCGCAAGGAGCTGCGTGATACCCACGGCCGAGCCGCCCATGGTGCCGATCTTGCCGTTGCACCAGGGCTGCTTCGCCACCCAGGCCAGCGTGTCGGCGCCGTCGGTGCGTCCTTCCCACCAGCCGTCGGCCTCAAAGGGCAGGTTGGCCCCTTGCGATCCGAAGCGTCCGCGCGTGTCCTGGATCACTACGGCGTAGCCGCGCGCGGCGGCGGCCTTGCCCGCTCCCGATGAGGCGTCCTTGCTGTAGGGGGTGCGCATGACGATGACCGGGAAAGGGCCGGGGCCCTGCGGCAGGTGGACGTCGGTGCCCAGCAGCGTGCCGTCGGTCATGGGCAGCTTGCGGGTCTCGACGCGGGTCTGCCGGGCCAGTGCGCCGACGGCGAGCAGGGCGACGGCGGCGAGGCATAGCCCCTTGATCCGCCGTGATCTCAGGCTTCTGGGCATCAGGGAGGCTCCTCGTGCGGCGCGGTCAGGCACACACGCATGATCCCGTGCGCCAAGGGTCGCGCACGGTGCGTCGCGTTCCGTTACGGCCGGCCGCTCGCGGGTCCTGCGACCCGGCGGCTCCGGCGCCGCTCAGTCGGCGGTGAAGTACTCGTCCAGTGCGTTGACAACCAGCCCGACGGCAGCGGAGCGTGATAGGCAGCCATCTCCGGGTAGCCCGTCGCGGTTCAGCAGCCGAGCGTACTCCGGCGCGCTGGCCTTATAGCTCAGCGTATGCTCGTCGTACCAGGATGTCACCAGTATGGTGCGTCCGCTGACAGCCTGTCTGCTCCGTTGGAACTCCAGTCCCATCTTCAGGTCGCCTCCTGAGCACAGACGGGTCGGGGTGCGGGCCGACCCGCGTATAGATAAGGATTCGGCGTCGCGGGCAGTAATCCTTCACCGGATCGTGGCGTTTTTCATGTCCATCACCCCGTAACCGTCTCAGCGTCCCGCGTCGGCTACACTGAGGTGCCGGGCCCGCACCGGCATCACCGCCTAACGGAGGTTCGCCATGCTTCATGCCGCCCCGCCGCCGCCCGCCCTGTCCGTTGCCGTGGACCCGTCGTCCGGCGCGTGGACCCGCCTGAGCGTGGGGGGGCGCCAGGTGCTGGCCGGGCCGCGCCTGGAGGCATCCATCTTCTGGGACGGCGGAGCCATGCCACCGGTTGCCGAGTGGAAGCTGCTTTCCGTGGATGCCGGGCCGGCCCGCACCACCGTCACGCGGCGGGCGGGGCAGTGGGAGGTTCGGACTGAGCTCGCGGTGCGCGGGTCTGAGTTGCGGCGGCGCGTCGTCTTCACCTGGCGCGGCGAGAAGGCTGTACGCGTCCGCGGCGCGCAGTTGCGAACGCCGCCGCTGGCGATCCTGCCCTCGCGCGGCGACTGGGTGATGCTCCCCGGCAACTTCCCCGTGCGGCGCATCACGCCGGCCGATCTGGCGAAGTCCGGTCCGCAGTCCGAGGTGGGATGGACCCGCGGCGACTACGCCACTGCGGCCCTCTACTTCGGCTCGGCGGGGTTGGCCTGCGCCGTGGGCTACTCCTTCGAGCACGATCAGGCGCGCGTCACCGTGTCGGCCGAGGCGGGCGGCATGGTGGTGACCCACGGCTTCGATGTGTGCGGCGACCTGCCGCCCGGCGGCTCCTACGAGGTGGGGACGCAGGTGCTTCGCTTCAAATGGGGCGGCTCGGGCGTTGTGGAGGGCTTGGTGGAGGCCCTGGCCGGCTCCGTCGGCAATGGCCCGCCGCGCGACCAGGCCGCCGACCTGGGCAAGACCGTGCTCTACGAGGTGCATCCATGGGGCCGGCTGGAGAGCTGGGGCCCTGATCGCGGCCACCGCTACGACCGCCTCACCGCCTGCCTGCCGCAGTGGCGCGCGCTGGGAGCCAACGCCTTCTGGGTGCTGCCGCCGCCGTGGCAGCCGCCCTGGGTCTACACCACGCCCACCTGGGAGGCCGTGAACCCCGGCAACGGTACGCCGGAGCAACTCAAGGAGTTTGTGTCGGCCGCGCACCGCACCGGCGCCAAGGCCATCGTCGACCTGGTGGTCTACGGCGTGCTGCCCTCCAGCGAGGACGTCCCGAAGCTCCCCGCCGAGGTCTGGGCGCTGGATGAGGCCCGCCAGCGGCGCACCGTCTGGGGCGGATCGATCCTCCCGGCCGATACCTCCAAGCCCTCCTGGCAGGAGCGCATCGCTCGGGCGGCAGGCTTCTGGGCGCGCGACTACGGCTTCGACGGCGCCCGCCTCGACTGCATCGGCTGGGGGCAGACCGCCAACTGGGCCGCGCCTCGCGCCAACGATGCGGTGGCCTACGGCGGCATCGCTCTGAACAAGGTGATCCGCGACGCCTTCCGCGCGGGGAACCCCGGCGCCTTCATCCTGCCCGAGGGCGGCAAGCCGCTGGTGCTCAAAGAGAGCGACATGGTCTTCGACTACCCGCTCTACCTGGCCATGCGCGACATGACCACGACGCCCGACCTGGGCGCCTGGATTTCCCGCACTCGCGAGTGGCTCCAGTGGGAGCGGCCGGCCTACCCGGCCGCGGGCCGCAAGGGGCTCGTCCGCTTCCTGGAGCTCCACGACACCGTGGCCGCGCAGGACTTCTTCGGCGTAGGGCCGTCACAGGCGCTCACCGCCATCCTCTGCCTCATGGAGGGGACGCCGCTCCTGCAGCAGGAGCAGGAGACGGGCTTCAGCCGCGACCTGAGCAGCTGGCTCAAGCTCCGGCGCAACGTGGCAGCCCTGAGCGGCGGCGGGGCCGACTACCAGGCAGTCCCCTGCTCCGATCTTGGCGTCTTCACCTTCCTGCGCACGGGCGCAGGTGAGGCCGTGGTGGTGGCCGTGAACCTTACCGGCAGGCCCGCTCGCTGCACGCTGGAGTGGCCTCGCAACATCCCAGCGGCGGCCCTCCACACGGCGCTGCAGGGGCGCATCGTCAGCCGCAAGACCGGCGGCGCTACCGTGGTGATCGATCCCTGGCGTCCCATGGCCATCGTGCTGCAGAAGCGCAGGGGCGCCGCCCCGGAGTGGCGCATCCCGGCCACGGCTGGTGCTCGCTGGTCGGTCCGCACACCGGAGGGCACGCTGGAGGATGCCGTTCGCGACGATGCCGCCAAGCCGGGCGAAGGCGAGGCCGTGGAGGACCGCCTGCCTGTCTTGCGCCGCGCATGGCGGCCGGTGGAGGGCGGCCTGGCCGACGGCCCCGGGCCAACCCGGCTGAGCCTGAGCGGCGGTCCTGGATCTGGTGACGTGCAGGTAACACCCGGCGCGGGCGGCTCGTCGCGCATCACCTGGGCGAAGGGCGGCTCGCCGCGCATCGAAGCCGACACGGCCACGCCTCCCGCTGCCTGGCCGGCCGACGGCGTTCCGTCGGTGACCGCCGATCCGCAGTTCGTGCGCCTCTCCGCGGGCGGCGTCACACTCACGCTGGCTCGCAGACACGGCGGCGTTCCCGTGGAGATCCGCCGTGGGGCGCGGGTCCTCTCCTCCCGCGCGGCTGAGCTCTATACCGATTGGGGCCTCCTGCCCGAGAAGCGCCTGGTGGCGGTCGATGGCGAGACCAACCCGCGCCTGAGCGTGGAGCGCACCGACGCAGGCGTCACGGTGACCTTCCGGGGCGCGTTCCGGGAGCTATCCTGGAACGGTGTGCAGACCTGCGGCGTCGCGGGGCCGCGCACCGCCTACCGGCTCAGCTACACCATGGACCGGGCCGGCAGGATCACCGTGGGCGTGGGTGTCACTCCGTCGCGTGACAACCCCGAGACCAGGGCGTTCCTGGCCCTGCGCCTCTTCGTCGATGATGCTTCTGACTGGCTGCGCGGCGAGGCTTCGGCGGGCGACGGCGCCTCGGGCCGCATCGCCTCGGCTTCGGGCAACGCGGCGGACGCCCTCACGGCGCGCGGCGCCCAGGGATCCGTCAGTCTGGGCAGTACTCAGAACGTCCAGCGGACCTTCGGCATCCGCGAGGGGCACGGCGGCTGGCTCTACATGGCGGTGATGGACGGCGAGCCCATCGCCACGCGCTCCGGCGTCGAGGCCGCGGGTAGCGCCGCCCTGCTGGTGAAGTAGCGCCGGGGCAGGGAACGGCGCCCTTCGCGGCGAATCAGCCGGACCGGGGGGGTGTGCCATGGTCTCTCTGGGGTTCGCTTCGGTCGCGGCCGCGACGATTGGCCTTGCCGGTCGGCCGGCGCCCGCGCCTGCGCTGCGGTTCGAGCCGGTCGCCGGGCGGGCAGCGGCCTATACGGCGCGTGGGCGTGGCTTCGGGTTCACGATCACGGGCCGCGAGGCGCGGGTGCGCGTGGGCGGCGTCCGCGCCGAGGCAGAGGTGGGGTTTCGTCTGGTGGGAGCCTCGCAGAACGCCGCGCCCGCCGCCGAAGGACGCCTGGCCGGCGAAAGCCACTACCTCCTCGGCAAGGACCCTTCGCTCTGGCGCACGCACGTGCCGGGCTACTCCCGCGTCCGAGTGCGGCGCGCCTATCCCGGCATCGACCTGATCTGCTATCAGGACCGCGCGGGCCTCCTGCGGGTCGACTTCACCGCTTCTCCCGGCGCGCAGGCCGAGCGCATCGGTCTGGAGGTCACGGGTGCAAGCTCGGTACGCGTGGACCGCGATGGCTCGCTGGTGGCCGAGACGCCCGCCGGGGCGGTGCGCTGGCTGAGGCCCTATGCCTACCAGGTGCGGGCGGGCCGACGCGAACGGGTGGCGGCCGCGTTCCGGCAGCATGGGCGCTCCAACCGGGTCCGCTTCGACCTCGGGCACTACGATCGTTCGCTGCCTCTGGTGATCGACCCCGGCCTGGCCGCCTCTACCTACCTCGGCGGCACGCTGGACGACGGCATTAGCGCCATATCGGTCGATGCGGCGGGATGCATCTACGCCCTGGGCTTCGCCTGCTCCCGCGACTTCCCGGTGACGCCCGGCGCCTACCGGACCGTTAACCCCGCGCCGGCCGGCGACTACAACAGCGGCGTCTTTGTCACGAAGCTCAGCGCCGATGGCAAGACGCTGGTCTACAGCACATACCTGGGCGCCGGTGGCGCGGGCGGCCTGGCCGTGAGCCCCGCCGGTGAGGCCTGTGTCTGCGGCAGCACCTCCGACGGCAACTTTGCCACCACTCCCGGAGCGTACCAACGCGTCTTCCATGGCGGCTACGACTGCTTCGTGGCCAGGCTGACGCCCGCCGGCGATGGGCTGGCCTACTCCACTTACATCGGCGGAACGCTGGCGGAGACGGCCACCGGCCTGGCCCTGGGCGCGGACGGCTGCCTCACCCTCTGCGGCAACACTTACTCCACCGACTTCCCCACCACCGTCGGCTCGTTCCAACCCGCGGTCCCCAGCCTGGCCGGGGCGCAGTGCGGGTTCGTCACCAAGCTGAATGCCGAGGGTACCGCGCTGGTCTACTCCACCTATCTGGCCGGCACACAGCAGGAGGACCAGATCCGGGCCATGGCCATGGGCGCCGACGGATGCCCCGTACTCGCCGGCCGGGCCACCAGCTCGGACTTTCCCACCACGCCGGGCGCCTACCAGAGGGTCTACGGCGGCGCCGGCGACATCTACGTCGCCAAGCTCCGCGCCGACGGCTCAGGGCTGGTCTACTCCACCTATCTGGGCGGGCCGCACGGCGAATGGGCCGATGCCGTGGCGCTGGACGCCGCAGGCCGGGCCACCCTCACCGGGCGCGGCGACCTCCTCGGCTTCCCCATCACGCCCGGTGTCGTGCGCCCCGCCTACGCCGAGGGTTCCGGGGCCTTCATCACCCGCTTCACGGCCGACGGCACGGGGCTGGCCTGGTCAACCATGATCGTCTGCATGGGCGGCACCATGGGTCGGGCGGTGGCCGTGGACGCCGCGGGGAGGACATGCATCGGCGTGGAGACCTACTCCGCGTCGTACCCTGTCACTGCCGGCGCCTTCGCCGCGGCGCACGCGGGCGGCGTGGGAACAGACTGCGCGGTGACGCTCCTGTCGCCCGCGGCGGACAAGGTCCTCTACTCTACCTACGTGGGCGGCGCCAGCACCGACTGGCTGAACGCACTGAAGCTGGATGGCGCCGACTGCGCCTGCGTGGCCGGGCAGACGCTCTCCACCAACTGGCCCACGACCGCCGGAGCGTTCCAGCGCACCCTCATGGGCCGGAGCGAGGCCTACCTGACCCGTGTGCAGCTGCCCGTCGCTACCTCGGTCGCCGGCGCGCAGGCCTCGGCCGCCCTGGGCCAGAGCGTGCAGCTAACGGCTACGCTGAGCCGGACCTCGTCGGGCGCGGGGCTCGCGGGCAAGGCCGTCAAGTTCGAGGTCGGCGCGGCGCAGTCTACGGCGACCACCGACGGGCAGGGAGTGGCGGCGCTGGCCTACACGCCCGCTGAGGCCGGCGGCGTTGGGTCGATCAGCTACCGAGCGACCTTCGCCGGCGATGCCGACGCGCTGGCCTCCGAGGGTCAGGGCACACTCACGGTGACGCGGGCCGCCACGTCGGTCTACATGCCGGATCGTAGCGGCGTGATCACCACGCCCGTGGCCCTGAAGGGCTACCTGAAGCGGACCACCGACAACGCCTGGGTCGCGGGGCGCACGTTGCGCTTCACGGTGGATGGCGCAGCCGTGGGCGAGGCCGTCACCGATCCAGCGGGCATGGCCGCGCTGACCTGGACCATCGGCGCCGGGCCGGCCACAAGGACGCTGGGCGCGGCGTTCGCCGGAGATGCGGCCTACCAGCCGTCGTCGGGCTCCGCCTCTCTCAACGCGCAGACCGTCTCCACCAAGCTCTATGTGGTGGACCGCGCCGCGAAGGTGAAGAGCTACGTCGTGCTGAAGGCGTACCTCTACCTCACCAACAACTCGCTGGTGGTGGGCAAGCCCGTGAGCATCTCGCTGGACGGCACGGCCGTCGGCTCCATGGAGACCAACACGCAGGGCTGCGCGCAGTTCGGCATCACGGTGGCCGAGGGCGCAGGCGCGGGGCCGCGGACCATCCGGGCCGAGTTCGCCGGCGATGCGGGCTATCGCGCCTCGGCGGGGCAGGGCATCCTGACGGTGACCAGGGGCAGCCTCTACCTCTGGCCCTACGTCCGCACCGGCAAGGCGGGAACGAGCCACCCCCTGCGCGCCTACGTGCGGAGCCTGCCGGACTACGCCGTGCAGCCCGGCAAGCTGATCGACTTCAGCGTGGACGGCACGGCCATGGGCTCGGGCGCGGCGGCAGCAGACGGCTGGGCGGCCTCATCATGGGCCATCCCCGCCGAGCAGCCGACCGGAGCGCACCATGCCGCCGCGGCCTTCGCCGGAGACGCCTGGTACGCGCCCGCCTCGGCCACGGCGGCCTTCAACGTGGTGCGCTGAGGCCGCGGCAAGCCCCGCTCCGGTGGCGGGCGGCCGACGGCTACTTCGGCTTGGCGGTCCGCATGCCCTGATAGGTGCCGGGATCATATTGGGTCTTGCTCATCATGTACCAGCCGACCGCGCCCAGCACCACGATCACAATGACGACGGCGACAACCGGGTGGACCTGCTTCTTCATCCTGGAGCCTCACGTGGATAGGGACGGCCGGACGGCCGTCCCTATGCTTGCTCTGCGGTGCGGCGCTCCGGCCCGCCCCGCTACTTGTCCTTCTTCTGGACCTTGACCTGCTTCTGGACCTCGCTTACCTTCTGCTCTGCGCAGCCGGCGAGAACTGAGGCCAGCATAGACAGGCATACGAGTGAGGCGATGGCGAGGAGGCCGGTGCGTGCCTTCATCGGCTAGTTGATGCGAACGCGGTCGCGGACGATCATGTTCGCCACGGTGCCGCAGGTCTGGCCGACGCCGTAGCCGCCGTTGCGCTCCTGCACACCATCCTTGTCATAGCAGTAGTAGCGGATCCAGTCGACGCTCTCGGGCATGATGTCGAAACTGTCACCGTCAGCCGGGAATGCGAACGCGCCCATCTTGGTGGACTTGGCATGGCCGTCCACAAAGCAGAACTGGTAGTTAGAGCTGTGGCGCATGGCGCCGGGCGTGGTACCGTCGCCGGTCTGGAAGTAGAAGGCCAGCGTGTACATGTTGGTATCGTTGGTGTCGCCGGTCAGGATCGTCTCGGCCGGGTGCGGGAACTCAGCCAGGACGCGGCCGCGCCACATGCTGTCGCCGGGCGGGTTCGGCGCGGCCTCTTCCTGGTGGAAGATGCCGTTGCCGTTGCGGTACGAGTAGATGCCGAAGTTCGGGGCGTAGCCGATGCAGCGGCCGGTGGGGTCTACGGAGGTGTCGCAACCCCGGAGGTTGCGGCTCGGGCAGTAGAAGATGGACCGGTTCTTGACGTAGGGCTGCAGGAGGTACTGGAACTCGCCACGGTCGTTCAGCATGTCGGAGTTGTACTGGGTGACGAACGTCTCGTCATAGTCTTGCGCGTACATCAGGAAGGAGAGACCGAAGTTCTTCACGTTGCTGGTGCACGTGACGCGCCGGGCGCTCTCGCGGGCCTGAGCAAAGACAGGGAAGAGGATCGCAGCCAGGATCGCAATGATCGCGATCACAACCAACAGCTCGATCAGGGTGAATCCACGCCGACTCTTTACCATAGACCTGACTCCTTGAGAATGGCCCCGGGCTCCATGCGGCCGCCCAGTGCGCCGCAGACCCCGAATCCGATCCAACAGGCAGATAGCCGCTATGCCCCGCGTCGATCCGGTCGATCGCCCGGGCGCACCCACTGGCTCGGGGGGAGAATACCACGCCGATTATGAAAACCACATGAAGGGGAGGCCGGGTTACCCGATGGCCGCCATTCGGGCCGCGATTCGCGCGCCGGCAGGGATAATCGGGCCGCGCGGCCAAGTTATGGGGCAGCAAACTCTCGGCATGGCGCCGACGCCAAGGAGCACGCACATGGACGTCCTGAAGACACCCGGCGATACCGGCTGGTTCGTCAACGACCGTTTCGGCATGTTCATCCACTGGGGCCTCTACGCCCTGCCCGCGCGGCATGAGTGGGTGAAGCACCAGGAGCGCATCCCGGACGAGGTCTACGACAAGTACTTCAAGCACTTCGACCCCGACCTCTACGACCCGACGATCTGGGCCGACGCGGCGGCCGGCGCGGGCATGAAGTACTTCGTCATCACGACCAAGCATCACGAGGGCTTCTGCCTCTGGGACAGCAAGGTCACCCAGTACAAGGTCACCAACACCCCCTACGGCCGCGACCTGCTCCACCCCATGGTCGACGCCTTCCGCGAGAAGGGCCTCCGCACGGGCTTCTACCACTCGCTCATCGACTGGCACCACGAGGACTTCATCGTGGACAACCTCCATTCGATGCGTGACAGCCCCGAGCGGGCCGCCATGAACGTGGGCCGCGACCAGGGCAAGTACGCCGCCTACCTCCACGCGCAGGTCCGCGAGCTGCTCACCGAGTTCGGCAAGGTGGACGTGCTCTGGTTCGACTTCAGCTACCCCAACCCCGAGCCGGGCCTGGGCAAGGGCAAGGATGACTGGCAGAGCGAGAAGCTCTACAAGATGGTCCGAGAACTGGCGCCCAACGTCATCCTCGACGACCGCCTGGACCTGCCCGACGGCTGGGACATCAAGACCCCCGAGCAGTACCAGCCCCGCGAGTGGATCACCGTCGGAGGCCAGAAGGTGGTCTGGGAGGCCTGCCAGACCTTCTCCGGATCCTGGGGCTACCACCGCGACGAGTCTAGCTGGAAGAGCGTGGACCAGCTCATCCAGATGCTCATCGACACCGTGAGCAAGGGCGGCAACCTCCTGCTGAACGTGGGCCCCACCGGCCGCGGCGAGTTCGACTACCGCGCCCTCCAGAGCCTGCAGGGCATGGGTGAGTGGATGAAGCGCCATAGCCGCTCCATCTACGGCTGCACCCAGGCGCCCGACGGCTTCGCCGCGCCGCAGGACTGCCGGCTGACCTACAACCCGGATACCAAGCGCATGTACGTGCATGTATATGCGTGGCCCTTCGTGCACCTGCACCTGGACGGGTTCGCGGGGAAGGTGGAGTACGCCCAGCTGCTGAACGACGCGTCCGAGGTCTTCATGAAGGGACCCGAGGCCTGGCAGGTGGGCCCCGACGGCGTCAAGGGCAAGGAGACGCTGACGCTGACGCTGCCGGTGCAGAAGCCCAACGTCACCGTGCCCGTCATCGAGCTGTTCATGAAGTAGCCGCCGCGCGGCGCCGGGCCGGGCCGCATCCCCCCGGTCCGGCGCCGCGGCGAACACTCAACTCCACGTGACCCAAACGGACCCGCCGTCCAGGCCCGCCCGATCCGAGGCCCGCCCCCGCACCGTCCACTCCGTGACGGCCCGTTCGGCGGTGATCGGCTTCGCCCTCCTGCCCCTCGTCGTCTACTGCACCGTCCATATGGAGCTGGTGCGCGGCGGCATCTGGCCCACCGTGATGACGCTGCTCTTCACGGCCGTCTCCACCCTCTTCGTGCTGGTCCTGCTGAACATGGCGGCGCGCCAGCGCTTCCCCGGCCGCGAGCTGGGCCGCGGCGAGCTGCTCACCATCTACACCATCCTCTCCGTGGGCTCCGCGCTGGCCGGCACCGACGTGCTGCAGACGCTCATCTGCGTCATGGGCCGCGCCACCTACATGGCCACGCCGGAGAACGGATGGGCCGAGAAGATCGTCCCGCTGCTCCCCTCCTGGCTGGCCGTGAAGGACAAGGAGCTCCTCAAGGGCTTCTACGAGGGATCGGCTAGCCTGCTCACCCCTGGCGTGCTGGCGGCGTGGGTGCGGCCCCTCGGGGCCTGGATGCTCTTCATCGCCGCGGCGCTGACGGCCATGTTCTCGCTGAACGTGCTGGCCCGCCGGCAGTGGGTCGACGCCGAGCGGCTCAACTACCCGATCATCACGCTGCCCATCGAGCTAACCCGCATGGACCCGCCCTTCCTGGCGCAACCCATGCTCTGGCTCGGCTTCGCCGTGGCCGGAGGCATCGACCTGCTGAACGGCATCCACCACCTCTACCCCGCGGCTCCGGAGATCAACTGCAAGATCCTCATGTCGCTGGGCGACGTGCTGGTGTCGCCGCCCTGGAACGGCGTGGGTTGGATGCCCATCACGCTCTACCCGTTCGCCATCGGCCTCGGCTTCCTCATTCCGCTGGACCTGGTCTTCTCCTGCTGGTTCTTCTACCTCGTATGGAAGGCCGAGCGCGTCTTCGTGGTGGCCTACGCGCTGGATCCCACCTGCATGCGCGCCTCCTTCGACGGCCCCTACTCCACCGAGCAGGTGGCGGGCGTCTGGATGGCCACGCTCGCCTTCGCGCTCTGGGCCGGGAGGCACCACGGGCGGCTGCTCTGGCGGCAGGCCCTGGGCCGCGAGCCGGAAGCGCCCGGCGAGGCCATGGGCATGCGAACCGCCATGGCGCTGACGCTGGCGTCGGCCTCGGCCATGGTCCTCTTCTGCTGGGCCGCGGGCATGGCGCCATGGGTGGCGGCCTTCTTCGTGGCGGTCTACCTGGCGCTCTCGTTCTACCTGGCACGGGTCCGGGCCGAACTGGGCCCGCCGGCGCACGATATGTACGGCTCCGGCCCCGACATGCTGCTGAGCTACACCGTGGGCGGAGGGGCGCTCCCGCCCAGCACGCGCGGGGCCATCACCATGTTCGTCTGGGTGAACCGCGAGAGCTGCCGCAGCCACCCCATGCCCGCGCAGGCCGAGGCGCTCAAGGCCGCCTCCGTGGTGGGCATGGAGCAGCGGAGGCTCTGGCCGCTGCTGCTGGCGGCGGCCCTCCTCGGCGCGGCCTGCGCCATGGTCTCGGTCCTCCACCTCGGCTACACGCTGGGCTCGCCGAGGCTCATGGGGCCGTCGCCCTCCTTCGCCCACGAGGCGCTGCTGCGGCTCCAGACCTGGAACGGCAGCCCCGCGCCCCCGGTGGCGGCCCAGCGGTGGGCCATGGGCGCCGGGGCCGGGCTGGCACTGACGCTGCTCTCGGCCCGCGCACGCTGGTTCTGGTTCCCGCTCCATCCCGTGGGCTACGCCGTCAGCGGATGGTGGGCCATCAACCTCTTCTGGTTCCCGCTGCTCATCGCCACAGTCCTGAAAGGCGCCATCCTGCGCTGGGGCGGACTGCGCATCTACCGCCGGACGCTGCCCTTCTTCATGGGGCTCATCCTGGGCGAGTTCGTCGTCGGCGCCGGGTGGCAGGTGGCGGGCGCACTTCTGAATATGAATACCTACGCATTCTGGATATGAGCGACGCCCAGCCGTCGCCGAGGAGGCCGACCATGCCGCGCAGGCCCAACATCATCCTTTGCACCTTCGACCAGCTCCGCGCCTTCGAGGTGGGCTGCTACGGGAATCCGGTCATCCGCACGCCGGCCCTCGACCGCCTGGCCCGCGAGGGCGTGCGCTGGCAGACGGCCGTGACCAACTACCCGGTCTGCATGGCCGCCCGGTCGGCGCTCCTCTCCGGCCAATACAACCGGACCTGCACCGGCGGCGTCTCCAATGTCAACTTCCAGACCATCGGCGGCGACTGCGCCATGCCGGAGTACCCCTTCGCCGGGCGTCCGCACCTGCCCGACACCACGCTGCCCGAGCTGCTCCGGGCGCAGGGCTACCACACGGCCGCCATCGGCAAGTGGCATATCCACTCCTGGCCGCAGGATGTGGGGTTCGATGAGTACGTCATCCCGCGCGTCCACCACTGCCATACGGGCCAGAGCTATACCGAGAACGGAGGGCCGGAGTTCGTGCCGCCGGGCTACAGCCTCGACTTCGAGGTCGAGCGCGTGGGCCGCTTCCTCCGCCGGCGCGCGGCCGAGGCGGAGCCCTTCTTCCTCTACGCCAATATCTCGCCGCCCCACTGCCCCATGAGCGACGCGCCGGACGCCTACACTTCGATGTACCGGCCGGAGGCGGCGCCGGTGCGCCCCAACGCCACCCCCGAGCGCCGCCTGGACCATCAGGAGACCCACTTCAAGGTCTACCGCTGGGACTTCCGGCACTACAGCTTCCACCTGCCCTATACCGAGGAGCTGCCCGAGGGCTACGGACTCCGCGACATTATCGCCCTCTACTACGGCGCCACCACCTGGGCCGACGACGCCCTGGGCCGCATGCTCGCCGCGCTGGACGAGGTCGGGCTGGCGGATGAGACGATCGTCATGGTCACCTCGGACCACGGAGACAACCTCGGCAGCCACGGCCTGGTGCAGAAGGGGACGCCCAACGAGGAGTCGATCCGCGTGCCCCTCCTGGCGCGGTGGCCCGGTCGCCTCCCCGCCGGTGAAGTGGCGGGCGCGGGCGTCGCTTCGCTGGTCGACCTGGCGCCCACGCTGCTGGAGCTATCCGGCCTGGCGCCTCCGCCGCATATGCACGGAGCGAGCCTGGCCCCGGCGCTTCGCGGCGACGCCGAAGCAACCGGCCCCGAGGCGGGCATCGTGGAGATGGGCCACGGCGTGGCCGTCCGCACCGCGGAGCGCATGGCCTTCATCCCCTTCGACGGCGAGCGCCGCCTGGCCGAGGCCGCCACGCAGATCTACGACCTCGACGCGGACCCCTACGAGATGCGGAACCTGGCAGGCGACCCCGCCCGCTCGGCCGAGCAGGCCGAGCTCGAGCGCCGCATCCGCGAGTGGGACGCACGGACACCGTGGATGGCTTCCCCATAGATGCCAGTCCGGAGTACAGGGCCTGACGGCTGGTGTGTTCGGTGAAGCCGTGTTCGTCTTGCCGGTATGCGGCCGACCGATGGGATGTACAATAGCATCCGTGCATGCCAATGCCCGATCGATACCGCGACCGTGTGCGCTTGTGGCCGACCGTTACGCCATCGGCAGGGTGCTGGACTGCTCGGCGCTGCAAGGCGGCATGTTCGAGCGGCCGGCGCTACTGCTGACCGAGGACGGCAGGTACGTCCTCCGCCGCCAGGCCTTTCGCCGCACCACAAGCGCATTCAGGTTCCAGGCGGAGGCCATCGCGATTGCCGCGGACGCCGGCATCCGGTGCCCCAGGGTGGTACGCGCCGCGGACGGCGGCTGGTCAGTGCGTACTGAGGACGGCCTCTGGGCCTTGTATGAGTACTCAGAAGGGCATGTGGCTGAGTGGGGGGCCTGGTGCGCCGCCAAGGACGCCACGACGCTCCGCCGCCTGGGAGCGCAGGTCGCCCGCGTCCACAACGTGCTGGCCGCCGCCCGTCCCGCCGGCGATCCGCGCCTCCGGACGTCGCTACCGCCCATCCAGTTCGACAAGCTCGCGGCGGCCGAGCGCGACTGGCGAGCGCGAATGCTGGCCCTTGCGCGCTCGGAGCGGCTGCCCGCGGCCGAGACCCGCGCCGCCCTGATGGCAGCCGATGCCCGTGTGCGGCAGGCGTTCGGCCTCGTGGCCTCAGCCGCAGGGCGGCTGCCGGGCCTCGGACTTCGACGCCGGGTCGTCCACGGCGACATCTCGCCGGTGAACATGGTGTTCCAGCCGGGCGACCCCACCTTCGCGCTGATCGACTGGGATTGCACACACTACGGGTACAGGCTGTACGACGCTCTGGGCGATGTCCTGTTCCGGGCGCCGTGGGACCAGCCGCACCTCCACACGGCCAGTGTCCAGGAGCTCAGGGACTACCTCGCCGGGTACGTCGACGGGGCGCAACCGGCAGTGACGGAGGGCGAACTGGCGCTGGCGCCGCTGTTCTGCGTCGCCAGGCAACTGGAGGACCTGCGCCAGCGGCTGGCCGTCATCGCTGGACTGGCGCCTGAGCGCGACCACGAGTATGCGTGCCTCGTCAGGATGCGGCTCGGCTTCATCGGCCGGCTGACGGACCTGGCAGAGGCATCCGCCAGAGGAGAACCATGGAACTCATCAACCTGAGGAGCGATACCCAGACCCTGCCCACGCAGGCGATGCTGGACGCCATAGCATCGGCCCCGCTGGGTGACGACACATACGACGAGGACCCGACCGTCCATCGGCTCGAGCGGCTGGCTGCCGATATGCTGGGCAAAGAGGCGGCCCTGCTGGTCATCAGCGGCAACATGGCCAACCTGGCGTGCCTGATGGCCCACGCGGCGCCCGGCGACGAGGTGATCATCGATCCTGAGTCGCACATCTTCTACTACGAGGTCGGCGGGCTGGCCAATGTCGCGGGCCTGATGCCCATGCCCGTCCAGAGCCGGGGCGGCAGGCTGGACCCCGACGACGTGGCCGCGGCGGTGCGGCCACGCAACCTCCACTACCCGGTACCGCGCCTGCTCTGCCTGGAGAACACGCACAACCGTAGCGGCGGCCGCGTCACGCCCCTGGAGCTCCACCGGGAGCTGTGCCGCACGGCGCACTCGAAGGGGCTCGCCGTGCACCTGGATGGGGCTCGCATCTTCAACGCTGCCATCGCCGCAGGCGTGCGCGCCTCGGCCTACGCCGAGGATGTGGACTCCCTGATGTTCTGCCTCTCCAAGGGCTTGAGCTGCCCGCTGGGATCGATGATCGTCGGCAGCAAGGAGTTCATCCTGAAGGCCGACGCCGCCCGGAAGCGGCTGGGCGGCGGCATGCGGCAGGCGGGCATCATCGCGGCCGCCGGCATCGTGGCCCTGGAGAGCATGGTGGACCGGCTGGCCGACGACCACGCGACCGCGCAGCGACTGGCCCGCGGGCTCAACGAGATCCCCGGCCTCAGCGTGGAGATGGAGACGGTAGAGACCAACATGGTCTACGTGGAGCATACCGGCACGGGCCTCTCCACAAGCGCCCTGCTCGACAAGCTGAAGGCGGCCGGCGTGCTGGCCAGCGGGCGGCCGCCGGGCCACTTCCGGTTCGTGACCAGCCGCCACCAGGACGCCGCCGTCATCGACGAAGCGCTGGACAGGGTGCGCAAGGCGGTGGAGGCATGACCGATTACATGACCGTGCAGGCCGCCGAGCGCATCCTCGGCGATCTGGTGGCGATCCCGACGGTGAACCCCGTGGGTCGGCCGTGGACGGGCACGCAGCCTGTGGAACGGGCCGCCAACGACACCATCGCGGGGCTCTTCGCGCCGTATGCCGTCAGCATCGAGCGGCAGGCCGTGAGCCCCATGCACGAAAACCTGGCGGTGACGCTGCCGGGCCGCTCAAAGGCGGGCTGCCTGCTCTTCGAGAGCCATGTCGACACGGTGCCGGCCGATGAGTGGCTCGACCGCGCGTTCCTCCCTCGGGTCGAGGGAGACCTGCTCTATGGCCGGGGCTCGTGCGACGACAAGGCCTCACTGACCGCCATGATCATGGCGGCCCTGGACCTGCTGGAGCGCGGCCTTCCGGCTGCGGCGCCCATCGTGCTCCTGGCAGCCGGCGACGAGGAGTACGCCCAGACGGGCATCAAGCACTTCCGCGCCGGCAATATCGACGTTGCGGCGGGCATCTTCGGCGAGCCCACGCGGCTCATGCCGGTAGTGCAGCACAAAGGCACGGCCAGGTGGGACATCACGGTGCATGGCCGGAGCGCCCACACGTCCCGGCCCGAGCTGGGCGTCAACGCGATACTCGGCGCCATGGACCTCATCCGCGATCTGGGCGTATACCAGGAGGAGATCCGGTCCCGCTACAGAAACCCTCTGATGACCGGTCCAGCCATCACAGTGAGCATGATCCGCGGCGGGCGAACGCGCAATGCCGTGCCCGACGAGTGCACGATCTCAGTGGACTTCCGTGTCACCCCGGGGATGCATCCCCTGGCGGCGCGCGATGCGCTGATAGACCGTGTGGCGGGCCTGGGCCTCGAACTGAGCCATAGCGACCTGCAGATCATGACGCCGCCGCTGGACACGCCCGTCGACCATCCCTTCAGCCTCCATGTGCTGGAGATCTGCCGGAAGATCGCCGGCTCGCAGGCGAACCTCTGCGGCGAGCCCTACGGTACCGACGCCTCCTGGCTGTCCGACCGTGCGCCGGCCCTGGTGCTGGGGCCCGGCGATATCTCCTACGCACACGCGGTGGACGAGCGGGTGAGCCTGACCGAGGTCGTAGCCTGTGCGCAAATCTACCGGGAGATCATGTTGACGTGGGCCGGTTAGGCGAACGCGCCCACGGGCTATACTCAAGCCGGCATCGCACCGCTACTAACAAGGAGCTTCCGATGAAAGCCAAGGTCTCCATGACGATCGTCGGCCTGACAGCCATCGCGCTGGCCGGTTGCAACAGGCCTCCGGATCTCAGCGATATTCCGCCGCCCAAGCCGCCGCCCGGCCCGAACCCCGTGGCGGCGCCCTCCAGCGGCGGTCCCGGCGCAAAGGTCCCGACACCGCCGGTCAAGGGTAAGTAGGCAGCCCGTCGGGCGCATGGCCGGCCTAGCGGCTACGCTGGGCCGGCCTGCCCGTCGCTCCCTTGAGGACTGTGAGCGTACCGTCGCTGACCGGGACGATGATCTCGGGCAGACGGTCGCCGTCAATGTCGGCGATGACCGGCGCGCCGGTCCATCCTCCGGTCCGGACGCGCCAGACGGTCTCCGCACCCCGCGGTCCAGGCCGAAGGCAGACCACTTCGCCGTGGCTCGTTCCGAAAACGAACTCGGCGCGGCCGTCTCCGTCCACGTCGCAGGATGTCGTCTCGCTGACGGTGGCCTGGATGGGCGCCTCCCAGAGCGCCTTGCCGGTGTCGACCTCCACACAGGCGAACCTGCCGTCCTGCCTGCCGAACCCCATGAGCCACGAGCCGTCGGTACGCTTCACGAACCCCTCGGAGCCGGAGGGCGCCTGCCCTGTGGCCGGCAGCTTGTACCAGATCGCCACGGCCCTGGAGCTCATCGCTGCCTGGAAGTAGTGGCCCGATGTGAGGCAGACGGCGGCTTCACGGCCGGTGCGCTGGAGTACTACCGGCCGTGTGTAGAGGCCCTGGCTGGCCTGTTTGAACGTGTCCGGCGGGAACGCGGGGCCCACGATCAGGGCGCCCGTAGGTCCTGACGCCACGCAGTAGTAGTCCGGGCATGTGAAGACCAGGTCGTCCTTGCCGTCTCCGTCTACGTCCCACACCGCTGCGAGGTTCTTAGTGGGCGCCATGTAGCGCTCGAGTTTCGGCAGCTTGTCCACTTCCCAAACGGGCCGACCGGTGCCGCCGTCCAGCATCAGGCTGCGGACCACGGGCGTTCCTACATAGACGTACACGTCCTGACCCGCGCGGCCGAGGAAGCGGCCGGTCTGGAGGTAGAGCGGCTTGCCGAAGGGGAGGCCCGGCCGATCCGGGCGAGGGAGCGTGGCCTCCCAGACCACGGTGTCCGGTGGGCCCAGGCGCAAGGCCCTGACCACGGTGTCCGCCGACGCCGACGCCGAGCCGATGATCAGCTCCTGCCTGCCGTCGCCATCGACATCCGCCACGGCCGGCGCGGCATCAGAGGCGTACTCGGCGACCTTGTGGAAACCGGCTTTGCCCTGCAGGCGATAGACGGCAACCTTGCCGTTGTGATCGTGGATCAGCTCGTTCACGCCGTCGCCGTCCATGTCGGCGACCAGCGGCGGCGCGGGGAAGAAGCCTACGTCGGCTGGTATATGCGAGAAGTCGAACCCCGGTGCCGGCTTCTCCGGGTCCGGGGCAACGCCGACGGCGCCGGATTCCCAGGTCAGGCGCATGCGTCCGTCCGGCGTGGCGACGTGCGCGTCGGGCCGCACTTTGGCGGCTGCCTGCTCCGATGGTGCCGGAGGCGCCACAGACCGGGCGCCCGGGCCGGACCAGACCGGCTTGAGCCCCTGCCCGTCCCACTTCAGCAGGCAGGCGCCGGCGACCTCGCGGCGGTTCGGGTCACCGGTGATGTCGGCCAGTAGCTCGGCCCGGCCGTCGCCATCCATGTCCACCGCCTGGACGGCCACGCGTCCCGGGCAGACGGCCTTCAGGACGCCCGTCATGGCATCGTAGAAGCGGATGGCCCAGCTTGGTTCGCCCTCGGCCTTGTACATGCTCACCACCATGTCGAGCCGCCCGTCGCCGTCGATATCGGCGATGGGCGGATCGGGCCAGTTGGTGGCGATGGTCCTTGTGGTCACCGACTCCGGCCAGGCGTGGACCCAGGCCAGGCGGAAGCGGCCCTTCTCGTTGGCCAGCACCTCGTGGTGCGTGGAGAAGTCGCCGATGCAGATGAACTCGGGCAGGCCGTCGCCGTTCAAATCCTGGAAACGCACCAGCCCGTAGCTGCGGTCGGTGGCCGGCGCGACCTCCCACTTGATATACTGGAGCACCCTCCCTGTGCGCGCCTCCATCACCCACATCCGGCTGTGCGTCTCCACGCAGAGCTCCAGGTCGCCGTCGCCGTTCACATCGGCCTGCATGATGTTCGGGAAGCAGGTGTAGTGGTCGAAGTCGAAGCGCCAGAGCTGCTTTGGGGCCTGCCCGGCGGCCTCGAAGCGGAAGAGGACGATGTAGCCGTTCTTCGGGTCAGGCGGGTAGCCATGCATGACGACGACGAGCTGCTTGTTGGGCATGTTCGGTACGTAGGCCCCCGCCAGCAGCTTCCAGTCGTAGGACATGGGTTCCACGTCGTAGCGCCACCGGAGCTTCCCGTTGGAGGCATTCAGCAGCACGGCGGCGCCCAGCGGCTGGGTGGGACGTCCGGCCATGATGGCCAGCTCTGCCTCGCCGTCGCCGTCCAGGTCCTCGGCGGTCACGAGCGAATCCAGGTTTAGCCCGACGGGGTGGGTGCTCCAGAGCAGCTTGCCCGCCGGCGTGTAGCAGCGGGCCGCGCCGGATGCGATACCGAGCACGCGGTCAACCGGGCCGCCGGCCCTGGAGGCGAACGGCGTGAGCATGCCGATCCCCTTGCCGAAGGAGAGCCTGGCAACAGGCTTCGGTGCGGTCCGCATGGCGCCCGGCATCGGCTGGAGCCCGGTCAGCTGCTGGTTCTGCCGAAGCGTCGGCCAGTCGCCCACGGGCTGCCCGTCCGCCGCGGCAGGCACGGCGCGCCACACGATGGCGAACAGGGCCGCCACAACTCCGCCGATACCGGCCGCAACCCGCCCCTTGCCGCAACACCGCATGTCTGTGGCCTCCTCGGCCGTCCATGGCCCTGACGCTATGCCCTCGTGGGTATCACCATCACCTTACGCTGCGGGCGTGACCCGGGTGGCGTGGATGCCGCGCACGCCGGCGCCCGCGGTCCAGCCGGGCCCGCCGTCCACTCCATCGTAGACGCAGAGGATCCGCCCATCGCCGAGCAGCGCCGCACTGGGCGAGCCCATGTCGGCCAGGCCGAAATCGCGCACCGCGGCCTCGACCACGGAGCCATCGGGATGGCTGGTCCTGCCGGCGATCACCGGGACGGCCTCCCGCGTCGCATGGGCCGCCCAGGCGCGGCCGCCGGGCAACTGCAGCTCGCCGCGCAGTGGACCGGCCTGCGCCGCCTCGGCCCAACTCCTGCCGCCGTCCCTCGACCCCAGGTAGACGATGCGCCCACCCGAGGTGCGCCGCCCCGGTTCAGGACCGCCGGCAGCGTACACGGGCATCCAGACCGTGGCGGAGAGGGATCCATCGGCGCCGCCGGCCAGCTCGACGCGATCGGCGCCCCAGAACCGGTAGCCGTCGAGCGGCTCCGGCGCCGGCGACCAGGTCCGGCCCTCATCGGGGCTCCGCACCAGTACCGGCAGGCCGCGCGGGTCGGCGTGGCCGCCGCCGAGATGGGGTGTATGCTGCACGAAGGCCACCACCAGTTCAGAGCCGGAGCGGACAAGCGAGGGGCAGGCGCAGCAGAAGCGTGCATCGCGGCACACCACCGAATGCTCGCCGGCCGCGGAGCCTGCCACAGGCTCGGCCGGCAGGCGCTCCACCGCCAGCGGCTTGATCCCCTCGCGCCTCATCCTGCGGCAGACCGCGTAGAACGCGGCGGCGTCGCCGACGATCCGGGCAAAGAGGCTCACGGGAGCCGCACCGCCATGCATGGAGGGGCGCGCGTCCTCGGCGTAGAACCAGCAGATCTCGGCGAAGTCGGCATCGACGCCGTAGGCCGATCCGGCGGCAAACCAGGTGAACGCCACGTCGCCGGTGCTGACATCGCTGGTGGCGTTCTCAGGGTCGATGCGCAGCACCTCCGGCAGCAGCAAGACACCCTCGCTACCCGAGTAGACGGCGTGGTGCGCCATGCCGGCCACCGGTAGCGCACTCCAGACCGCCTCCGAAGTCCTGGGGGCGGCTTGCTCCAGTAGCTCTGCAACGGCCGCCGCGCCCTCGGCGGGGAACGACAGCCGGATGAACCTGCCCATGTGCGCTCCTTGATGTGCTTGTGAGAGTGCCGGCACCATCTGTGGGGCGCAGGCAGGGCCCCCGTGTGTCGGCGCTAGATCATCCTGCGTCCGCGCATGGCGTCATACACACGCTCAATGGCGATGCCCACGGCAGCCTCCGTCAGCGTCACCTTCAGTTCGTCGCTCCTCGCGGCCGTGACGTCCATGGCGGTCGAGAGCAGGTCGCGGATTGTCTGGAACATGCGTTCCTGCGGCATCTTTGCGGCGCTCAGCGAGCGTGCATACTCCTCCATGGAGGCGATGACGCCGCCTGAGTTGGCCACGATGTCGGGCATCACGACGATACCCCGGCGGGTGAGGATATCCATGGCTTCCATGGTCGTGGGCATGTTGGCTCCCTCCACCACGGCCCTGGCGCGGATACCGCCGGCATTCCTATCCGTGATGACGTGCCCCGTGGCCGCAGGGATCAGCACGTCCACGTCCAGCGCGAATATCTGGTCGTTCAGGAGCGGGTCGCCTCCGGCGAAGCCCCGAACCGTGCCCTCACGCTCGACGTGCGCCACCAGCGCGTCGATGTCCAGCCCCGCCGTCCTGCACGTTCCGCCATAGGAATCGGTCACGCCGACCACTCGAACGCCGGCCTCGGCGAGATACCTGGCGGCGTAGCTTCCCACGTTGCCGAAGCCCTGGATGGCCACGGCGGCCCGCCTGGCCGGCACGTTCAGGCGGTCCTCCAGAAGGCGGAGCGTCACGTAGCTGACGCCGAAGCCGGTAGCCTCGCGCCGTCCCGGTTGCCAGCCCGGCGTGCCCTCGGGCTTGCCCGTGACTGAGGCCGAGTCCTGCGTCTCGTTGTAGATGAAGGCCATCTCGTCCGGTCCGGTGCCCATGTCGGGAGCCGGCACGTAGTGGTGCTCAGAGAAGAGGCTGCCCACGGCCTTGGCGTAGTACTCCACGGCATCCAGGCTGATGATCTTCTCGAAGTCCCTGTCGATGGGCGTACGCCCGAAGACGCGGTACATCTCGGCCATGTCCACCCGAATGCCGGTCTTTCCGCCGCCGAACTCGATGTCCACCGCGGCCGTCTTCAGGGTCATCAACCGGGCTAGCTCGACCGTCTCCCAGAGAGACACATCCGATGCGAGGCGTATGCCGCCCTTAAAGGGCCCTCGCGCGTTGTTGTGCAGGGCGAGCACGCCCCACAGGACGATAACCTTGCCGAGTATCTTGCAGGGGATGCGGAAAGCCCTGACTTCTTGCGGGCTCACGAGCTCGGCTATGGTGGCGTCGCTCAGTCCCAGGTGGCGTCCCGCACGCTCCATCAGTGCCCGGCTACGGGTCTCGGGCTCTCGGCTGCAGACGAGGCCTTCCAGAGGCGAATGGTCTGATATGGCTGATTTCGTAGACAACTTGACGCTCCGTTCATCCAGGCGCCGCTCTGCGCCCCGCTGATTGGAATGCCCGAGGGCTCAGAGCATGGAGCCCAGTCCCGGAGGTATGGGCCCGGGAAGCCGATGCCTGCCGTCGGTGGGCGAGAAGAGGCCGCCAAGGCGAGGCAGCCATTCGCGGTTGGCGGCCGGGGTGAACTGCGGCGAGTTGAGCTCCACGCCGTTCAGCGTGGCCACATGGCCGGCGAACAGCAGCCCGTGGATCGCCGAGAGCCCCGGGTTGGTCAGGTCCTGCAGCGTCAGCCCCATATGGCGCCGGCGCGCCCATGCGGCCGCCACCAGCGAGAAGCTGTGGCCCTTGCATGTCTTGAGGGCGAAGCCGCTCCAACCCTGGTCCATGGCGATCTCCATGAGGGAGAGATCGGTCAGCCCTTCGTCCAGGAAGACGGGCTTCACACGTGTGACCGGGCGCCAGTCGTTGGGTGACGCGGCGATGTCCCGCGGGGTGGGCTGCTCCAGGTACTCGAGCGCGCGGAAGGCCATGGGGTCCAGGGCCTGCAGCCGCTCAAGGTAGTCGAGCACGGAGGCAGCGTCCGGGTTGGCGCAGTTGGTGTCCGCCATGAGGCGGGGCGCCCTGGCCCCCATCTCGCTGACGGCTCGAAAGACCGCAGCGGTGTGCGCGGCATCGGCCTGGTTGTCGCGGGCCAGCAGCTTCAGCTTGAAGCACCGGTAGCCGCGCTGGTGGACCCAGGGCCGCACGGCCTCCTCGAACCCCTCGTCCTGGTTCACCACCAGCCAGGCGTCGGAGCAGGGGTTGGGATTGCGCATCAGCTTGCCGACTGCCTGGATCGCGCCGCACGCTGGGAACAGCGCGTCGGCCGACGGTGCGGGCGCGGGTTCCGAGTAGAGGTCGAACGCCGATACACCGAGCGCGAGGCCCGCGGCGTCGTGGATGGCGGCGTCAAAGGCGCAGGCGCAATTGGAGCGAGCGAGGGCGGGCTGGTCGGGCTCGAGGCTCGCCGTATGGACTGCACCGTCCAGCCGGAGGCCTAGCTCCAGCGGGTGCGCCGCTTCGCCCCCGCACAGGTCATCCAGGTCGCGTGCGATCTGCTCGCAGAAGCGGCGCATGGCCGCGTCGCGTTCCTCGTGCGAACGCGTGGGATCGGGCCAAGCCCAGAGGTCGCTCAGGTAGATGGAGCCCCGGCCCTCAGACCGACGGCCGTCCACGCTGACGCGCACCGTGGCCCTCGCCTCGGTGATGACCGAGATGACCCCCGTGCTGATGTGCAGGGGCACGTCGAACGGCTGTGTCAGGAACGAGACATCGGCATCGAGGACGCGGACCTTCATGCCGAGGCGCCCTCGGGGTACCTCATGAGGCGGTAGCCCTGTGCGAACCCGGCGCCGTCGTAGCCACCCTCGCCAAGGGCATCCAGCCGCACTTCGCGCCCACCCTCGGTCCACGACTGCATCGCGGCGATGGCGGCCAGCTCAGGCTCGACCAGCGCGGCAAAGGGCATGGGCGGCGGCTCCGAGCCCTCCAGATACGGAAGAACCGACTCAAGCAGCGCACGGTAGAGCTTGCCTGCGTCCGGCTGGTAGTGGGCGACGGTTCGATCGGTGACCACGGTGGCGTGGAACGGGTGGTAGGCGGCCGCCGCACCCATGACGACGACGCCCGTTCGCCCGTCCTCCCACCGGACCAGCGCTCGCCTCTGGAGGCTACCCCCAAGATGCCGGACGGAGCGGGCCCCGGGCCCGAGGATGCCGTTCAGGAGGGCGTAGGCGTGGATGCCGTAGTTGAACTCGTCCACCGCGCAGCCGCAGAGGGCCGTATGCGGCGTGCCTCGCTCCTCCAACGGCTGCCCCATCCACTCGCGGGTCTCGACGCAGAAGCGGAGCGACGAGCCGCCGGTGATCCGGGCCCCGCCGTCTACCCACGCCTGCAACTGCCGGATGTCGCGCAGGCATCCGGCCATGGGCTTGTCCAGCAGGACGCCCTTGCCTGCCTCGATGAACGGTCTCGCCTTGGCCACATGGGTATCCCAATCGCAGCCGTGGATGATCGCAGCATCCACATCACGAGCGAGCTCCTCCAGCGAACCGTAGACGGGCCCGAGGCCCTTGTCGCGGGCGAACTGGTCGACGTAGCTCCTCGGATGGACTGAGCCGCCATCCCAGACGCCTACCACATCGTGCCCCAACTCCCGCTCAATCGGTATCCAGTTCTGCGGATGCGACGTATCAAGGTCGACAATCCCTATCTTCATTCCGCATGCTCCTTACCAGGGGCCCGAACGGCAATCTCCATTCCGTCGGCCGCGTCCACGGTGATCCGCAGCAGGCGCGGCCGCACGAGCTCGGCGTTTCGCCGGGCCCCATCCACCCAGACGGCGGCCTCCCGGCACCAGGCGGCCGGTGCATCGACCTCCAGCGTCAAGGCGCGACAGACTGCGGCATCGGGCATACCGCCGAACCGCAGCACGTAGACCCGCTCCAAGCCCGTTTCGCGGAGGGCCTCCACGTGCGTATGCCGCCGCGTCGCGTGGTAGTAGGCGACCTCGTTCGGGTTGGCGCACCAGACAGCGTCACCTCCCTCCGCCAGCACCGTCTCAAACCGAAGCCGCAGGTGGGCCTCCGAGCAGTCCTTGTTCGGGTGCACGGCCTGCTCCAGCGGGCAGTGGCAGTAGTCGATGATCCAGCCGCCGCGCTCCTGGGCGTAGCGGATGTTGCGGTAGGGGTCGTAGTCGCTGAAGAATGGCCCGTAGTACTGCTCGTGCAGGGCGGTGCGGTTCAGCCAGAAGAGCTCATCGCCGGGGAGGTTCAGCGCATCCGTGATGCTCATGGCGCCGAGATACCCATACTTCCGGCAGGCCGCCAGGACGTGGTCCGACATGTTGGAGTTGTCGCCGGAGGCGCAGTAGAGTGGAACCGGGGCTCCGCAGGCATCCTCAAGCACCCTCTTGGCCTCGCCGATGTCCCGGCCGACCGTGTCCGGCCGGACCAGTTCGTGGTCCCATGTGTGGTTGCCGACCCCCCATCCACGGGCGATCAGGTCCCGGAGGCCGTCGGGGCCCATGTGGTGGTAGCCGTTGTAGCTGGAGGAGCCCAGCTGCCTTACCTTGCCGATGTGGCCGGCGACGGCTTCCACGTGGCCTGGGATACCGAGTTCCTCGTGGTGCGGCACGGCGAACCGGTGCAGCTCCTCCAGCGCCTCATCGTAGGTCACCGAGTAGACCCACCGCTTGCCGTACTTCCAGTCGCAGATCCTGAGTGACATCGCTAACCTCCAAAGTAGAGAGGATAGGCCCGGCTGGCTTCAGGCGCGAGGAACAGGCTCAGCACCGGCCAGAAGACCCCTGCCATGAAGAAGTGGCCCATGGCCAGGCCGAGGAAGAAGGGCATGCCCCGACGGTAGAAGGTGAGGCCGCCGATGCGCAGAAGGCTAGCCTTGACGAACCAGGCCACAAGCAGCGGGAACCACATCGGGTTGCCCGACTCGCCGTACGCGGTGGCCAGGATGAAGCCCAGCGGATGGAAAGGCGAGCTGAGCCACCGCAACCGGAGCCAGTAGAGGGCGCTGGTGAAGGCGAAGCCGCCTCCTAGCGCCTGGAGCCGCGGCACGTCCTGCGGCGGAGCGGCGGTCATGCGGCCGGCCATCTGTTGGTACTCCTGCGCCGCCACCACGGCGCGCCACTCGCCCCCGCCCCCGCCCCCGCCCGCCATGTTGGAGCCCACGTCGTAGTAGGCGCTCAGGTGGACCCAGAAGGCGGCGCCCAGGCCGACGATGAATGCCACGGCCACGGCCGTCACGAAGGTGGCGCGTCGGATCCCGGCCTCGTGCGTCAGCTTGACCCCGTCCATCTGGTAGGCCGCCTGCTCCATCACCTGGTGGTGCCTGCCCATCCAGGCGAAGCTGGAGAAGAGCACGAACGAGCGGTGGCCGGCCAGGCTCAGCGTGCGCTCGGCGCCCAGGGCGTTGATGATCATCTCCTTGGGCAGCGTGAACGGATAGATGAAGCCGAAGGGCACACCGGTCTCGGCGCGGATGCGGGCGTAGACCAGCACGAAGAGGGCGATGACCGCGAAGTACGGTATTGCGATCAACAGGGAGAAGCCGGCCAGATGGCTGAAGGCCAGGATGAAGAGGGTAGAGACGCCGAGCCCCAGCCAGGCGATCCCTTCGGCGCGCTCATCCTCGGTCTTCGGGCCGCGCCGGACCAGGGCCGCCAGGCTGGGCCCCACGTGCTTCCGCAGGCCCCAGACCAGCAGGAGCCCCACCGCAAGGTAGCCGCCGGCGCTCTGGTCATGCGTGTAGGGGAAGCCGGGCTTGTCGTAGCCGGCAGCGGTGCCCGCCACGGCGAAGATGCGGTTCGCGAGATAGAAGAACCATGTCGAGAAGGTGACATCCAGCGGCACAAAGTAACCGATGCCGATGGCCTCCAGCATGTAGTAGATGCCAACCGCGCCCAGGGGGGTCCAGGGGCGGTCAACGAAGAACGGCGAAAACAGGAGGTAGAAGCCCGGCGCCGGAACGGAGGGAGCCAGCACGTGCAGGATATTGGAGCCGTTGAACAGGGCCGCCACGGCGAAGCCGAGCGCGAAGAGGCCGCGCCGTACGGTCCGGGGCCCGTAGGGCGACCAGTCGTCGGCCGACATGGCCAGGGCGATGTTCAGCAACGGGAAGGTGAGGCGCTCCTCGCGGATCCAGCGCCGCTGGACCAGCAGCACCAGGCAGAAGGCGGCTGCGGCCACGGCGGTGAGGAAGAAGCTCCAGACGATGATAGGCCGAGCCCACTCGCCCCAGGGCACGGCATGGTCCGGCGCGCCGTTGTAGTAGTCTTCGATCGCCTTGGGGTCGCGCGGCGCGAACCACTCTGGAAGCGCCCGGGCGTGCTCCGCCATGGCCGGGTTGGTCTTGCCCTGGTACTGCATGGAGACCAGGTGCGGTAGGAAGGCCCGGAGCTGGTAGGCCCCGCTGAGGATGACGCCGATACCGACCATCACGTAGACGAGGAGCATCTGCTCGCGGGTCGGCGCCAGCCGGGGCGCCACGACGCGCAGTGAGACGCGGAGGGCCAACAGGAGCAGGATGGCGGCGAATGCCGGAACCGGGGGGACGCCCTGCGTTATGTACCTGCCCGTGACCATCTCAGTGTATCGGGTCACCACCGCCGTGAGGAGGATCACTGCAAGCGCCACGAGCATGGCCGCAGATGCCCGGCCCGGCGTGAGGCCTTGCCGGGAGTAGACGCCGAACGCCGATGCGGGCTCGGCCGAGGACCGCTCCGTCCCGCCACTCACGGCTGTGCCTCCGCCGCGTCCATCGCCCGAAGGGGAGCCAGTAACCCATCCAACAGGTAGGCCACTCGCGCACCCTCGGGCACCTTCTCCATCCCCTCGACCCGACACGAGAGCCAGAGCGCCCTGACGAAGAGCGGCAGGGCGCGCATCTCCTCGTCGGTCAGGGCTTCGCGCTCCAGGTAGGCCTCCAGGAACGCCCGGCCGCGCTCGTGCGAAGGGCGCCACGTCTGCGTAAGGGAGACGATATCGGCGTCGTCGATCTCCGCGTCACGCTCCCCGGCGAAGAGCATCAGGCCGTCGGCCAGGTCCAGAACGCGCGGCTGGACCGTGGCCCAGTCCAGGTCGAAGATGCCGGCTACTTCGTCATCTTGATACAGCACGTTGCCGGGATGGTAGTCGCCGTGCACTACCAGCTTGGGCAGGGAGTGGTACCTCTCGTCGGTCAGGCCGAGGCTGACGGCAACCACCTGCCTGCGGAGGTACTGCGCATCGGGCGCGGTCAGGGCCGCCGCCACCTCGGCTTCGACCTCGTGCAGACCGTCGCGGATCAGGGCCGGGTCCCGGTACCGAGGCCACTCCTTGCCGGGCGGCGGCTGGAAGTGGCGCACGGCTTCGTGGTACGCCGCCAGGGCCCGGCCCGCCGCCGCGACTTGCTGCACGGAGCGGCGATCATGGGGCTCACCGGACGCCCACGGATAGACCTCGTAGACGGCTCCCTCGAGGCGGAGCCACCGGGCGCCTTCCAGCGTCTCCAGCGCCAGCGGCGTGCCCACGCGACGTGGAGCCAGGTACTCCATGAGGCGGTGGTCGAACGCGACGCATCCCTCCGCGGAGTACCTGGGGTTGCGGCGCTTCACGAACAGGGGGCCGCGGTCAGTCTGCACGACGGCATTGGAGTTGGCGGTGCCTCCGCCGTGCCGGGGCGGCTCGGCGGCACTGCTGATGCCGTAGCGGAGCAGCACGGCGGCGATCTCCTCCGGTGTCATCCGTCGGTTTGCGAGACCGCCGCCCGTACTCATCGGACGCTCGCCGTGGCTGCCGCGAAGTCCGCCGTGGAGGCCGTGTAGCCCACCCAGGACTCGATGTAGCGGAGGGCGACCTGAGTGCAGACCCTCTGCTCGATCGTCTCCGGGAACTCAACGGCCAGGGTGGCCTCGCGCAGCAGGATGCACCGGTACCCCCGGCCGGCCATGGGTTTCATGGAGGCCGGCGAGTCCAGGATGCAGAGGTTGGTGCAGAAGCCGATGTAGACCAGTGTATCGATCCCCTTGCTTCGGAGCCAGGCGTCGAACTGATCGGTAGTGACCAGCATCACCTCTCCGTCGATCGGCTTGAGCGGAACGGCGATGTCGAGGTCCTTCCAGCCTGTCCAGTTCATGAACCCCTGGCCGTGCACTCGCTGCGCACGGTCGGAGGCATGGGAGCTGACGGGCGCCCAGCCCCACGACGGCTCCACCGGCGGCGCCTCGGGCATGGGCGGTTGGAGCTCCTTGTATAGCCTGGCGATGCTGTCCGGCTGCACATGGGCCACCGTCATGCCGGCCTTCCGAGCAGCCTCCAGCGCAGGCGCGGCGTGGTCCTCGATGACCCTCCAGGCGAGCTCGTGGTTCTGCGGCGAGCCCACGTCCACCCAGTACTCCTCGGGCACGGGCGGGCCGCCAGGGCAGCCCACGTTCCATCCGTGGAGCTCCACGAAGGCCGTTCTGGCCAGGTCGAGCTCCCAATCCTCCGTCACGAGGCCGCGCGGGTTACTGCTGGGCACCGCGCAGTAGAACGTGACGGGCAGGGTCATTGAGGCCATGGGCTTCAGCTCCGGTTCCGATCGGCCACCACGCGCACGATCTCGGCTGCCAGCCGGCAGTGCTCCGGCTCGTACTTCTCACAGAAGGTAGACCACCTGACCAGGCTCTGGAGTGTGTCGTGGGCCGTGGGGCACGTGGTCTCGTCATAGCGGTAGTCGCGTGATGCCGGCGGCTTGGAGTAGGGGTACTTGCCGGCCTGCGCGTTCTCGTTCAGGAATGTGAGGGCCTCGGGCATGAGGTAGTAGTTGCCGATGCCGGCGCCGGGGATGCCCTCTGCGGCGAGCTGGTCGCCGAACTCCTCGGCTCCGCATGTGAACGCGCCCGGCGCCAGGTTGATGCAGACCATCCAGCAGGAGTAGACCTCCTGGTAGTCCGGGATGGGCAGCGGAATGATGCCCGGGATCTGGGCCATGAGCTCGGTCTGCAGTCGGATCATCTTGTCGCGCTGGGCCACGTTCTCGTGGACGATCTCCAGCTGCCCGAGCGTCACCGCCGCGGTGCACAAGGGCATGCGGAAGGCGTAGCCCGGCACGACATGGAGGCGGCCGAAGTGCGGCTGCATCTTGGCGCCGCGGCTCTGGCCGTAGAAGCGCATCCGCTCGGCCAGGTCGTCGTCGTTGGTGACGATGCAGCCGCCGGTGTCGGAGCCCATGGTCTTCTCGGAGTCAAAGGAGAAGGCCGCCGCGTGGCCGATGGTGCCCGCCGGCCTGCCCTTGTAGGTAGAGAAGACGGCCTGGCAACAGTCCTCGATGACCACCAGGTTGTGCTTCGCCGCGAGCTCCATGATCGGGTCCATGTCGTTCATCATGCCGGTCTTATGGACGCAGATGATGGCCCGTGTCCGGTCGGTGATGCAGGCCGCGATGGTCTCAGCGCTCATGTTCACGCTACCGGGGGCCGTGTCGGCGAACACCGGGATGTAGTTCTCGCGGATGAGCCCCTGGAGGGTGCCGTAGTCGGTGATCGGGCTGACGATGATCTCGTCTGCATGATCGAACTCCAGAGCCGACGCCAGCATGGCCAGCGAGGGTGTGCATCCGGGCGCGGCGATGCAGTGCTTGACGCCGAGCTCCTCCGCAAACGCACGCTCAAAGCGGCCGATCATATCGCAGCTCAGGCCGCTCTCGAGGACCTCCTGAAGGTAGCCCGCGGTGTTCGGACCGATGGTGCGCGGGAAGGGGCCGGGGAGCTTGCCGGTCAGGCCTGCAAAGGCCGCCGCCCCGTACTTCGCTCGCTCGACGTTCGCCATAGAAATCTCCTATCCTGAGACATGACTGATTGTAGTGAAACCGCCTATCGGCGACGAGAAGCCCTGGTCACGTTCGAAGGGCGATGGAAAGGGCGATCGTATGCCGGAGCCGAGGTCACGAAGGCGTGCGACGCTCCGCGGCGTCGCCGGCGCCGCGCTGACGGGCGGACTTCCGCACATGCGCTGCACAGGCGCCCTCGCGGGCTCCGGATATCCTGGGCGCCGACGCGGACCGGGCTGCAACGGGTGCACAGCACCACCAGGCCCGCGCCGGCAACTCACGTGCTACATGGTTGGTACCCTACTTATATGTAAGGTCCCACTGCATGTAGCCGGCATAGGTGATGAGGTACTTGCCGTTGTTGAACTTGGCATGACCGTCACAGTAGGCAACGTTGATGCCGCCGCTGTGAATGAAGATCGTGTCCCACAGGCTCGGGTCCGCGAGGATGAACCTGGCGACGTCGTACATGCCACTGGTGCCGTTGATGAAGGCGTAGTACTCGCCGTAGATGCTGTGGTAGAGCGAATCGTAGTAGTACCAGGACGGCTTGGCGCAGTTGATGGTCGCCGTCTGGGCCGGGAAGTTGATCTGGGAGTCGGTAGCGCCCTGGTAGAAGCTGTACGCCCCTCCCGCGGGATAGTAGAAGTACCCCAGATGAATGTTGTAGGAGTAAGTGCAGAGCTTGTTGTACTGCGTGAACTTGGACATGGAGGGGCAGAACAGGATGGCGGCGCTCTTGACGTAGGGCTGTATCTTGAGCGTGCCGTACCACTTGTCGGCATCGGCAAAGCCCGACTCAAGGTTCGCCGCGAACGGGTACATCTCGTCGTAGTCCTGCACGTACATCCGGATGGCAGTGCCCAACTGCTTGACGTTGGACAGGCAGGATGTCTGCCGCGCCTTCGCGCGCGCCTGAGCGAAGACTGGGAACAGGATCGCCGCGAGGATAGCGATGATCGCTATCACTACGAGGAGTTCGATCAGAGTGAAGCCTCGTCTATTGCTCATGTCGGGGACGTCTCCTTTGGTGACCATGCCCGGGGCCGCGTGGCCCGGGTGAGTGCCTGGGTGCGCCGCGCGGCGCCTCGACGGCTGCCTGCACGCGCGCGATCCCTAACTCTAAACCCCTGATGGCTTACTTTGAGCGCGTTGCCAGCTCGCCCTCCTTTCGCGTCATTGCCGCTGTTCTCCTTTTGGCGCCCTGTTCAGGTGGCCGGCCGTCCTGTGGGACGCAGCCGCCCGACCTGACCGCGCAATCTGCTTGTCGCGCCTAACCTTCGCTCGAGCCCGGTCGCGCGGTGGAACCGCGAACCGTCAACGAGACGGGAAGCATGGTACAGCCATGTTCGACTGAGCCCCCGCTGAGTGCCTGAACCAGCAACTGGACCGCCATGGCGCCGGCCACTGCGATAGGCGTGCGGATCGAGGTGAGCGGCGGGTCCGCGCAGGTAGCCAGTATGGAGTCGTTATAACCGACCACAGAGACCTCGCCCGGCACCGACTTGCCCGCCTCCCGCAGAGCCCGTAGCGCTCCCAGTGCGATGTAGTCGTTTCGGGCCACGATGCCCGTAAAGCCGCGCCAATCCGACAGGAGGTCCTGCGCCGCCAGGTAGCCGTTGTCGAACTGATTGGTCTGCTGCACCTCGAAGGGATCGCGGCCGCGCCAGTAGGGCCGCCACTCAACCCCATACTGCTCGACGGCTCGACGGAAGCCCACCAGCTTCGGCGTATCAGCATGCGGTTCCTCACCGTAGCAGAAGAGCCCGGCGATCCGCCGGTGCCCCAGCTCCGCCAGATGGCGCACTGCTGAATACATGCCCTCGGCGTCGCTCCAACCGATGGTGTCCCGTTCCGGGTCCAGGGTGCTGTTCACCGTGATGACCGGGAACCCGTCAGGTCGCCTGGCCCGGACCTGCTGCTCGGGGGCGCCGAAGACGAGCAAGCCGTCCACACGGCCCGGTCCGCCCACTGCCTCCTGCGAGCTTGACACGACAAGGTGGTAGCCGAGCTGCAGGGCCTCGGCCTCCGCCGCTTCAAGGAGCTGCACAAAATGAGGGTCGCCCATCTCGCGGCTGAAGAGGCCCAGTGCGTGGGTCCGACCGGTGAGGAGGGCGCGAGCCATGGGATTGGGGCGGTAGTCCAGATCACGGGCGGCCCGCTTTATGCGATCCATTGTGGCGACCGATATGGGCATCACCATCCTGTTGTTGAGGACGCGTGATGCTGTCGCGGTCGATACACCGGCATGCTTCGCCACGTCGGCGAGCTTAGCTGCCATCCGGGACCCTCCGGCCGGCCGGCGCCCCTGTCTCGGGGTATACGCCGGCGGCGGCCATCACCGCACAGGCACTAGGCAAAGGAGTACGGTATACGGTTGCCTATGCTATAGTACATCAGGCCGCACGGCTTGTCAATAGCGACCCCGGTCCGCCGGCAGAGATGGATCGGCGGCGCCGGAACGACCAGGAGGCGCCCTCCCGCCATGATCGTATGGATCTGCACTGACATGGAAGGCCTGGCAGGTGTCGATCACTGGGACCAGTGCTACGACCCGGATGACGGCTCGCCTGTCTACCGGTACGGCCTGGACCAGCTCACCGCCGACGCCAATGCGGCGATAGCCGGCGCCTTCGACGCAGGTGCGTCCGAGGTCCGCATCCTGGACGGGCACGGACGGAACGGTAACCGGGGCTTCACTGCCGCCCTGGACCCCCGTGCCCGGAAGACCTGGATCGCCCGCCGCGACCCGCTCCGCTGGGAAGGGCTGGACGAGGAGGTCCACGCCTTCGCCCTGCTGGGGCAGCATGCCATGGCCGGCACGGTCCACGGCTTCCTCGACCATACTCAGTCGCCGAAAGATATCTGCCGGTACCTGATCAACGGCCAGGAGGCCGGCGAGATGAGCCAGATGGCGCTCTATGCGGGAGCCTACGGGGTCCCGCTGGCCTACGTATCCGGTGATGAGGCCCTCTGCGCGGAAGCTGCCAGGCTCTTCCCTGGGGCAGGCTCCACACCCACCAAGCGCGGCACCGGCTGGGCCACCTGCGACCTCTATCCCACGGACCGGGTTCGTGCGAGCATCCGCCGCGACATGGCGGCCGCCCTTGGCTCGGTGGAGCGGGACGCCGCCTGGCGGCCGTCGAGCCCCATCGAAGTATCGGTGGAGTTCGCATGGAGCGGCCGCGCCGACGCCCTGGCGGACCATCGCGGCGTTCGGCGGCCGCACGCTCGGGTTGTGGAGTGGACCATCGAGGACCCGAGGGACATCTACGAGTGGCCGCATGCCGGGTGGCGACAGGCGTAAGGGACCCGAGATGAGACCTTCCCAGGGCCCGCTGCCCGACACGATCCGTGATACGAACCATCTGGACGAACTCCTCAGCGAGCCGACAGATGGTGTCGTTGAGGCTCTCCGCGGCCTGGACGGCGACCTCATGGTGCTGGGCGTGGGCGGCAAGATGGGGCCCAGCCTGGCGCGCATGGCGCGTCGCGCGATGGATGCTGCCGGCAGCTCGCGCCGCGTCATCGGCGTATCGCGCTTCTCATCCGGCGGGCTGGATCGGCAGCTGCGGGAGTGGGGCGTCGAGACCATCGCCTGCGACCTGCTGGACGATGCAGCCCTGGAAGCGCTACCCGATTGCCCGCTCATCGTATACATGGCCGGCATGAAATTCGGTTCCACGGGCCAGGAGGCCCTCACGTGGGCCATGAACTGCCATCTGCCGGCTCGCGTCGGCACCAGGTTCCGCGGCTCCAGGATCGCGGCGTTCAGCACCGGGAACGTCTATCCGTTCCTTCCCGTCGGGCACCGCGGGGCGGTCGAGTCCGACCTGCCGGCGCCCGTCGGCGAGTATGCTATGAGCTGCTTGGGACGCGAGAGGATGCTTGAGCACTTCAGCCGCTCATTGGAGGCGCCCGTTGCGATCCTCCGGTTGAACTACGCGGTGGCGATCCGGTACGGTGTGCTGGCCGATATCGCCTGGAGCGTCTGGAGCGGGCAATCCATCTCGCTGGAGACCGCGGCCGTGAACGTGATCTGGCAGGCTGATGCCAACGCCATGGCCCTGCAGTCGCTGGCGCGCGCGGGCTCGCCCCCCTTCGTCCTGAACATCGCCGGCCCCGAGCAGCTCTGTGTCCGCTCGGTGGCCGAGCGGTTCGGCGAGATGATGGGCAAGGCTCCGCGGTTTCGCGGCGAACCGGCCCCCACCGCGCTGCTGAGCGACGGCGCGAAGGGCCTGGCGCTCTTCGGCGCGCCCAGGGCCGACGCCGAGCAGATGATGCGGTGGCTTGCCGACTGGGTTATGCGGGGAGGCGAATGCCTGGGCAAGCCCACGCACTTCGAGGCGCGGGACGGCCGGTTCTAGCGCACCCTATCACCGAGGCGCCCGAGGCGCCCGAACCGGGCGGCGGACCACGCCCCATGGGAAGCGGCTAACATGGATATGCAATCGATCACCCGGTCGGCGCGGAGCCCGGAGTTTCGCGAGAGGCTCGCCGCCTTGCTCATGGATATCTGCGCGGTGGACACGACGCCGGTGGCGGACGTGGAGGCCCTTGCCGCCGCCGAGGCCCGTGTCTTCGCGCGCATCGAGCAGGAGCTGCACCTGCCCGGCCTGGCCGGATCACGAACCGTGAAGAAGGCCATCGACCCGGCCATTGCCGGGCATCCCTACTACTCCAGGCCCTACTACACCAGCGATGGAGCCGGCGGCGCGCCGCTGGACGTGGCCGGCGCGTATGCCGGCCGAGGCAACCTGCTGTTCTATGCGGATGGTGAGCGCCCCGACCTGCCGGGACTGGCCCTCAACGCGCATATCGACGTGGTTCGCCCGTACATCCCGCCGCGGCGGGAGGGCGCGGCCATCACCGGACGCGGCTCCTGCGATGACAAGGGGCCGCTGACGGCCATCGTGGGCGCCCTGTCGCTGGTATCGGACTGGCTTGCGGAGAGCGGCGCGTCCCTGGGCCGAAACCTCACGGCCATGTTCGTCATCGATGAGGAGACAGGCGGCAACGGCTCGCTCTCCCTGGCGTTGGACGGCGATGTGAACCGGCGGTATGACACCCTCCTCGTGCTCGAATGCACTTCCGCCGTGATCCACCCGGCCAACCGGGGCGCGGTCTGGTACAAGGTGGAAGGCCGGCTGCCCGGAGCTAACCTCTTCGAGGCTTCGGCCTATATCACCGCCGAGATGGAGCGCGAGGGGCGCGCCATCAAGTCCGAGAGCCGGCACCCGCTCTTTCTGCACCGGCCCGTGCAGACCTGCCACGGCATCCTGGGCGGCTTCGGCGAGCATCCCTCAAGGATCAACGGCCGCGTGGCCTTCGACATCCTGGTGGAGCCCGCCGCGCCCGACCTCCTCGACGAGGCCATGGACCTGGTATCCGATGTGCTGGAGAGCGGCCTGTCGGAGTACATCGGCGTCTACGGTGACAAGACCAAGGTGCTGGACCCCCAGACCGGCCAACCCAAGGTCGCCAAGCACTACGAACTGGAGCGGACGGCCAACGGCTACTCGGTGGTGGTGCATGGGTCCACCGGCCATATGGGCTCCATCCTGCTGAATGACGGCGCCATCACCAAGATGGCCTCCATGGCGCGAGCTACCATGGCGAGCCGGGCCACGCTGGAGCGGCGGTGCGGCGGAACGGTGAGCCTGGCCCTCCAGGGCTGGGACGACCAGGCGCGGCTGGTCATGGAGGGTGGACAGGGGTTCGTGCCGACCCACGAGCTGCCCGAAGTGCAGCGCCGCCTCGCCGATGCCGTCATGCGCGGCGCCGAAGCCTACCTCCGGCTGGCGGGCCGCACCGAGCGGGCGGAGGAGTTCCTCTCCGTCACCTACGACAAGCTGCACAATGCCGCGTTCGCAGGCAATCCCGATGCCGAAGCCGCCCTGGATGCCGTCGAGGCCGCCAAGCTGGCGTCGATCTGGAACGGCGCCCCGTTGCGCGGCTGGGATGTATCCTGTGACTCCAGGATCTTCGCGCATGAGCGGCCCGAAGCCACGGTCCTCACCGGCGGACCGGGGCACCTGGTACACGCGCATTCCGACGGCGAGCAGATGGACCTGGACGAACTGGCGCGGTTTGCCGAGTTCCTGGCCTACTTCATCATCAAGCGGTGCCAGGCGGCGCCCGCCGCCGGCTAGGCCGCCACAGCACAACCGGTAATAGGAGCCACTAGCATGGACAGACTGCGTCTGGGGATCATAGGCACGGGGTCCGTGGTGCGCGAGATCTACCGGCACCTCTACTTCCACAGCGACTACAGCCGCCTCCTCTCGGTGGAGGCCGCGGCCGACCCCAGCGCGGCGGCCCTCTCGGCGTTTTGCGATCCATACGGCATCCCCTTGGACCGCCGGTACTCCAGCTATGTGGAGATGATGTCCGGCACGGAACTGGACGCCGTGCAGGTTAACACGCCGGACAGCCTGCACGAGGAGCCTACGGTCCGTGCGCTCCGGTCGGGGCTGGACGTGCTGGTTCCCAAGCCTCTGGCCGACACCATCGGCGCGGCGCATGCCATGATCGACGCCGCCCGGACGAGCGGCAGGCTGCTGGTGGTCGACTTCCACAAACGGGACGACCCACGCATCCGCGAGGCCGCGGCACGCTACCGGCGTGGAGACTACGGGGAGTACCAGTGTTCTGTCTGGTACATGCTGGACAAGCTGATGGTGGCAGATCCGAACCATGAGCCCCGCTTCTTCGCCTCGCCGGACTTCGTAGAGAAGAACTCGCCCATCTCATTCCTCACCGTGCATATGGCAGACGCGCTGCTGAGCATCATCGGCCTGCGGCCCGTCACCGTGCGCGCCTCATCATGGAACCAGAAGCTCGCGTCGCTCCGGCCCATCTCCTCGAAGGGCTGCGACATGTGCGATACCGAGGTGACCTTTGAGAACGGCGGCATAGCCCACATCCTCACCGGCTGGCACCTGCCCAACAGCGCCCACGCCACCACCGTCCAGTCGGCCAGGCTCATCTGCACCAACGGCATGGTTGACCTGGGGCTCGATACTCCCGGCTTCCGGGAGCTTGCCGCCGAGGGCATCCAGGAGCGTAATCCGCTGTTCCGCAACTTCGAGCCTGACGGGTCCGTGAGCGGCTATGGGATCAGCAGGCCCGGCAGGCTCTACGGCAAGCTCCTGCGCGCACGGCGCGGCGAGATGCCGGCCCAGGAGCGCGACCAGCTACTGGATCCCGTGGAGCTGGGCTTCTGGACCACCGTGATCCTGCAGGCCGCCGAGAAGAGCCTCGCGTCCGGCGACTGCCTCCCGGGAGGCGCGACGCGGGGCGCACAGGTGGATGTCGAGGCGCTGGTGCGCGAGGAGCTTGGCGGCGACGCCGCGGCCTACCTGTAGGGACATGCCGTAGATGGCCCGCCCCTGCGGCGCGGCCTGCGAGCCAGTAACAAGGAGCATGCGATGGGCAAGCCCTTCGACGTGACGCCGAAGACCGTTCCGCCGGTAGAGACGCCGTTCCGCCGGATCTGCACACCGGTGCCGCACCCGGATTCGCTGCCGGTGTTGCGGAGCCTGCTGGAGCATGAGCCGCGCTCCATGTCCGGCCAGCCCCCCATCGTCTGGGACCGGGCCGAGGATGTCAACGTCTACGACGCCTACGGCAACAAGTGGCTGGATTGGTCCTCCGGGGTGCTCGTCACCAACGCCGGGCACGGCCATCCGGCGGTGCGCGAGGCGATCATCGACCAGGTGCAGCATGGCCTGTTGCACAACTACTGCTTCCCCAGCGCTGTCAGGTCGGAGCTGGTGGAGCTGCTGGTGAGCGTCGCCCCTGCGGGCCTCAGCAAGTGCTTCCTCCTCACGACCGGCTCCGAGACCACCGAGTGTGCGCTGAAGCTGGCCCGCACCTGGGGTGCGCATACGGGCGGGCCTCGGAAGATCGGCATCATCAGCTTCAGCCAGGCCTTCCATGGCCGCACCATGGGGTCCCAGCAGATGGGCACCCTGGGCGGCGGGCACGCATGGATCGGTAACCTGGACCCCGACATCCACCACATTCCCTTCCCTGACGGCTACCGGGTCACCGATACCGGCTTCAGCTCCTTCCTCCGGGCGCTGGACGGGCTGGGGGTGGGGCCGGACCGGATCGCCGGCGTGATCTCGGAGACCTATCAAGGGGTAGGTCCCGACTTCCTGCCGCCGGCATACGCCCAGGACCTGCGCCGGTGGTGCGACGAGCACGGCGTGGCGCTCATCTTCGACGAGGTGCAGGCGGGCTTCGGCCGGTGCGGCACGTTCTGGGGCTTCGAGCACTACGGCGTGACGCCGGACCTCATCACCTGCGGCAAGGGGATCACCAGCTCGCTGCCGCTGGGCGCGGTCCTCGGGCGCGCCGACATCATGGACCTCTACCCGCCGGGCAGCATGACAAGCACCCATACCGGCAATCCGGTCTGCTGCCGGGCCGCGCTGGCGAGCATCCGGACCATCATGGAGCAGGGCCTGGTGGAGAACGCACGCCGGATGGAGGGCGTCCTCGTGCCCGGCCTGCTTCAGATCCAGGGCGCGCACCCGAACCATGTGGGTTGCGTCCATGGCAAGGGATTGGTGGCCGGACTGCAGATGGTGCAGCCGGGCGGGAAGGAGCCGAACCCGGACCTGGCCCACCGGATCGTGGAGAAGTGCTTCCAAAAAGGCCTGCTCTTCTTCGCGCCGGTTGGGTTCGGCGGGGCATGCGTGAAAATCAGCCCGCCGCTGACCATCACGGAGGAGGCCATCCGCGACGGGCTCTGCGCCCTGGGCGAGGCCGTAGCGGAAGCGATCTAGGCGGAGGGGCGGCCATGGCGCAGGAACTCAGGATCGGGCTCATCGGCTGTGGGGCCATGGGGCAGGGGCATGCGACGGTATGGGGCCGGACCCCCGGCGCGCGGCTGGCGGCGGTGTTCGATACGGCCCGCGAGCGTTCCGAGGCAGCTGCGGCGCAGGCGGGCGCGGCGGCTTTCGCTGACCTGGGCGCCATGCTCGCGTCGGGCCTCATCGACGCCGTGGATATCGCGACGCCGTCCGGCCTCCACGCCGACCAGGGCCTGGCGGCGGCCGATGCGGGGCTCCACGTCATCTGCGAGAAGCCGCTGGACCTGAGCATCGAGAAGGCGGATCGCCTCATCGCCGCGTGCCGGTCGCGGCGGCTCACGCTGGCCTGTATCCTCCAGCGCCGAACCTACGCCGGCGCCGGGGCGGTCACACGAGCCATCCACCAGGGGCGCATGGGCCGCCTGCTCTCTTGCTGCGCGTACATCAAGTGGTGGCGGTCGCAGGAGTACTACGATGCTGCCGGCTGGCGCGGCACCTGGGCCATGGACGGGGGCGTGCTGGCCAACCAGGCGATCCATGCCATCGACCACCTCTGCTGGATGGCGGGCCCGGTGGCGGAGGTGGAGTACGCGAACCTGCAGGCCGTGGGGCACGACATGGAAGCCGAGGACCACGCGCTGGCCGTGGTGCGCTTCGAGAGCGGCTGCCGGGGCGTCATTGAGGCCACCACCTGCTGCTCGCCCCCGCTCTGTTCCCGCGTGGAGGTGTACGGCACGTCGGGGTCGGCCTCGTTTGACGATGCCCGAGTGGTTACTTTCGGCGTGGACGGGGCCGACTGCCTCCGGGAGGTCCCGCAGGAGGCGGCCGGCCTGGGCGGCCGCGCGGACCCCATGTCCATCAGCATGATGGGTCATGAGGCGCTCTTTGCCGACTTCGTGGAGGCGGTGCGGGACGGCCGGAAGCCTCTGGTCAGCGGAGACGATGCCCGGCCGGGAGTGGACGCGCTGAACCGGATATACCGGAAGGCATACCCGAACCAACGGCTCGGAACCTGAGGAGCCGCCTATCCCGGCGGCTCGCGCTCACGCAAACAGGAGTAGAACACATGACGTGCGATCAGCCTCCGCTGCCGGCCATAGCGGGCGGCCCAAAAGCCAAGGTCACACCCTACGGTCGGGATACGCGCTACGGCGCCGACGAACTGGCGCAGTTGGAGGAGGCGATCCAGCAGCAGACCCTCTTCTACTCGTCGGGCAGCAAGGTGAAGGCCCTCGAGGCCGCCTTCTCCTCCATGAACGGCGTAGCGCATACCATCGCCACCAGCAGCGGCACCGCGTCCATCCATGCCGCGCTCATGGCGCTGGGAATCTCACCGGGTGACGAGGTGATCGTCGCGCCCATCACGGACATGGGGTCTGTGATCCCGATCCTGTTCCAGGGAGCCGTGCCGATCTTCGCGGATCTCGACGCCGCCACCGGGACCATGGATCCGGCCTCGGTCGGCGCCCGGATCACCGATAGGACACGGGCGGTGGTGGCAGTGCACCTGGCCGGGAACGCCTGCGACCTGGACGCGCTCATGGCGATCTGCTCCGAGCGCGACATCGCCCTGGTGGAGGATTGCGCACAGGCGTTCGGGTGCACCTGGCGCGGCAAGCCCATCGGCACGGTGGGCCGCATCGGCTGCTTCAGCCTGAACGAGTTCAAGCACATCTCCTGCGGCGATGGCGGGATGGTGGTCACCGATGACGACGAACTGGCCGTGCGGCTGCGGCTCGCCACCGACAAGTCCTATGACCGCCGGCCCGGCGTCGCCATGCGGAACCCCGCCTTCCTTGCTGCAAACTACCGCCTCACGGAGCTGCAGGGCGCCGTCGCGCTGGCGCAGCTGGCCAAGCTGGAGGGCATCGTGGCCCGGCGCCGCTCCTGGTGCGAGGCGCTCAACGAGCGCCTGGCGGGACTGCCGGGCGTCCGCACGCCGCAGCCCACGCCGGGCTGTAACCCCTCCTGGTGGTTCTACATGATGCAGGTGGTTCCCGAGCAACTGGGCGCCGATGCGGATGAGTTCGCCGCCGCCGTCAGCGCCGAGGGCATCGGCGTCGGTGCGCACTACATCGGTACTCCGGTCTACTGCTACCCGGTCTTCTCCGAGCATAGTGCGTTCCGGCGCGGCACGCATGCCTATGCAGCGCAGGAGTATGGACCGGGCCTCTGCCCGGAGGCCGAGCGGATACTGCGCGACTGCGTGATGCTCGGCGTGAACGAGGGCTACACCCAGGCCGACCTGGAGGAGACCGCCGCGGGCATCCGCAAGGTCGCCTGCTGGCTGTCGGCGCGAGGCGGGCGCTGATCGTCCTGCCGGCTCTTGCCGGCGGCGGCTCAGAGCGAAAGGGGCGGCCACCATGCTTCACACACTAGCCATGCTCTGGGTCGTTGCGACCCTGATGGGGCCTGCCCGGCCCCCCGCCGTCAGGACGCCCGCCGGGCTCTGGCCCATGCCCCGGCATGACGCGGCCAACACCGGCCGCGCCGACGCGCCGGGCCGGTTCCGAACCGCGCCGCGGGAGGTCTGGAGGTACGGCAGCCTACGGCGGGCCTACGGCGCCGTGCGCCCGATCCGGGTGGCCGGCAAGGGTGCCTTCCTGCGCCAGTCCGGCGGCGGGCTCGAGGTGGTCTACCCGAACGGCAAGGTGGCCTGGCAGCGCAGCACGTTCGGCGTCGGGCAGATCCTCGATATCGTCCGGTTCCCGGCGGCCGGTGCGGAGGCCGTGCTGGCCACTGCCGGCAACAGCGGCTACGCGCTGGTGGACCTGGCCACGGGCCGGACGCTCTGGACCTGGGCCCCGCCGCCGGGCGCCAAGCAGGGCGGGTTCCGCTTCCTGCCGGCACACGAGGGCGGACGCCTGTTCGCCTTTCCCCAGAACACGCTGGAGGGGTTCTGCTTCGAGTTCACCCGTCCGGGGCCGCCGCGCCTGCTCTGGCACGCGGTGTACAAGGACAAGTACTGGGCCAACTTCGGACCCTACATCGTGCTGGCCGATATGGACAAGGACGGCAAGCCGGAGATCCTGCTGGCAGCCAAGCCTACCTACTTCGCCGTCATCGACACGGACACGGGCGCGCTGAAGTTCGATATCCACTATCCCATCGATGGGGAGAGCGGCACCGGCAGGCCCTACGGCCTGCTGCAGGCTGAGGATATCGACGGCGACGGGTACCCCGACGCTGTGATGGCCTCGTGCCAGGTGGAGGAGTACCTCGGCGTCGCCCGCAACGTGGGAGGCAAGCGCTTCGAGTACAAGTGGTCGAAGTGGGTCGAGCACGACCTCCCCGACGACGACTACGAGTTGCGCCCCAGCGTGGCGGCCTTCGCCGACCTGAACGGCGACGGGCGCCGCGAGATGGCCCTCGGCCTCTACAACCTCAGCGGCGACAAGCGGTGGCACACCGTCGTGTTCGACCCGTTTGTGGGCTGGAAGGCCCCGCTGGCCGATCTGCCGGGCCGCTATTGCTGGGGATGCTACGACCTGGACGGCGACGGACGCCCTGAGATCATCACCAGCTCGGAGCCGTCGCGCCGGCGCAAGCCCATCACCACCCTCCAGGTCGTGGACGGCGCCACCTACCGCGACGTGGCGTCCGTCGAGGGCGTGAGCCCATCCGTCGGCGCGGGGCCGCTACCCCTGTGGCAAGGGTTCTTCTCCGGGCGCGAGAGCCTTGCGTATCCACGCCTCTCCGACGGCAAGCGGGGCATCCTCATTCGCCGGCCAGGCGAAGACGCCGCGGAGGTCCTGCTGAGGCTGCAAGACGGCAAGGCCATGATCGAGCCATTCGTCATCACGAGTACGGCCAGGGCCGTACTCGCGTCGTTGCCTGACACGGAGGCGGTCCTGCCGGACCTGCAGGTGAGCGAGACCGCCCCTGCGGGCGCGTCCGGCGCCTACTCGCCGCTGGTCTGCTCGGCTTCCGGCCGCCGTGAGCTGGTGGTCGCGCGGACGGACCTGACCCTTACCGGCGGCGTGCCCGACCTCGCCCGCAGCGGCGCGTGGAAGTCACGGTGGGAAGCTCGCGGCTCCGTCCCGACGATCTGGCAGGCCCCGGACGGCACCCGGAGGGTCTGCGCCGTGGATTGGCAGGAGGATCTCGCCTATGTCTACGATCCGACCCCTACCGCAGGAGCCGCCGCGCGACCCAAGCCCCTGATCAGGCTGGAGCTGCCGGATCCGCCGCTGAGGATCCCCGGGCTCATGCTCCCCTACGGCGACACCTCCATGCGCCTGTTCGTGGGCATGCAGACAGGGGTGCACACCCTGTCGTCAGGCATCTGGGACGGCGCCGGCCGTCGGGTCTGGTACGATCCGAAAGAGGGTCCGTACCCCCGGCCCGCCGCCGCCTTTCGCGACAACGGCCAGTGGATGTTCTTCATCGACAACCACGGCAAACACATGCTCTGTGATGAGCGCGGCGTTAAGCGGACCGTTGCACGGGGCTGGTACGACGATATCCCCGGTCGGGCCGACGGCTCCAAGTACGTCTTGCCCATGGTGGGCCCCTTTGGTGCGGCAGGCGAGACCCGGCTGGTGCTGGGGCCCGGACTGGAGAAGCTCGAGGTACTGGACACGGCGGGCCGGCGCCTGGCCATGTCGTCCTACGGCAGCATCTATGAGCGGGACTTCTGCGGCTGCGCCATGGGCCGGCCGCGCGGCCGCCTTGCCGGTTGGGACGTGGCATCGATCACGCATGACGGGGTGTTCCACTGCTCCGACGCCGTGACGGCCCAGGATCGCTGGAAAGTCGACCTGGGAGCCCGGTCAGACGCCGCGTTCAACATTGCGGCCGCCGATGTCAACGGCGACGGCCGCGACGAGTTCCTGGTAGCCACGCCGACCGGGGAGCTTGTGGCGCTGGCCGACAGGAACGGGCAGGGCGCCATCCTCTGGCGCAAGACGTTCGACGCCGGCCTCAGGGGGGTCATCGTCGCGGATGTGGATGGTGACGGGTCGGCCGAGATCATCGTCGATGCCGACGACCTTACCGTCCGGAT
>CAISJD010000019.1 GCA_903885605.1 uncultured Chthonomonas sp. | reverse complement strand
GTGGAGCGCTGAGGATACGCAAAGATGGTACCTGTGAAACAGGTCAACTTGATAGACCCAGACCTTATCGCACCGTGGCATGTGTTCGGCCCTGACCTCGTTTGCAGGATCGGCCCGAGCGGCGAGCTCTACCCGGTCCCAATCAGCGACCTTCGGACCCCCGGCGGGCCCGCGTACTGGCTTCGTCACCTGACCGTAAGCGGGAAGCGATGGGCAACCCCTCCGGTACTTCGGGGTCTGCGCCGTGCCGCCCGAGCGTTCGGCGGCCTGGCATGATGGCCGCAGACGCGATTCCGCCGCAGGCCCTCGACAGCGAGGCCGCCGTACTCGGGGCGATGCTCATTGAGCCGCTTGCAGCGGTTCCTGTGGCCCTGAAGGCCCTGACAGCGGCAGACTTCTACCACACGGCGCACAGGCGCCTCTACGAAGCCCTGACCGCCATGCACGCCGACGCGGTACCCATTGACCTGCTCACGGTTCAGCAGCGTCTACAGGCCCTCGGCCTCTTCGGCATGGTCGGCGGCCCTGCGGGCCTCATTGCCCTCCAAGATGCGACCCCGAGCGCGGCGCCGGAGGTGGTACGGCACCATGCTGCCCAGGTGAAGGACCGCGCCGACCGGCGGCGGTTGCTGGAAGCCGTTGACCTCTTGCGGGACCGCGCACACGACACCGATACACCCCTAACCCGAATCGTGGCCGCAACGTCCGTGGCGCTGGAAGCCGTGCAGGCCCATCTACCCGAAGAGCAAAGGCGCCTGCCGCCGTTGCGCTGCGCGGCGGATATCGAAACGCGCGAGGCTGATTGGGTCTGGAAGTCCTACCTCGCACGGGGCGCTATCACCATGCTGGAGGGTGACCCAGGGCGCGGGAAGGGCTTTATCACGATAGACCTCGCGGCCCGCCTCTCGCGTGGTGATCCCATGCCCGACGGTAGCCCCGGCCCAGGGCGCCGCCCGGTGATCTTCCTGACGGGCGAAGACAGCCCAGAGTACACCGAGGCCCCGCGCCTGCGGGCGGCGGGTGCAGACCTCTCCATGGTGTACTTCGTGCCGGAACGGGGCCCAGGGCGCCGATGGGACCTTGGCGCCGATGTGCCCGAGCTGCGGGCGTACGTTCGGCAACAGCAGGCGGCATTGCTCGTTATCGACCCTATCACCGAGTTTCTGCCGGGCGTGGACACCCACAGAGACAACGACGTGCGGTGTGTGTTGGCCGGGCTTCGGGACATCGCCATGGAGGGCGACTGCGCCGTGCTTGCGGTGCGGCACCTGAACAAGAGCAGCATGGGCGCCCCGGCCATCTACCGAGGCGGCGGCAGTATTGCGTTCACCGGGGCGGCACGGTTCGTCCTGACGGTCGGCACGGACCCAGAGGACCGCACGCGCCGCGCCCTGGCTAACACGAAGAACAACCTGGAGGAGCTCGCGCCCACGCTGCTGTACCGGATCAAGTCCTTCGGTGGTGTCGCCCGCGTGGCATGGGAGGGTACCTGCGACCTGACCGCCGACCAGGTGCTGCAGGCACCCCGGGAACGACCGAGAGACGCGGCGCAGGACTTCCTACGGGAGCAGCTCGAAGACGGGCCAAAGGGCCAGAAGGAGCTACTGCGCCTGGCTGAGGCGGCCGGGCTGACTGAGCGGACCCTGGACCGTGCGAAGAGGGCGCTAGATGTGGAGTCAGTCAGGACTGGCACGGTCTGGGAGTGGCGCCTACCGCCAAGCTGCTCCAAGGGTGCCACCTTTACCCCCAAGGGCGCCACACCGCAAAGTGGCACCCTTGGCGCTGATGAGCCCTTCGAGCCGTTCGGCCCGGCCAAGGGTGCCACTTCTGTGTCTGGCACCCTTGGCGGTCAGAGTGGCACCCTTGAGGCCGATGACCTCGGTGACCTGTTCGCCGACGAATGACAGACGGGCCGCATCAACCCGCCGGGCAACCGGCACGGCCGGCGCTTCGGCGCCATGGAGACGCATCGATGATTACACGTGACGTGTTCCAAGGGGAACGCCCAGGGCGTAGCTCCTGGAAGGGCTTCAAGACCGTCCTGACCACCT
>CAISJD010000018.1 GCA_903885605.1 uncultured Chthonomonas sp. | reverse complement strand
GGCAGAGGCAAGCGACTTAAAATCGCTCTAGTGTGGGTTCGAATCCCACCCAGGGCACTCAGCATTGTGGATCGGCGCCGGGTTCGGCCCAGCCGTTCCGCGCCCTCAGGAGCAGCCCGGCATGGTGTCGCCCTCCAGAACCGAATTCGTCCGCCGCACTCCACCAGGATGTATGTCGCCCGTCTGGCGTGAGATTCTGGCGGACCGTCTGACGCCCGTCTCGGCCTACGAGCGCATCGCCTCCACCGGGCCGTCCTTCCTGCTGGAGAGCGTCGAGGGCGGTGAGCGCATGGCGCGCTACTCGTTCATCGGCTGCTCGCCGTCGGCCCTCTTCCGGTGCCGAGGGGGACGCACCACCATCGAGCGGCAGGGCGAGACGCAGGAAGCCGAACTGGCGCCGGGCGCCGACCCGCTCACCGTGCTGCGCGACCTGCTGGCCTCGCACCGGTACGTGGCCGATCCGGGCCTGCCTCGCTTCTGCGGCGGCGCCGTGGGGTACCTGGCATACGATCTGGTGCGCCACTTTGAGGAGCTGCCCGGCACACCGCGCGACGACCTGGGTGTGGATGACGCCTGCCTCATGCTGGCTGATACGGTGCTCGTTTTCGACCACGTGCGCCACAGCCTCCGCGTGGTCTGCAACACCCGCGTGGATGCCGACGCCGACGCCGCCTACGATGAGGCCGTTGCACAGGTCGAGCGGATCGTGGGGCTCCTGCGCGCCTCGCACGAGGATCCTGTGCCCCAGGGCTCCGGCGCCCGGCCCGAGGTGGCCTCCAGCATGACGCAGTGGGACTACGAGGCCGCCGTCGACCGCGCCAAGGAGTACATCGCCGCCGGCGACGCCTTCCAGGTCGTGCCCTCGGTCCGGTTTACCGCGGGTGTCTCGGCCACGCCGTTCGAGCTATACCGGTCGCTGCGCTCCATCAACCCGTCACCCTATATGTACTTCCTCGACTTCGGCGAGCGGCAGGTGGTGGGTTCGTCGCCGGAGATCCTGGTCACCGTGGAGGACGGCCGCGTCACGGTGCGCCCCATTGCCGGCACGCGCCCGCGCGGCGCCACGCCAGAGGAGGACGCCGCGGCCGAGACCGAGCTGCTGCAGGACGCCAAGGAGCGCGCCGAGCACATCATGCTGGTTGACCTGGGCCGCAACGACATAGGCCGCGTCTGCGAGTACGGCACCGTGGCGGTGGATGAGCTCATGGTCGTTGAGCGCTACTCGCACGTCATGCACATCGTCAGCGGCGTCTCCGGTCGGCTCGCGCCCGGGCGCGACATGTACGATGCTGTCCGCGCCTGCTTCCCGGCGGGCACCCTCACCGGCGCACCCAAGATCCGGGCCATGGAGATCATCGACGAGCTGGAACCCACCCGCCGGGGCCTCTACGGCGGCGCGGTCGGCTACTTCAGCTACCGGGGCGACGCCGACCTGGCCATCGCCATTCGCACGATGCTGGTGCAGGAGGGCAAGGCCCACATCCAGGCAGGCGCCGGTGTGGTGGCCGATAGCGATCCCTCGCGCGAGTATCAGGAGTGCGTCAACAAGGCCCGTGCGCTCATGAAGGCCGTCGAAATGGCCGAGATGGGCCTGGAGTAACCGCTATGGTCCTGGTGCTCGATAACTACGACAGCTTCACCTACAACCTTGTGCAGTACCTGGGCGAGATGGGCCTCGAGATCGCCGTCCATCGGAACGACCGCATCGCGCTGGACGGCGTGGCAGAGCTTGCGCCGTCGCACATCGTCATCTCGCCCGGCCCCTGCACTCCCGCCGAGGCGGGCATCTCCGTGCCGCTCATCCGGCGCTTCGCGGGCGCCATCCCCATACTGGGTGTCTGCCTGGGCCACCAGAGCATCGGCGCGGCCTTCGGCGGGCAGGTCATCCGGAACTGGCGCGTCCTCCACGGAAAGACCAGCCTCGTGAAGCACGACGGCCAGGGCGTCTTCCGGGGCGTGGAGAGCCCGGTGGAGGTGACGCGCTACCACTCGTTGGTGATCAAGCGCGAGACGCTGCCCGACTGCCTCGTGGTGACCGCCGAGACCGACGAAGGCGAGATCATGGGCGTCCGCCACCGTGAGCACCGCGTAGAGGGGGTCCAGTTCCACCCCGAGTCGGTCATGACGCAGTCCGGCAAGAAGATGCTGCGCAACTTCATCGCGGGGTAGGGCAACAGAGACCGCCGGCCCGCCATCACCGCCGCCGACGTCACACGGTCAACGGCGTCAAGGGCTGACCCGGTTGACGGCGTTGGGCCGGCCCCCTTACCCCCTCAGCGGGTGGGGTACCATGTTCAGGCTATGGAACCGTACCTCTCTCGTCTGGCCGCGCTGCGTGCGCAGATGGCCTCTTGCCGCCTTGCCGCCGCCATTCTTGCCCCTACCGACCACATGCGGTACCTCGTGGGATGGGCCGATTCCGGGCATGAGCGGCTGCTGGCGCTGGTCGTCACGCCCGATGCCGCCCGCATCGTTGCGCCTGCCCTGAACGCCGCCGATGCCTCCGCCAACGCCCGCTCCCTGTCCGCCGTGATCCCGTGGACCGACGCCGATGGTTGGGCCTCCGCCGTGGCACAGGCCCTGGGTGACGCCGCCGGCGGCTGCGTGGGCATTGATGATGAGCTCCACGCCGGGCACCTGCTGCGGTTGCAGGACATGTTCCCGCAGGCGCGCTTCCGCAGCGTATCGGGCGCTATGTCGGCCCTGCGCGCGGTGAAGGACGCCGCCGAGCTGGAGCTGCTCGGGCGCTCGGCGGAGATCACGGACGATGTCTGCGACGTGGCGCTCCGCTCCCTGCGCGAGGGCATGACAGAACTGGAGCTGCAGGGGATCATTGCCGAGGCCTACCGGGAGCGCAGCGTCGGCATGACCTTCTGCATCGTCGGCTTCGGGCCGAACTCGGCCATGCCGCACCACGCCACGGACGAGACCCGGCTGCGCACGGGCGACGTGGTCATCATCGACATCGGCTGCGGCCTCCAGGGCTACCAGTCGGACATCACCCGCACCGTGGCGTTCGGCACGCCCGACCCCGAGGCGGTGGAGGTCTACCGCATCGTCCGCCGGGCACACGAGGCCGTCTACGGCGCCTGCCGCGCGGGCGTGGCCGCCTGCGAACTGGATCGCGCCGCCCGCCGCGTCATCGAGGAGGCCGGCTACGGGCCGCGCTTCTTCCACCGGCTGGGGCACGGCATCGGCCTCTCCGGGCATGAGCACCCCTACATCACCGAGGGCAACGCCGAGCCGCTGGCCCTGGGCAACTGCTTCAGCAATGAGCCGGGCGTCTACCTCGACGGCCGCTTCGGCGTGCGGATCGAGAACTGCATGGTCGTCACGGAGGACGGCGGAGCCTCTCTGAACCGCAACGCGCCGCTGGAACTACCCATCCTGTGAGCAGCGACGCGGGCTTGGACCTGCTGCGCGAGGTCTGGGACGGCCAAGAGCTTTCCTACCACCGTGCCGCTTCCGCCATGTCGGCCATCCTGGACGGTTCGCTCGCCTCGGTGCGGCTGGCGGCCTTCCTGGCGGCGCTGCGGATGCGCGGCGAGACGGCTGACGAGGTCGCCGGCATGGCCTCGGTCCTGCGCCGGCGTTGCATCCGGGTGACGCCGCGCTCGACAGGCCTGCTGGACACCTGCGGCACCGGCGGCGATGGTTCCCGCTCGCTGAACGTCTCCACGGCCGTGGCCTTCGTCATGGCAGGGGCGGGCGTTCCGGTGGCCAAGCACGGCAACCGCGCGATCTCGGGCCACTGCGGAAGCGCCGACGTGCTGGAGGCGCTGGGCGTGGCGATCGACCTTCCGCCGGAGCAGATCGCCCGATGCATCGACGAGGCCGGCATCGGCTTCATGTTCGCGCCGCGCCACCACCCGGCTATGGCGGCAGTCGGTCCGCTTCGCCGGGAACTCGGCGTGCGCACAGTCTTCAATATACTGGGGCCGCTGGCCAATCCGGCCCTCGCGGAGCGGCAGGTGATGGGCGTCTTCGACCCCGCCCTCTGCCGCGTGGTCGCCGGCGCGCTGCAGCGTCTGGGCGTGCGCGAGGCGATGGTGGTCAGCGGCCTCGACGGCATGGATGAGGTGTCGCTCACGTCTCCCACCCTGGTGGTGCGCGTCAGTGGCGCGGACGTGGTCGAGGACGAAGTGACGCCTGAGCGGCTCGGCCTGAGCGCCTGCTCGCATGAGGATCTGACCGGAGGCGCCGACGCCGCCGACTCCGCCGCCATGTTGCGGGATGTGCTGGCCGGCGAGCCCGGTCCGCGGCTGGATATCGTGCTGGCGAACGCCTCGGCGGCGCTGCAGGTTTGCGGCCTGGCCGACGGCTGGAAGCAGGGCGTCACGGCGGCTCGCCGCGTGATTGAGGATGGCAGGGCGATCGGCGCGCTGGACCGGCTGACGGCCCTCTGCGGGGAGTTATGTAAGACATGAGCGTTCTATCGGAAATACTGGCGGACAAGCGGACCGAGGTCGAGATGGCCAAGCGCCGGGCGCCGATCGGCGAGCTGCAGCGCCGCGTGCGCGATGTGGCCCGGCCGCGCGACTTCGTGAAGGCGATCTCTGACGCGCCCAGGCCCGCGCTGATCTGCGAGATCAAGAAGGCATCGCCCTCCAAGGGCATCATCCGGTACGACTTCGATCCCGTTGAGATCGCCAAGACCTACGAGGCCAACGGCGCCACCTGCCTCTCAGTGCTGACCGATGAGCGGCACTTCCACGGCAACCTGACCTATCTCTCGGATGTGAGATCCGTGGTGGCCCTGCCGCTACTGCGCAAGGACTTCATCATCGACGAGTACCAGCTCCTCGAGGCTCGAGTGGCCGGCGCCGACGCCGTGCTGCTTATCATGGCCGCCCTGGGCCACGCCGCGCTGCTCGACATGATCGCCGGCTGCCGCGCTCTGGGCATGGCCGCTATCGTCGAGGTCCACGACGGATCCGAGCTGGAGGACGCCATCCGGACACCCGCCAACCTCATCGGCATCAACAATCGCGACCTGCACCTCTTCCGCACGACGCTACAGACGACGCTGGACCTCATGCCCTCCGTGCCGAGTGATCGTCTGGTGGTGAGCGAGAGCGGCATCAACACCCGCACCGACGTGGTCAAGCTGGCACGCGCAGGCGTCTCCGCCGTGCTGGTGGGCGAGGCCTTCATGCGGGCAGACGACATCGGCGCCAAGGTCCGCGAACTGGCGGGCCGGGGCGTGAGCTAGCCCGTTCCCGGAGGCGCCATGACGCGCATCAAGGTCTGCGGCATCACCCGCGCGGAGGATGCGGCCATGGCGTCCGAGGCGGGCGCCGACGCGCTGGGCTTCATCTTCGTGGCCGGTACGCCCCGGTGCGTGGCCGAGCGGCGGCCGGAGGAGCTGCTCCGCTGGGCGCTGCCCTGTGCGCTTCGTGTGGGTGTGGCGCGGCGGGCCGAGGATGTGCCCCCGGCCTGGCGCGGCTCGCTGGACGCGGTGCAGGTCTACGAGCCCGTGCCGGAGGGCGCCTGGGCGCCGCCTCGGGTATTCCGCGCCATCCGCGTGAAGGGCCGGGAGAGCCTGGCCGAGTGCCTCTCCGAGCCCGGCAGGCGAGACGCGTTTGTGTTGGATGCGTATAGCGAAGCGGGACTGGGCGGATCGGGCGTGACGTTCGACTGGGATCTGGCCGTGGAGGCCGTGCGCGTCGTGGGCGCTCCGGTGATGCTGGCCGGTGGCCTTACGCCGGCGAATGTCGAGGAGGCCGTCCGCCGCGTCCGGCCCTACGGTGTGGATGTGTCGTCCGGGGTCGAGGAGGGCAAGGGCGTGAAGAGCGCCGCCGCCGTTCGCGACTTCATTGCCGCAGTGCGCCGGGCCGATGGCCTGTGCGCCTCGGGTGCCGGGTAGCAGGAGGGAAGGCATGGCTCCAATGGCTCGGATAGCGTCGGGCGTGATCGTTCTGCTGGTGGCCGCCTACCTGATGTGGTTCTACGTGCCCGGCGGCCAGTCCGAGCTGAAGCGGATGGGCGCGCAGACCGAGGGCTCGGTGCAGTACAAGGACTCGCCGCCCGGGACGGATGGCCGTCCGATCCTGCAGGTCGCCTTCATGTTTCAGGATGGCGCCCGCATGAACCGGATCGTCACGCGCACCGTGTACGACGCCGCTGTCTGGCAGAGACTGCAGCCGGGCTCCAAGCTGCGGGTCTTCTACCTGCCCGACAAGCCCGATTCGGCCAGCTTCGAGGGCGCCGAGGGCATGGCCTCCCCGCGGTCGGCAGCGCTGAAGTTCCTCAGCGTGACGATGCTGATCGTGGGCCATGTTCTCCTCATCATGGGCATTAAGGCCTGGATGGAACAGCAGAAGCCCGCCGCCCGCCCTCCGGCAGGTCAGCAGCCCGCCAAGTGAGTTCGCCAGGTCAGGAGATGACGCGATGCCCGATGCCGTGATGCCCGACGCCCGTGGCCACTTCGGAGCGTTCGGCGGTCGCTATGTGCCCGAGACGCTGGTGCCCGCGCTGGACGAGCTGCTGGCCACCTACCTGGCCTGCCGCGAGGACGCCGCGTTCCTGGCGCAGCTGACCGACATCCAGCGCGACTACGTGGGCCGCCCCACGCCGCTCTACCACGCCCGCCGCCTGGGTGACAAGGTGGGCTGCGACGTCTACCTGAAGCGCGAGGACCTCTGCCACACCGGCGCGCACAAGATCAACAACGCCCTGGGCCAGGCCCTGGTGGCCAAGCGCATGGGCAAGCCCCGCGTCATCGCCGAGACTGGAGCGGGCCAGCACGGCGTCGCCACCGCCACTGCCTGTGCGCTGCTGGACCTCCGATGCGACGTCTACATGGGCGAGGAAGACATCCGCCGCCAGGCCCTGAACGTGCACCGGATGCACCTGCTCGGTGCGCGTGTCCTCCCCGTCACCTCCGGCACCCGCACCCTGAAGGACGCCACCAACGAGGCCATGCGCGACTGGGTCGCCAACGTCCGCGATACGCACTACATCGTCGGGTCGGTGGTAGGCCCGCACCCATTCCCAATGATCGTCCGCGACTTCCAGTCGATCATCGGACGCGAGGCCCGCGCGCAGTTCGCCGAGGCCATGGGCAGCCTCCCCAGCGTGGTGACGGCCTGCGTCGGCGGAGGCTCCAACGCCATGGGCATGTTCCATGCGTTCGTGCCCGACGCCGGCGTGCGCCTCGTGGGAGTAGAGGCCGCCGGCCGCGGTGTGGAGACCGGTGAGCACTGCGCCACCCTCAGCGTCGGCCGGCCCGGCGTGCTGCACGGGAGCCGAAGCTACCTGCTGCAGGACGGCGACGGGCAGGTGCTGCCCTCGCACTCCATCTCGGCGGGGCTCGACTACCCCGGCGTGGGACCCGAGCACTCGCACATGAAGGAGACGGGCCGCGCCGAGTATGTCTCGGTGACCGACGATGAGGCGCTGGTCGGGTTCCAGATGCTCGCCCGCACCGAGGGCATCATCCCGGCGCTGGAGAGCTCCCACGCCATCGCCAATCTTACATCCCTGGCGCCCACCGTGCCCTCAGGCGGCGTTGTGCTGCTCTGCCTGTCTGGCCGCGGCGACAAGGATATGGAGACGGCGGTCAGCGCCCTGGGCCTGGGCAACGCCCTGAACGGAGGCCTTTGATGACGAGGCTCATGCGCTCCCTGGAGGCCCTTCGCGCCGGCGGCGATCGGGTGCTGATCTGCTACCTTATGGGCGGCGATCCCACGCCTTCCCGCGCAGCCGAGATCGTGGTCGCCGTAGCCGAGGCCGGCGCCGATGTCATCGAGCTGGGCATCCCCTTCAGTGATCCGCTGGCCGACGGCCCCAGCATCCAGGCGGCGGGCCAGCGCGCCCTTAACGCCGGAACCACCGTGCCGGTCTGCCTCGACATCGTCCGACAGGTGCGCCGCACGACCGACACGCCCATCGTGCTGATGACCTACCTGAACCCGATCCTCTCCTATGGCCTCCAACGCTTCGCCGTGGACGCCGCCGAGGCCGGGGCCGACGGAGCCATCCTGGTCGACCTGACCCCCGACGAGGCCCAGGAGTGGCAGGATGCCGCCGCGGCTGCCGGCTTGGGTACTGTCTTCCTGCTGGCGCCCACGAGCACGCCGGAGCGCATCCGGCTGGTGGGCCGCCTCTGCACCGGGTTCGTCTACTGCGTGGCGCGAACCGGGGTCACGGGGGCCCGCGTCGACCTGCCGCCGGACCTGCCGGAGCTGTTGGCCCGCGTTCGATCCGAGACCGACAAGCCTGTGGGCGTGGGCTTCGGTATCTCCACTCCGGAGCAGGTGCGGACCGTGGCCGAGCTGGCCGACGGCGTCATCGTGGGCAGTGCGCTGGTCAACGTCGTGGCCGAGGCCGGCGACAGCCCCGCCGCGGCCGCGGCGGCCGCCGATCTGGTCCGGTCCCTGAAGGCCGGTACTCGGCGGGCCTGATCGCGGTGCCCGCCTACGCCGCGACGGGCATCGTCCTCAGGCGGATCAGCCTGGGCGAGACCGATCGCATCATCACCCTGCTCACCCGTGACCAGGGCAAGGTTCACGCAGTGGCCAAGGGCGCGCGGAAGCCCGGGTCGCGTTCAGGTGGAGCGACGGAGCTCTTCACCCTGACGCGCTTCATGCTGGCCCCGGGCAGGTCGCTGGAGATCGTCTCCCAGTGCGAGGTGCAGGAGAGCTTCCCGGCGCTCCGGGCCGACCTGGGCCTGCTGGCGCGGGCGACCTACCTGTGCGAACTGGCGGACCGCCTCACCGAGGATCACGAGCCGAGCCCCGACGTGTTCGACTCCCTCGTCTCGGCCTTCTACTTGCTTCGTCGTCGGGCCGATGACCCCGACATCGTGCTGCACGCCTTCGAGCTGCAACTGCTCTCCGAGAGGGGCTACGCTCCGGGGCTGGCCCAGTGCGTCACCTGCGGCGCCGAGCCCGGCG
>CAISJD010000017.1 GCA_903885605.1 uncultured Chthonomonas sp. | reverse complement strand
GCCACGGGAACCACGCCGATCCGCCGGTGGATCAGCACATAGAACAGGTACGCGAAACCCAGCATGCTCGCCGTGGCCACCGGGCTACGCCGCCGCTGGGCCACGGCGCCGGACCCGTGGGCCATGGCGAAGTTAGCCGCCACGGCCGCCAGCACGGCCGCCACGCAGAGGGCGATGAGGCTACTCGCGCACAGCAGGAGCCTATCGGCCGGCGCGGCGGGCCACGGCGGGATCCAGTGCGGCATGGGCGTGGGCCTCCCTGTGGATGAGGTTGTAGGCCGAGAAGGGCATGCGCCGCCCGTCCTCGGTGAGGATATGGACGCACTCCTTCTTGGCCCCCTTCAACTCGAACGTGTACCGGTCCAGGAACGATGTGGCGCTGATCCGGAAGATGTTCCCCGTGACGAAGGCCGGCTTGTCCTTGGCCACCATCCCCCGGCCGGCCAGCCCTGCCAGCGGGATCAGGTCCTTGGCGAAGCTGAAGCACGAGCAGGCCCCGCCGCCGCAGAGGCTCTTCGCGGCCTGCTTCAGGACATCCTGCCCGTAGAAGGCCATCGTGTTGTCGATCAGAGGCAGGTACTTGCGGATGTCGGCCCCGCGGGTGATGGGAGTGAAGCGGCCGTCGCGGCGGTAGAGCAGGCAGAAGGCCACTCGGTCCACGTCGCACGGCAGCGGTACGAAATCGTCCATGCGGATCATCCCGGCGGTCTGCTCCTGTAGCCGCTTGAGGATGCCCGTGCGGGTGATGCGCCCTGCCGGGTCTGCGCCGTCGGTTCGTCCGAAGAAGGCCAGCGGCTGGAAGTTGACGCCGCGGACCGCCGGGTGCTTCATGCCGAAGTCGACGATGGCCCCCATCTCATGGTCGTTCACGCCGCCATGGACCGTGGCCACCAGCGTGGCGGGCACCTTGTGGCGGGCGAGGTTCTCCAGCGCCTTCCGCTTGATTTCGATCAGAGGACGGCCGCGCAGCGTCCGCGAGCCCCGGTCATCGAATCCGTCGAACTGCAGGTAGATCTCGAACCCGTCCGCGAACTCGGAGAGCGCCTCGGCCAGCGTGGGATCGTCGGCCAGCCGGAGCCCGTTGGTATTGAGCATGATGTACCGGATGTCCTTGGATCGGGCCAGCCGGATGATGTCGAGCAGTTGCGGATGGAGCGTGGGTTCGCCGCCGCTGATCTGCAGCACGTCGGCCGCGCCGCCCTCGGCCGCCTGGTAGGCGTCCAGCATGGCGGCTGCCGAGGCCAGGCTCAGGTCCGGGCTGTGCGCCGTAGCGCCCTCCGCCACGGCGAAGCAGACCGGGCAACCCAGGTTGCAGCGCTGGGTGATCTCCAGCAGGCCGATGCAGGTGTGCTGCTCGTGGTCCGGGCAGAGCCCGCAGTCGTAGGGGCAGCCCAGGTGCGTTGTTGTCTCCGTCTGCGTCTCAGAACCGGGCTTGTCGTACTCTTGCTGTCGTAGGAAGAAGGCCGCGTCCTCTTCCAACAGCTCGTCACTGAGGCCGTGCTCGGGGCACTGGCGGCGGAGGTAGATACTCCCTCCGCGCAGGATCACCTTGGCCGGCGCGGGGAGAAGGCACTCGCTGCAGAGCGCGGTGGTCATGGCGTGGAACCGGTAGCCTCGTTCGCGGTGATGCATAGTCTGTCACCTCCGCGTCCATGTTACGGCATGTTCCCGATTGGCGCATGGGTCCAAAGGACTATCGCGCCGCAACTGCCACAACTGCCGACACCGGGACGTATCATGGTCCACACCGGCGTTGGTGTTCCCTTGTGGCGGCCGGTGCGCACCGCATCGCCGCCGCGTTCACCGGTGACGCCAAGCACAACGCCGCCAGCGGCGCTGCATCGCTGACCGTGGGCGCGGGCGTGAAGCCCACCTATGTCTGGCTCTACACCTGCAAGGGAACCGTGGGCGTCAGCAGCGAGTCGGTCTCATACCTCTACGAGGTGGCCGGCGGCGGCACGCTTCTGCCCATCGCCGGCCGCACGCTCCGCTTCACCGCGGCGGGCACGCAGATATCGGCCGCAACCACGGCGAGTGACGGCAAGGCAGTCTTATGGTATGTGCCGGCAACCGCGGGCACCTTTGCGGTGCTGTCGGTGTTCGACGGCGACGCCGTCTACCGCGCCGGCTCGGCTGCCGGCTCGCTGGTCGTGGCCGTGCCATAGCGCTCCGTCCCGCGCCTCAGGCCCCCTCCCGGCGCATTGGGCGGGGGCCTTCTGCTGTATGCCGGGTCGAGCAGCAATCAGGACCATCCTGCCGAGCGGACGCTGTCGCCGCCGCTGGAACGTATCATGGACCACAATAGTCAGGTAGACGTCTCCGATGCGGCCGGACCCATTCGGACGCTGACTGTGCCCGGCCGATGCCCGGCCGTGCGAGGAACTTAATGCGCGTTCTTGCCACAACGATGACGGCGACCGCACTGGCCGTCAGCCTCCTGCCTGCGGGCGCGGGTCCCGGCCCGTCGCGGCCGCAGCCCGCGCCTTCGGCATTTAACTCCGTGAAGGAGATGACGCGCACCGTCCGGAAGCTCCGCAAGGTGCGTCCCAAGGGCGCCGGCGGCTACCTGGAGGCCTATCTCTACCAACTCCAGATGCGGGCCTTCCCGAACGACAGCGTGGACTGGGGCAAGTGGGACGCCGCGGCGGCGCACCGGAGCCGGATGCCTGCGGCGCGCATCGGCGCCAGCCGCGGCGGCATCCGCCTGCTGGGCCTGGGTGAGCAGTGGCAGTTCATGGGCCCGCGCAACCTCGCCACGCCCTACCGCCTCTTCTACGGCGAGGGCAAGCTGAGCGGCCGCGTCAACGCGGTGGCCTATGATGCCGGGCATCCGGGCACCTGCTACCTGGCCTCGTCCGGCGGCGGCGTCTGGAAGACCACGGACAGCGGCGCGAACTGGACGCCCCTGAGCGACGGGTGGACCTACCTGAAGGCGAGCAGCATCGCGCTGGACCCCGTCAATACGAGTACGGTCTACGTGGGCACGGGCGACTTCGACGGCTCCAGCGTCTACTGCATGGGCATCATGAAGTCCACCGACGGCGGCGCCAGCTGGACCAACTATGGCCGCTCCGATTTCGGGAACACGGCCGTCAGCGCACTGATAGTCGATCCGGACGCGCCCAACACCCTGCTCGCGGCGACCGGCAGGGGGCGCACAGGCTTCGGCTACGTGTGGCGCTCCACCGATGCGGGCGTCACCTGGTCGCCGGTAGTCACTGCCCCCGCTGCGTGGAGCGACCTCAAGGTGGGTGCGCTGCCGGCCTCGGGCGGCAGGGCCTACTACGCCACCGGCCTCTACAGCGGCGGGCAGATGTGGCGCTCCACCGACCAGGGCGCGACCTGGACGAAGCTGAACCCGCCCCTGACGCCCGGCACGGCCTACGACCAGAACTCGCTGGAGTGCGCCGCGTCGCCCACGACGCCGGGCGTGGTCTACCTGGTGAGCGGCTACGACCAGAAGGTCTGGAAGAGCGCCGCGTATGGAGCGGACGGCACCTGGACCGACATCACCGGCAACTTCCCCAACGGGACGGACAACTACAACTGGAGCCAGCGTTGGTACGACATCCACGCCCACTGCACCACCCGCACGGTGGCGGGCAGCCCTGTGGATGTGCTCTATGTGGGCCTCATCACCCTCTCCCAGTCGCTCTCGGGCGATGCCGTCTGGCGCGACGTGGGCCTCACCTACACCAACTCGGCGCTGACCCACAACGACGCGCACAGCATGGCGTTCGACCCGACCGACCCCAACAAGGCGCTGGTGGGCAACGACGGCGGCGTGTTCGGCTACACGTACAACCCGGCCGCGGACTCCTGGAGCTTCGACAGCACCCTCAGCTCGACGCTCGGGGTCACCGAGTTCTATCGGATCGCGCCGCACCCGACCAATCCGGACAAGATCCTGGGCGGCACGCAGGACAACGCATCGCCCCTCTCAACCGGTGACCTGATGAACTGGCGGAATGTGGGCCAGGGCGACGGCGGCTTCTGCGCCATCAACCCGCAGAACCCGCTCACGCAGTACGCCACGGCGCAGTTCCTGGGCGTCTTCCGCACCAGGGACGAGTGGGCGACGACCATCAAGACGACGCCTTCGACGGGCTCGGACGCCAAGGCCTTCATCGCGCCCATCGCCATCAGCCCGTCGCAGCCGCGCTACGTCTATGCCGGCACCAATTACCTCTGGCGTTGGGATGAGACCGCGGCAACCTGGACCGCGCGCCTGGGTGGCCAGGCGTTGGCCGGGGCAGCGCACTACGTCACTGCCATCGCCGTCTCGCCGTCCGACGCGGGGCGCATCTACACCGGCTCCAATGACGGGCAGCTCTGGATGACGACCGATGGCGGATCGACCTGGCAGCTCGCCGGCGCGGGGATCGTTTCGCTCCCCGCGCGGGCCATCAGCTGCATCGCGGTGAACCCCACAGACCCCAGCGACCTCTTCGTCGGCCTCTCGGGCACCGGCACGGGCCACCTGTGGCGCTGCGCCAACACGCAGGCAGGCCCTGCCAGAACCTGGACCGACCTGAGCGGCGCGGGCGCGACGGCCCTGCCGGACGTGCCGGTCAACGCCGTAGCCCTAGACCCGGACACTCCGACTTCGTCGCTCTACGTGGCCACCGACGTGGGCGTCATGGCCAGCCAGGACGGGGGCGCCACCTGGGCGAACGCCACGCAGCCGCTGGGCCTGCCCAACGTGCAGGTCAATGACCTGGTCGTCGCGCCCGGCACCCGCACGCTCTACGCCGGCACCTATGGGCGCGGCATCTGGCGGATCGGCCTGCCCAGCGGGGTCGCCACGCGCTTGACGGCTCCCTACGGCTCCGGCTCGCCGGGATCGTCGGTGACCCTGAGCGCGACCCTCACCAAGAGCCTGGACGCCTCGCCGCTCCAGGGCAAGACCCTCGGCTTCACCGTCGCCGGCACGAGCATCGGCTCGGCGACCACCGGCGCGACGGGCGTTGCCGCCGTACCCTACACCGTCGCGGACACCTTTGCCTCCGCCTCGGTCGGCGTAGGGGCCGCCTTCGCGGGTGACGGCGTCTACGGCGCCTCAAACGCGATCGGGATACTCACCGTCACGCCTGCGGTCACCGCGCTGGCGGCGGCCGATGCCGCAGGCAGCATCGGCGGCACGGTGAGCCTCGCGGTGACGCTGACGAGGGCCACCGACGGCGCGGGCGTCGTCGGACGTTCCGTCAGTTTCGCGGTCGACGGGACGGCCGTGGGTTCGGCCGCCACGGCGGCGGGCGGCGTCGCAACGTTGGCCTACATGATCCCGGCCGCAACGCCTGTGGGCCCGCACTCCATCGGGGCCACCTTCGCCGGTGACGCGCTGTACGGCTCGTCGTCGGGCGCCGGCACGCTGACGGTCGATGGCTCCGGCCTGCCCGCGACCTACCTGACGGTCCCGAACCGCGCCGGCTACGGCCCGTCGCAGAGCGTGCCCCTGGGTGCCACCCTCAAGCGCGTCTCGGATGACGCTGTGGTGACCGGTAAGGCCATCACCTTCAGGATCGACGGTTCCGGCGTCGGTTCGGCGACCACGAACAGCAGCGGCATCGCCCTGGTCTACTGGACCACGCCGGCCACCTTCTCGGGTACCCATGAGATCCGCGCCGAGTTCGCAGGCGATGCCGGCTACCTCGCCTGCCACGGGATCGGCTACATCAACCCCGGCTTCCCATCCGCTACCACGCTGACCGTCACCTCTGCCACGGCGGCCTTTGGGCAGCATGTGACCCTGTCGGCCACACTGACACGCACCTATGACGGTGCGGCGCCGACCGGCCGCGCGATCGCGTTCGCCCTGGGCGGTGCGCCCATCGGCGTCGCGCTGACGGCCTCCGACGGCGTGGCCGCGTTCGGCTTCACTTTGCCCGATACCATCCCGGCAGGCGCCAATGCGCTGGCCGCCTCGTTCGCCGGCGATGCGGTCTACGCCGCTTCGAGCGCCATCGGCACGCTCACCGCGACGGCAGCCGGCACCACCACGACGGCCCACAACGCAGCCGGAACGGCAGGTGCGGCGACGACGCTTACGGCGACACTGACGCGCAACACCGACGGCGGACCTCTTGTCGGGCGGACCGTGGCCTTTGCGGTGGCTTCAACACCTGTTGGGTCCGCCACCACGATTGCCTCAGGCGCTGTGACGCTGGCCTACACGTTGCCGGACGGCCTGGCGCTCGGCGCGCATGCCCTCGGCGCGTCGTTCGTCGGCGAGGCCGCCTACGCCGCGTCCAGCGGCTCCGCCACGCTGACCGTAGAGCAGGGGGCCACCGCGCTGGCCGCCGCCGATGTGGCGGGCGCCCTCGGCGCATCGGTCACGCTGGCCGCCACGCTGACGCGCAGCAGCGACGGCGCCCCGCTGGCAGGTCGGTCGGTGGCCTTCACGGTCGATGCCGCCGCCGTGGGCTCAGGCGACACGGATGCCTCAGGCGTCGCCGCGCTGCCCTACACGGTGCCGGACGGCCTGGCGCTCGGCGCGCACGCCGTCGGCGCATCGTTCGTCGGTGAGGCCGCTTACGCCGCGTCCAGCGGCACTGCCGCGCTGACCGTAGAGCAGGGGGCCACCACGCTGGCCGCCGCCGATGTGGCGGGCGCCCTCGGCGCATCGGTCACGCTGGCCACCACGCTGACGCGCAGCAGCGACGGCGCCCCACTGGCGAGCCGGTCGGTGGCCTTCACGGTCGATGCCACCGCCGTGGGCTCAGGCGACACGGACGCCTCGGGCGTCGCCGCGCTGCCCTACACGGTGCCGGACGGCCTGGCGCTCGGCGCGCATGCCCTCGGCGCGTCGTTCGTCGGCGAGGCCGCCTACGCCGCGTCCAGCGGCTCCGCGACCCTCACCGTAGAGCAGGGCGCGACCGCGCTGGCCGCCGCCGATGTGGCGGGCGCCCTCGGCGCATCGGTCACGCTGGCCGCCACGCTGACGCGCAGCAGCGACGGCGCCCCGCTGGCAGGTCGGTCGGTGGCCTTCTCCGTCGATGCCGCCGCCGTGGGCTCAGGCGATACGGACCCCTCGGGCGTCGCGTCGCTGCCCTACACCGTGCCGGACGGCCTGGCGCTCGGCGCGCACACCCTCGGCGCATCGTTCGTCGGCGAGGCCGCCTACGCCGCGTCCAGCGGCTCCGCGACCCTCACCGTGGAGCAGGGCGCGACCGCGCTGGCCGCGAGCGATGTCACCGGCCGCAGGTCTGCCTCAGTCACTCTGTCGGCGACGCTAAGGAGGTCTGTTGACGGTGCGCCGCTGGCGGGTCGTTCGCTGGCCTTCGCCATCGACGGCACTCCCACGGCGGCTGCCACAACGGCCACCTCTGGCGTTGCCGCGGCGCCATACACAATCCCCGCCGGCGCTACGGCCGGTGTGCACCCCATATTGGTTGCCTTCGCCGGCGAGGAGGCCTACGCCGCCGCTGCTGCTTCCGCCACGCTCACAGTGGACACCACCCTCTACGCCACCACCGTGACGGTGCCCAGCCGCATCAACATAGGCGCTCTCCAGAGGGTGCCGCTGGGGGCCTTCCTCCGGCGGGCGTCGGACAACGCCGCGGTGGGCAACCGGTGGGTTGCCTTCAAGGTCGACGGCACTGGTGTCGGCGGCGCGGCGACCAACAGCAGCGGCATTGCCCTGATGTACTGGACTACGCCGGCAACGTTCCACGGCACGCACGAGGTCCGTGCCGAGTTCACCGGAGACACGCTTTATCTCGCCTCCACCGGGGTCGGATGGATCAATCCCGGCGTCACGGCGCCGACCAGCCTGTCCATGCCGCCGGCGAGCGGCGCCTACGCCCAGACCGCGTACCTGTCGGCCGTCCTGGCGGTAACGTCCGACGGTTCCCCGGTGGTCGGGCGGACGGTTGCGTTCACGCTGCTCGGGTCGGCAATGGGCTCAGCGATGACCGACGCCGCCGGCGTCGCATCACTGGCGTTCACGGTAGCCGACAGCATGGCCCCCACGGGCGGCTCCACCGGAGCGCTCTTCGCCGGAGATGGGTCGTACAGCTCGGCGGCGGGTTCGGGCACGTTCACCCCCGCGCCGGCGCCGGCCACCCTTTCGGTCCACCCGGCCTCCGGCCTCGTCGGAGCCACGGTCGTACTGAACGCCACGCTGACGCGCACATCGGACGGCCTGACCGTCGCCGGCGCCTCGGTCGCCTTCACGGTTGACGGCACCGTGGCGGGCACGCGCACGACGGACGCCGCGGGCCAGGCCGCCATCTCGTTCGCCATTCCGACCGACTGGGCGGCGGGCGCCCACACCATTCATGCGAGCTTCGCCGGCGACAGCCGATCCGGAGCAGCGAGCGGCTCGGCGGACCTCACAGCCCAGGCCAACAGCACGAAGGTCTACGTGGTGGATCGGACATCGAAGATCAAGGGCTACACGGTCCTCAAGGCCTACCTCTACCTGCTGAACAACACGCCGGTGGCTGGCAAGCCCATGACGATCAGGGTCGCCGGCGTCACGCTGGGCGCCGATACCACGCGCCCGGCGGGCTACGCGCAGCTCGGGTACACAGTGCCCGAGGGTGTGGGGACCGGCGTGCGCACCATCCGCGGCGAGTTCGGCGGTGACGGAGGGTACCTGGCCTCAGCGAGTAACGGCAAGCTTACCGTGACGGCCGGCGACCTCTACATCTGGCCCTATGTCCGGTCCGTCACGCGCGGCACCACCCAGCCGTTGAAGGCCTATGTGCGGAGCCTGCCGGACTACGTCATCCAGCCCGGCAAGAGCCTCACATTCAGCGTGAACGGCTCCGCCGTCGGAGTGGGTGTGGTCGGATCCGACGGATGGGCCTCGGTCAACTGGGCAATCCCGGCGGTCGAGGCGCTTGGCGCGCACACCGCCACAGCGGCCTTTGCAGGCGATGCGTGGTATGCTCCGGTCTCGGTCAACACAGACTTCAACGTCGTGCAGTAGAGGTCGGGGCCCCCGTCCAGCGCACCGGGCGGGGGCCTTCTGCTACCTCAGGGCGAACCAGACGTCGACCTCGATCCGGCCCGTGGCGGGGATGCGGATGCCCTCGGCGTAGGGCCAGTCGAGTGGCTGGGTGAAGGTCGCCGTACTGATGTCGGACGAGCAGCGGCGGCCGTCGGCCAGCTCCAGCTCGATCCAGAACCTGCGGATGCTGAACGAGTCGCCGTTGGGGTTGCTGATGGCGAGCCGGTTGCGCCTGCCCAGCGTCGGCACCCCCTCGGCGGCGATGGGCGCGGCGATCCGCTCGGAGTAGACGCCGCGGGTCTCGTCCCCTCCTGCCTCGGTGAGGGGCCCGCACTCCTTGTCGTTCAGCGAGAAGGTCGACGTGTAGCGTCCGCCGTTCAGGCCCTTCCCGTCGTAGCGGAGCCAGGCGCGCCGGGCCGTGCGGACCTGCTCCAGCGTGAGGCCGGCCAGAGGCATGGGGCCCGGCTCCCGGCCAGTGCGCTCGGTACCCCTCTCCAGCGTGCGGAGGAGCGACGGACGCAGCGCCTCCAGGCGCATATCGGCTACGGCGGCCCAGTCGCCGCCGCTGTTGTCGGCCTCGCCGGGGTCGGCCACGACCTTCAGGCGAACCGTCTGTCCAGCCCACCGGCTCAGGTCGGCGCTGAATGGGAACCAGCCATGGGTGCGAACGATCTGCGAGGCGGCCGCTGTCTCGACGCCTGCCCGGTCCACTACCACCAGCTTGTAGAGGATGCCGTCACCGGGGTCGCTGCCGTCCATCTTGCCCACCAGGGCGCGGAAGGCGGCGGGCTCACCGGCGGGGAGCGACTGCGGATCGTACAGCGCGTAGGCGTAGCCCACCGCACCGCCCAACCACGCCGGATGCAGCGCGATGCCCTCCCGCTGCACGCCGCCGCAGGACTGCAGGCCGGGGCTGACGTGCGCGCCGCTTGTGCCGAAGCCGGGCAGTTCCTTCTGGCCGCGGAGGCCCACGCCGCCCTGCCACCGGGCGGGCATGGAGGCGATCCGCCGTGTGCCTAGCACGGTGCTGAGGCCGGCCTCCAGGGACTGCCGCACTGCGCCCATGGCGACCTCAACGCGGAGGGTCTCGGCGTCTTCTTGGACGGGCCTGGCCAGCGCGAAGCGGACCTCGACGGCTACCCCCGGCCGCGCGGCGGCCCTCCTGGCCTCGCCACGCACCGTCACGGCCGCTTGCGTCGGCGCGGCCAGATGCGAGGTCACAGAGACCACCAGCTCGTCACCCTCGAGCCGCGCAGAGAGGTCGGCAGCGCTCACCGTGGTGAAATCGACCCAGCCCGCTCCGGTGCGCTTCCAGATGCGCGACCCGGGTTCCGCCTGCGGGCTGATCGTGAACGGGCCGCCGCCCGCGCCGCCGATCATCACCGTCTCTCCGGGCGTCACCAGGTCACGGCTGCAACCGGCAGCGACCGCCGGCCCGCCGGCGCGGACGCCCGCCAGCCGGTACGAGAAGGCGCCCTTCACGGGCATGACCCACGTGAGGCCCCGGGCGGCCCGGAGTTCGGCCTTGCCCATGGCCTTCCCGTCGGCGTCCAGCGCCGTGGCCGAGGCCGCCCGAATGGCGAAGCCCGCCTCCAGGCCGCCGAGGGTGATCACCTCCGCCGTGGCGCCGGGCAGGAAGCGGCAGACCGCCACGCCGGTCGATGCCGCCTTCGCGGTGCGCGTGAAGGCGCCGCGGCCGTCGATGTAGAGGTACTCGGGCGTCACGGCGGTGTCGATGCGCCGCCCGTCGCGGTCGCCGCTCAGCACGTCCAGCCTGCCATCGGCGCTCCATCCCGCGTAGCCGTTGGGCGGCAGGTCCAGGCGCCGCCCGTCCACCACGGCGCGGAGGCGCTCGGACTTGCTGCCGTTGGCCGCGGTGATCGTGCCGTCGGAGTAGCGCGTCACGACCTGCGAGCGGGTGAAGGCGCCCGAAGCGACCGCCTGGCTGGAGGTGAGCAGGCGACCCGCGCCGTCGACATAGCGGATGTCCGTCGCCGCAGCCAGGCAGTAGCGGCTATGAAGCTGCTGCAGCATGTAGTAGCTGCGCATGGAGCCGCCCCAGCCGGCCTCCATGACCAGGAAGCCCGGGTGCCCGAAGGCCACCGTCGCCGTGAGGAAGCGATCGAGCCAGGCGTCGCGCTGGGCCTGCGTCTCCTGCGGCTGGGGCGCGTTGGCGTAGAACATGTCCGGCGCGCCCATGCCGAAGTTGCAGCCGAGGCCGTGGAGCCGCCGCAGGTCGAAGTCCACCAGCCAGGGGTTCTCGGCCGGTCGGTAAGCCTGGTCCTGGCCGTAGTTGCCGTCCGTCAGGCCGCAGTAGAAGGCGTGGTGGTTGCCCTCGGAGTAGACCGGACCGTTCCACGCCTTCTTTTGGTGCAGCATGATCTCGCCGTAGGAGTAGAAGACGGCCGCCATGGTGCCCGCGCCGGGCACCCGGGCATCGTAGTCCACGCGGTGCCAAGGGGCCACGGCGGTATGCACGTCGCAGTAGGCGGTGCTGAAGCCGTACTTCGACTGGTTGATGGGCGAGAGCCTGGCGCAGTACTCCACCGCGCGTGCGGGCTTGGGCGCGTAGCATCGCATCCAGGCGTGCTGGAGCTGGTTGGCCGGGTCCCGGGCGATCAGGTCGGTGGACCAGTACCCATTGACCGGCGCGAAGTCCGTGAAGTTGTTGTAGGGGCCGTAGACGAAGCCGAGCTTGTCCTGCATGAAGCGGGAGTAGTCGCGGGCGCCGGCGTCGCCGCCCTTGCCGGGCGCGGTTCGGGTGCGGAAGGTGAAGCTCTCGCCGCCGTCGCGCCACATGGTCTCATGGTCCGTGACGATGACCTGCGTGATGCCGTGGCGCTTCACGTCGGACCAGTAGCGCTTGTCGCCCTCGCGGTTGCCGGCTCCGTGGGCACGCCAGACGCGCGTGCCGGTGACCTTCTTCCATGGCGAAACCGGGTTGGCGACGACTGGGAGCGTCTCCTCGAAGATCGGCGAGAGGGTGAGGAAGAAGCGCTCGAAGCAGTCGTTGACCTTGCCGTCGGTGAGCGGAGTGTAGCGCGTGCCGCCATTGTAGAGGGCGCCCTGCTTGTCCACCGTGTTCGTGGCCCACATCGTGGAGGCATTGGTGCGGTACCAGTCCACGTTGCCGGTGAGGAAGAGGGGCCGCTGCGGCATGCCCATGACCAGCGTAGCGGGCCTGCCGCCGTCGGCGGGATAGAAGGGGTGCGTCACCAGCCTCGGCTGCGGGGCGCCCACTGCGCGGCCGTAGCGCACCTCGGCCACCGCGCCGCCCCGGGCCTCCGTGTCGATGACCAGCGACTTGCCCATGCCCTGCAGCCGGTAGGCGACGCGGGCGCGGACGCCCTGGGCTTCCAGGTCCCAGACAGCCTCGAAGCGCCCGCCGGACAGGCCCGCGCGCACCAGCCTGGCGGCGGTGGGCTGCACGGCCTGGCCGTCGACGCGGAGCCATGCGCCGCCGCCCACGCAGGGTCGGAAGGCCACGGGCTTGCCGCCCGGCGCGGTGAAGGTGGCCGTCAGGTCATCCCAGAGGCCCGTGCGCGGCGCGTAGCGGTACTCGATGACGCCCGTGCGGTCGGCGAAGGTGAAGCGCGCACCGGCCCCGTCGCGGGCCGTCGACCTGCGGATTCCCTGGTCGGCCGCCGGCGGCAGGATGGTCTCAACCCGCGTCGGGAAGGGCAGTTTGCCGGGTCCGTTGTTCGTGCCCGAGCCCTGACCCGGGAACATGGCGATGCCCCGCTCAGGCCGCGGCTCGAAGGTCAGCGGAGCGAAGGCCTCGGTGCTGAGGCACAGGTTGTCGAGGTAGATGCTCCGGTCGTCCTTCTGACGCCCGCCCTTCACCGAGAAGCCGACGAAGGTGCAGCCGGGCCCCAGCGTCTTCCTCTCGGTGTCCGATAGGCGCCTGTGGAGCAGGTTCCACTCGGTCCAGTCGACGCTGTAGAGGTAGACGGAGACCGGTAAGCCGCCCGCCGTGCGGAAGAGGGCCGAGACGGTCACCTGAGGCGTGGATGGGTCCACGGAGTAGCCCCAGTTGTTGCCGTAGACCCAGAGGGTCATGGCGTCGAAGGCGTCGCGCACGGGGATGGGCCGCGGCGGCACGATGCGCACCTCGTTGGCGCCTGCGCCCGTGCCGCGATAGGTGAGCTTGCCCACGTACCGGCCCCAGATCTGCTGCTCGCGGGTTCGCTCGAAGCGCGCCTCGGAACCCACGGTCTCGACGCGCCAGCCGTCCAGGTTCTCGAAGTCGACCAGCGGCGGCGGCGTCTCGGTCACGCGCCCGGCCCAGTCCAGTTCATAGGGCCGCACGCCCACCGGCTCCTGCGCGACCGCAACCCCGAGCGCCATCGCCGCCGCCGTAGCCGCAACCCAACCCCGCCAAGCCCTGATCCGCATAGCCGCCTCCCGTGGGCAAGACCCGCCCACCCCCATATTCGCCGGAGCGGTCACGATGGCCTGCGCGAGGGGCCAGCGGTCCGAGAGGGCTACGGACGGGGAACGCGGACCCGTACCGGCTAAGCTGCGCCCAGGTGCCTCCACTCCTCATGGTCCTGCGGGGCCGCGTTGCACAGCAAGACGCGACGCCCACCCTTGGGGAAGGTGACCGTAACCATGCCCGGCGCGCCTGCACTCCCGGCGATGTAGACGCGCCCACTGGTGTCACCCCTCAGCCTGTAGCGGATAGGGCCGGGCGTCACTTCCTGTACTTCGCCGGCTTGGCCGAACGTCGGGTGACTGATGAACTCCGCCGGCCTGTATGTCTCGGTGCACACATAGGCGCGCGGCGGCGATGTCTCTCTGATCTTGTTCTTGTCCTCCTCGATGCCGCGGCCACTCCGCGTCTTGGAGGTACGTGAGGCCTTGACTGCCGAGTCCGCCTCGTCGTCGTTGGTGATCCCGTGCGACGCCGTGCTCCCGCCGGCATCGTTGATGCTGAAATCCTGATCATCGTTCATGATCCCGCGCGAACCCGCCCCGGTATCATCACGCTGTTCGTCGTCAGTTAATTGCATGGTCGTACTCCTGTTCAATCAAATGTTAGATCCTGCATCACGAACATATCGCCGGTCTCGACATCCTGCAACCTGAGCTCAAGCCTGCGCCCGCTCTCTGGTTCGAGGCCGAAGTAGACCCTGAATGAGCCACCGGGCTTGCGCAGGACCACGGTCCGAGCCCCCTGCTCATTCCAGCCGCCATGCCGCGCGCGCTGCGCAACCTCAAGGTCCACGCGTGACACAGGATCAACCGGCCTGTACTGCTTCCACTTGACGCGGCTCTCGTCAGGCACCCGCTTGCGATCCGACGGCAGCGTGACCAGACTCGTCTTGGCGCCGATCTCGACCACGACCTGCCACTCGTAGACACCGTCGCTATTGCGCACCCAGACGGCATACTCCGTGTCCGTGGGCGGCTCAGCGAATCCGACATTGGCGGCGAGCCCCGCAGCAATGGCTTCACTCGGGAGATAGTCGACGGGCCGCAGGATTGCCTCACCGAACACAGAGTGCACTCGCTCGAACACACCCGTCGTACTGAAGGCGCCGCCCGCAGGCATACAGATCACGCTGGCCGCGTTCACGCTGCCGTCGCCCGTCTTCAGCTCGGCCTCAATGGCTGCCAGGATAGGCTCCAATGCCTCGATGATCCAGGACGGAGGCACAGAGCCGAACTCCGTTTGGTCATCCTTGGGGCGCCAGCTAACAGGCGTGTCAGATAACTGCGAGCCGCCTCCGGCATCAACACGGAGACGCTCGACACTCAGTAACAAGCGGCTGAGAACCTGGCGGGCTCCGCCGTCGTCACTCACCCACGCCCATGTCAGGTTTTCGACCAGGTCGTGAAGTTCAGCCGCGTCAAATGGGATGCCGTAGGCTTGACGGATTGGCGCCGACAAGGCGGCCACCCCACCCAGTTCGCGGACCAGGCCCCGAAGCAACAAGCGGTCCATCATCTGGCCGCCACAGTCAAGCCACACCCCGCGCCGAGCCTGCCACTTAACCCGCCTGGTCGTGTTGAACCCCCAGTCCTGTCCGTTGCCGGTCGTCCGCGCATAGGCGAGGTCCAGCGTCAGGCCGCCATGATCAAACACAACCACCCGCTCCGGAATCGACCCGGTGATGCGCGTCTGGCATGCGGCCACCGGCTCGGTTACGAACCTGACTCTGCGGCAATGGGCACTCCAGCCCACCCGGTCCAGCGCACACGTCACCAGCTTCTCATAGTGGTCGAAGTGCTCCGTCGGCGCACCGACGCTGAGCACTATGCCGGCGCGAAGAGCCCGGAGTGCGGGGTCAAACCATGGGGTCAGGTCCGGCACCTTGGCGGCGAACTGGGCCACACGCCGCACTACCTCGACCATGGCGTCGAGTGCATCGACCGGCTCGCGACGTCCAAGCACATCAGTTGGCGTGAGATGGTTGTTCTGAAGCATCTCGTCTTTGAAGCCATAGAAGAGATGGCCCCGCTGGGTCGAGTTGATGGCCGGCTCCCCGACGAGCGGATCGCCGCCGCCCTCAGGGAAGAGGACCGCTGTTCGTAGGCAGTTCGCCGCCTGCCGCCGCTTGCCGGGCACGTCATCAAACGGCACCAGTGCGGGCCGCGGCCGGTCGGGCAACCGGTAGGCCATCTTCGTGTAGCTGGCGCCAAGGTCAAGGCCCACAATCAGGTCAGCCACTTCGTCCTCCGCAACTAGATGATACCAAGGAACCGTTGCCGGCAGGGCTTGGGAAGGCTGCCGAAGACCCAGCAGAGGTCGTCACTCGTGATGTATGGCTTCAGGAGGTCGCATGCGGTCTGCCAACCAAGGTGGCCATGGCCGCCACCTTGGCATTGCCTCCTCGCGAAGTCCACCAGGACCAGAGCCATGGGCAAGCGGTAACAGTCGTCCCTGAGCATCGTCTCGAAGGACTCCTTCGCGCCTTGCGTCTCTACTTCACTGAGGGAACCCATGTGCCACATCGCGCACTCGAACACGAGAGCGCTCAGTCGTGCGGCCAACGGGGCCTTCTGTGGGGCCGCAACGCCATCTACAACGGAGCGAATCTCATTGACGCGCCTGGGCGTCTCGTCGGCCTTTGGCGTGCCGAGTGCGGTCATAGTAGCCCACTCGTGGTTGAGTAGAACGGTCTTCAAAACTGCGGCCAGCGGCGGCTGATCGCGTAGTAGGCCGGCCGGGAATTGGTGGGCCTGCGATATCAGCCATTCCAGGAGCTCCTTATGCCTAGGGGGATTAGTCTCGAATGCCCTGAGCATTTGCCCTAAAAGTGTTCTGCAGGTATCATTGGGCAAGTCCAACTGGATCAGTGTACCGTTGGGCACGATCTTGCCGTGAATCTTACGGATCAGAGCCTTCTGCCACGGCGAACCGCGGTCGGGGTGAGCCTCCTGTGCGGCTTTCCAGAGATCAGTCAGGCAACGCAATCCCAGGTCGGCCAAGGCGTCGGCCATTTCATCGCCGACATCGTCGTGCAAGCAGAGCCAGCCTGAAGCCCAGTCCACCTTCTCCGGCAGGGCCTTACCGGGGTCCGACTCCCGGCACAGAACACGAATGCATTGAAGGATCAGCGGCACGCAGTTGCGGTCGATCTCTTCTGGTTTCTCGGCTCGCGCGGCAGCGCTGAGGAGGACGGAGCCGGCGTTCGCACGTGAGATGTCGGGGTCCAGCAATGCTCCACGGCGCTCGTCATCTAGATGCTTGAAGAGGACCACTGATAGCTTGGGATCGGCGTCGAAGCACTTACGCAACGCTTCTAGCTCGATGACTCTCAGGCAGTTCTTGATGGCGACAGAATCCTTGTTCTTGCCCAGCAGGTCCTTCAGGTTCTCCGCCGGGGCCCAGAAGAGGTGGGTGCACGAGCGCCACACCTCCGTCAACCTCGCCTTGAGTTTGTCCACCGGTTGACCTTTCGGATCCGGCTTGCTCACCATTGCCAGCAGGTCGCGAGTGAGCCATGACTCCCGCTCCAAGAGCCGCGTCACGACCGTGACTGCGTTAGGTGCCCGGTGTGGGGAGTCGATGCACGTTAAGACCAGGTGTTTACACTTATCCCTGAACTTCTGGCACTCTTGCTTGCTTTCTAAGGTATCAACGAGATCAGGCCAGTCAGAGGCATCGACCCGATCCAGTACGGATGGTCCATCATCCCAGTCCGCCCCCCGGGCCACCGCTGCGCTGTCCGGCTTGGCCTTGGGCGGCACCGGCGGCGGGCAAGCGGTAGCCTTGCGGTCGGCCTTTGAGGCCGCCGGCGGTTGATTCGTTGATTGTTCAGAACAGCCGCCGTCAACGCTCAGCATTGATGCCCGTCCACTATCCGGCTCAGTCTCGGTCGCTGCCGCTGGCGGGTCGTCGGCCTTCAGTGCCGTGGGCGGCGTGTCCGGATCGGCCCCTGCCGCATCCACCGGCAGGTCGCCAGCGCCGTCGCCGCTCGGGGCGGTGAACGGTAGTTCCGTGCCGCTCTCGGCGGCCACGCTAGTCCGGACCTGCTGCGGGGCCTGCTCAGTCACGAGCAAGGCGGGTTCGGCCTCCTGAACACCGTCGTCGCTACCGTACACCCCATCACGGCTGTCAAGCTCGCCCTCGCCTCGGTGCTGGAATCCCTGCCCTAGCTGGCTCACCGGTTCCCGCGCCTGAGCCCCATCCATAGAGCGTTGCCTGTCAGATCCGGGGCATTGAGATGATCCCGATTTCTTTTTAGCCATCATGAGTCCTCAAGTGTTGTAAAGAGACGGTCAAATCGAGCCCACCGATAATTCGATGCTCCGGTTAGAATACCCCACGCGCCCGAGACCCTATCATAGTCCAGCCGGGTGTGCATTCGTGTCCAGAGACTGGGCTCAAGCCAACCGAAATACGGCGGCCAGTCCTTGATGTAGAAGTCGCTGGTCAGGACCCACGCAACATCCTGCCACGCCTCCGATTGGATGTGGTCGAGTATTTGGAAGTCTGCGGTCCACCTCGACCCGTTGGGTCCAGGGTCGCGCGGACTGCCGGCCTGCTGCACACGCTTTGCCTTGGTCCAGTCAGCCAACGCGGCGCCGAGCGGTCGCAGGTGCGGCTTGGTCAGGTTCTTACGGAGGTTGTGGTCACAGTAGGTGATCACGGGCCATCGCCCTCTGAGCAAGAACGTGCGCCAAAGGACGCTGACCGCCACCACGGGATCGACCAGTAACTCCGGGGCGAATGCCCCGAAGTCCCCGACCACGTTGTTCAGGTCAATGAAGACGGGCTTGGGTTGGGCGCTGAGTAGCGGGTCGGCGTCGGCAAGCTCGGACCTCACCGCAGGTGGGAGCGCACCGAACACGCCGCGCAGGTCACGCAGGCGGTGCCACGACGGCAGGCTGGTCAGATCGAGCTTGATGAGCATACGCTGAACGGAGTGGCCCAAGGCGAGGCGGAAGGCCAGCTGATCCGCATTGGTGGGCTCTCCCCAGACGGGGAGGTCGCCGTCGCCATGGTGCCGGACGAGCTTATTGTACTCACCCAACTGCCGGTTCGGGTCCCACCCCGCCATCGCCCGGCCGGCCTCAACCAAACGGCCCAGACGCTCAGCTGGGGTATCCGGTAAGTGCTCCAAGCTCGGCACCCAGAAGCTGCGAAGAATCCGCCGACCCAGATCGCCGGCGTCAGTTTTGGGCAAGCGGTCCGCCATCTTCGCGCGGCGCACTTCTGTACCGTGCAGAACTGAGTGCAGCAACTCCGCCAGCAGCGGCGCGGTTGGGGTCGGCATCTTCGGCCCCATGATGGCCTGAGCGACGGGCACTAGCGGCGCCCTTGCGCCCAGGTACTCCATAACAGGTGACGCTGGTTTCCGCCCCGCATCGGGACCGGCCAGAGCGAGATCCTGTAGCCAGGCGACCAGTTGGAGACCGGCGTCGTCGCAAGGCGAACCATCAGCGGACCGTTCCGGTAGCGCTTCGAGAGTGAGCAGCTTGGCCCAGGCGGCGGCAGGCGTCGCGGAGCGGGCCACGCGGTTGGCGTAGGCCGCTGCACCGGTGGCCATCCACAGCCGCGCCGCGATGGTGTCGGCCAGTGCGGAGCCGGCATCGACTGCGTTCAGAACGGCGGCCGCGGCGGCGTGGTCGGCACGGGCCAGCGCAGCGATGAGACCGCCAAGGGGCGTTTGGGTCGGATCATCGGGCCGGCCCGCTACGGCGTCAACCAGCGGCGCCAACAGGCGATAGCCACGAAGGTACTGCTCCAGCGACGGTGGGAGGTCCAGCAGCATTCCGCACTCGGTCACGTCGTCGAGCCACGCAGCGCATTCGGCGAGGGCAGCCGGCGTCTTCGGCCGATCATCGCCGGCGCCTGCCATAGGAGTCTCTGTCAGGCGGACGAACGGAATCCATGCGGCCGTTGGCGAAGCCGACACAGTCGCGGTGCTCGAATCTATGCAGCGCTCGAATGCTTCGTCGGCCGTCTTGAGCCACAGCTTGGCCGCTACGTCAATATAGAAGTCGGCGCCCTTCTTGAGGCAGGCCATCGTATCGCGGGCGACGTCGAGCGCTCCGGCGTAGCCTGCGCGCAACGCCAGCCGGGCGCGCACCACATCTGCCACCGGCGCCTTCAGGGCCAGCCGGCATGTATCAGTCCATTCGCCAGCCGTGACCTCGTTGACGGCGGCCAGATCCGGCAGACTCGAAGCCGACGAGAGACGGGCCAGCGCCTGCCCTGTGGTGCCCGCTGTACCGCCCTGAACGATCTGCTCCAGCACGACATGGACGGCGGACCGCCACCCGCGGCAGCCAAATGCGTGCGGCGACCCCTTGGATATATCCTCCCGGCACTCCCGCAGGAAACGCAGCCATGTCGACCCCTCCGACGTCGCCAGCAAGCCGGCGCACGCTGCGGCCGGCACGGCACGGCTACCCGGCGCCGAGAGCGCGCGGTGTACCGGCAGAGCCGCGGCGATGCCGCGACGAGCGGCTTCGAGGTCTTGGTCCGCCAATGCCAACGGCTCTGCGGACCGGGCTGCCAGCATGACAAGCCTACCCGCTGCACGGGCTCCCAAGCTGCTCGCGCCAAGCTCGGCAGTAAGAGCCGCGGCGCGCTGCACGTCGAAGTGGTGAACAAGGCGAAGAAACCGCTCCGCCGGCAAGCCGTCACTGCGCCACACGCCCGCACCGGTAGCGGCAGACCATAGGCGGCGGATGAGCCGGTTCGGTTCGACGCCATCGACGCCAGCGGTGATTGACGGAGGATCGTCGCCGACACACGCGGCCTCGATGACAGAGGCCACGAGGTGCAGGGGTCTGTTGCATACCTCGCCTGCGCCTGGCTCTGCCGGAAGCGACGCCAGCGTCATCATGCGCCACCACTTCACCGACTCCAAGTCGTGTCGGGTCTGTGCCAGCGCAACCAGCAAGCCCGAGTAGGCGGCGGCGCCGGTCGCAAGCCAGAGCGCGTCAACCACTGCGGCGCGCCCAGCATCGTCTGGCAGCAGTGACAGAATCTTGATGGCCAGACTGTGGTGATTCCGCAGGCCGGCACACCGCGCCGCCCGGCAGGCGATCATAGACCGAGACCCATCCGATGTCGGCGCCAATTGGGACAGCGCAGCAGCTACACGCCGAAGGCGCGTCGGCGTGAGGCGGACCTCGACGAGTGCGTCATCGTCCACGCCGGCAAGCAAGTGCAGCAACTCCGCGTACGCGGGACGATCACCGCCGACCTGGCCACCGTTGAGCTTGGCGCAGGCCACCACCAACTCGGGCCATGACCGGACGGCGTCCCTGGGCGAGAGGGCTGCCAGACGCTTGGCAAGGTCTGGAGTGGGTTGTGCCACGAAACAGGGGATCAGATGACACACCGGAAGGTAGTCGCGCAACCAGTCAGGCAGGTCGTCGTAGCCGCCGAGGCCCTTGGCGAGGGCTTCCAACGCCTCAGGCTGCGCGGTACAGAGCCCCTCCTGCGCCGCCGCGTTGATCACAGGATGGTCCCGGAGCTCGCAGGCCAGAGCGGCCATGACGCGCTCAACACTCACCGGTGGCCCAGCTGATCGTACACAGGCCTCGGCTTTGGCGAGTCCGTTCAGTGGCAGTGGGTAGCCGGTGGGGCTGGCCTCGACCGCAGCACCGGCCAGATGACGAAGCAGCGCAGGCTCCGCGCCACTCAGGTCGAACATGCCCAGGGGCGGGGTGGCGAGGACATCCGCCGGAACACCGGAGTGCTCTGCAGCGGTGGAGTACCACCCTGCCTTGTACCGGAACCAGTTCGTTGCGCGCTGCACTGCGGCGCCTACGCCAAGGCAGTCACGCAGCAGCTCAAGTGCGGCGCCGGCTCGCATGTCGAGATCGTGCAGAACTGCGCTGATCTGGCCGCGATCGCCGATCAGTGCTACGGTATCAAGGGCGCGAACTGCCAGCCAATCCGGACATGAAAGGCCAGTAAGGCGCAGGCATGCGTCAACGATCGGCTCGGGCGACCCCTGGACCAGCCCGTCATGTAGGGCGAACCACGGGCGTAGCATGGCGTAATAGCCGCTCGAGCCGACGGTGTCCAGAACCCATCGCCTGGGATACGGCTCAGCTCCGGGACCATCTGCCGAGTGGAAAGCGTCCAGGATCGCCGCCTCTGCAGCAGGCGGCAGTACCAAAGGGCACTTCAGGGCTTCGACGAACACGCCCCGGTCGGCGGTAAATGCCTCGCGTAGCTGCTGCGGATCATCGGCCATCGCGGCGCTGACCGAGGCAAGCCGGCCAAGCGCCTCCCCCGTATCCCGGCAGTCGCCCCTCATCCAGGTCCGAAGCGCAGCTCCGAGGCCAGTGCAATCGCCTGCGTTCACCCAACCGGCGGCAACGGCCACGGCATGGCGAGCACGGTCCCACTCCGTATCAGGGCCGCTGGGAACGGCTGACCGGAGAGCCCGATCTGCCAACTCGATCTTACCTTGCAGTAGATGCGCCAGAGCGTCGTGGGCGGCGGCTCTCGCTCGCAACGGCAGTGGAACATAGTCACCCAAGTCTTGAATGGCCCAGACGCTGGTGTGCATCTGATCGAGTTGGCGAGAGCCGAAACAGCACTCTGCCTGCTGTAGATACGTGTCCCATTCCACTGGTCTGCTTGGTGCCCCCCGGCTAAGCATCGTTGAGACAGCCCGGCATCATTCATTGTGGCATGTCGCCCCGGTGCCTGCACACGATAGTCTGCATGCCTTGGGGCTTACCCGCCCACCCCCATATTCGCCGGAGCGGTCGGGATGGCCTGCGCGAGGGGCCACAGCAGCACGTGGCGCCGCCGCCGGGGCCGGCAAGGTAACCTGAGGGAGCCTGTGCCCAATCGCCATGGCGTGTTGGGGGGAGGGAGCTGCCACGATGGAACGGAGAGCCTTCATGACGGGCGTCGGGGGGACGATCGCCGCGGCCTGCCTGGGTCCCGACGCCGTCCTCGCGGCGGTGGATGAACTGGACCCGCCGCCTTCCCCCGCGTCCGGCGAGACAGGCTCGGGCGACTGGCAGACGGTCTCCGCACTCCTGGCGGACGCCTCGCCCACCTACACCGAACCGTGGGACGACGCCACCTGCAGGACGCTGATGCGAGGCGCCTACCTGGGCAATGGCGACCTGGGCGCCCACCTTGGGGGGACGATCCACAGCCTCAGGTTCTACCTCGGCAAGAACGGGTTCCACGCCGGCAACGACGTGGCTGTGGGCCGGTACAACCAGCACATCCTCAACCTCGCCATCCTGACCATTGAGGCCGCCACAGGCGCCGAAACCGGCAGCGCCTTCCGAGTGACGCAGGACCTGAAGAACGCGGAGGTCACGATCCGCTGTAGCATGGCCGGCTCGGAGGTCAAGGCCGTGGCGGCCATGGCGCCGTCCGACAACGTGCTGGCGCTCGAGCTCTCCACGAGCAGCGGCCACGAGGTTCCTCTGCAGGCTACGCTCTCCGTGATCGGCAACCAGTACGTCTCCAAGGCTGCGGGCCACGTCGGCCGGGTGGCCTGGGTCACGAAGGAACCCAACGCGGACGGAGCGCCCTTCTTCGTCAAGGGGGCGGTGGCGGCTGCGGTCCTGGGCGCGGAGCCTGTTCCGACGACCGACAACAGCACATACTCACAGCTTGCGTTCACGCTGCCGGCGAGCGGCGCGAGTGTGCGTCTGCTCGTCCGGGCCGAACACACGAAGAACGCCGCGTCGCCACTCAGCGCCGTGCAGTCCGCCGTCGGGGATGCCACGGCGGCAGACTTCGGCAAGATCCGCTCGCGGAACCGGGCTTGGTGGAAGCGCTTCTGGCTCCGTTCCTACATCAAGCTGGGCGACGACATCCAGCGCTACTGGTACAACCACCTCTACATGGTCGGGTCCTGCGCGCGGAGCGGGGGCAAGGACGACCTCGGGCGAGCGCCGGGGCACTGGGGCCCATGGAACCGCGCGGACGACATGGAGTGGTTCAGCAACCTGGGGATGAACTACAACGCCCAGAACCCCTACTACGGCGCCTTCTCCGCGAACCATGTCGACCTGGTCGACCCCTACATCGAGACCGTCCGGTACTACGCGGAGACCACGGGCCGGAAGCGGGTCGTCAACGGCTGGGTATCGCGTGAGATCAAGGAGCACATGCCGGCGGGCTGCCGGGGCGTGGAGTTCGAGGGCTCGTTCACTTCCCACGGGACCTCGTGCGGGGGCGGCGCGTACCCGGAAGAGGACTGCTGCATGCCCTCCAACGCGGTCTTCGGCATCCTGCCGATCGTCTGGAAGTGGAAGTACGGCCGCGACCGGGCGTTCCTGGCGAGCACCTGCTACCCGCTCATGCTGGCCGTCGCCGACTTCTATGATGATTACATCGGCAAGCCGGTGGACGGCCGTTACGACGTCTACGGCTCGGTGCACGAAGGGGCCAACTGGTTCACCAAGAACGACATGTTCAGCTTGGGCGCGATCCGGTTCCTCTACCGCGAGATCATCGCCGCCAGCGTCGAGCTACGCCGCGACGCCGAGCGGAGGGCCCACTGGCAGGATATCCTCGACCACATGAGCCCATATCCGCTCCAGCCATGGGGCGATACGGTGACCTTTCGGCCGGACTGGGTGCATGACGTGATGGAGGCGTTGACGTTCCAGGGCGGCGCCCGGAACACCGGGCTGATGTTCACCACGACGTTCGACAACATCGGCCACGGAACGCTGCCGGCGTACAGGATTGCCACGTGCAAGACCCTGGACAAGGGCAACATGTTCCATCCGCAGCGCTTCTGCGGCTGGCAGAACGGCAACGACTTCGGCATGATGTTCGTCATGGCCGTCAGGGCAGGCTACCGCCCGGACCGCGTGATCCAGGCGATCAAGGGATGGAAGCCGGAGCCGAACGGCATCGTCTCCCAGAAGGATGGGGGCGGGATCGAGACCGCGGGCATCATCGAAGCCATCAACAACATGCTCCTGCAGAGCCATGACGGCGTGATCCGCATCTTCCCGAACTGGGACCGGAGCGTCGACGCAGGGTTCCGTCGGCTACGGGCCGTGGGCGCGTTCCTGGTCGATGCCGAGTTCCGCGCGGCAGGCCGGGTGGTGCATTCCGTCCGGATTCATAGCGAGAAGGGCGCCCGCTGCGTGCTGCAGACCCCGTTCGATGGAGCCTGCATCGCGGTCAGCCGCATGGACAACCGGCAGCCGGTTGCGACCGTTCGGAACGAGGAGACCTTCACGTTCCAGACGGCCGCCGGAGTGACCTACGAGATCGCCCGCTCCGAGCCCCCACCGGCCCCGGCCGGCGCGCCGCGGATCGTCCAGCACCCCGCATCAGCTACCGTTGCCTTCCCCGCCGGGGCCACGTTCACTGTGACGGCCTCCGGTAGGAGGCTGCAGTACCAGTGGCAGAAGAACCGCGAGGATATCCCCGGCGCGACCTCCGCGAGCTATACCACGCCGGCCACGACGCTGTGGGACACGGGGAGCGCCTTCCGCTGCGTCGTCTCAAACCCCTTCGGCAAGGCGCGAAGCGATGCCGCGATCCTTAACCCAGCGGCGGACGGCACAGGCGAACGGTAGGGTCACGCGCCGAAGAAGGTGTAGGTGGGTATGCCCAGCAGCGCGCTCAGGAGCGCCCAGAGCGTGCCCATGACGCAGTCTCCCAGCACCATGCCCAGGAAGAACGGCATGAAGCGCCTGTAGGCGTTCAGGCCGCCGTAGTGCATGGTCAGCCACTTCAGGAGCCAGGCGATGAGCAGCGGCAGCCAGACCAGGTGGATGGCCCACGACGAGGAGATGGCGTAGCCGATCGGGTGTAGCGGGAAGCCGAACCAGCGTAGCCGGCAGATGAAGAGGACCAGCGTCGTCAGGAACCCGACGCCCATGGCCATGGTCGCCTGAACGTTCGGTCGCATGTCCAATGTGCCCGCCGTCCAGCGCGAGGTGCGGTCGAACGCCTCCTGGCCCTGCAGGATGCCCTGGTGGAACTTGGCGGCGGCGCCCACGGCGTACGCCTGGTGCTCGATGGCCCAGAACGCCGACAGCGTGCCGACCGCCGCGGCGAGCATGATGGCCACGAGCATCCGGCGCGCCTCCATCCCCCGTGAGTGCGCCATCTGCAGCCCTTCGAGGCCCACCGGCATTGTATCGCCTCGATGCGCCCGCGTCAGGGAGAAGGTGAACGTGAAGAACGCCATGTCGGCCGGACGCAGCACCGAGGCCGAGGCGGCCCGGCAGATCATGGCATCCGGCCCCATAAAGTGGAAATCGTGGATCGGCGGGCCGAGTTCGGCGCGGATGCGCGTGACCACCGCAATGGTGGCGAGGTAGATCGCGAAGAAGGCCCCGGCCGCCCACCACGCCACGCCGGCAGCGCGGCAGAAGACCAGCAGCGCCACGAAGCCGCCGACGAGCCCCAGGAGCGCGGCCCGATCGCTCAGGGCCTCGCCGGTCGGTCGCTCCGTTTGGGCGCGGCTCACGGCGCTCCGCCAGATGGCCGCATAGGTCCGGCGGCCCGAGTAGACGTAGAAGAGGAAGAGGCCCATGATGGCCCCGAAGCCCTGCTCCTTTATGAACGGAAAGTCGGGCGTGGCGTCCCAGGCCATGGCGCTTGAGGCGACGATCTGCGCCTTCCAGAGCAAGAAGAAGAACCAGCAGGAGAAGAGCAGGTCCACCGGCAGCAGGAACCCCAGGCCGATGGCCAGGGGGTAGGCCGTCACGGGGAACCAGTCGATGGCATTCCACGGCTTGGTCGTCATCATCGGCTTCAGGTCGGTGATGCCGATGGGGAGCATCGGTATCTGCGGGTAGAGGAACGAGAGCCCGTTCCAGAGGCTGAGCCCGGCGGCCAGCGAGAAACCGCTCCACATCAGCCAGCTGCGGAAGAAGGGCGCGTCGGGCCTGCTGTCGGTCATCTCCAGCGGGAGCCAGGTGATGGGGAAGGTCAGGCGCTCACGATCGGCCCACTGCCGGCGGACCAGCACGTTGATGCAGTTGGCCACCCAGAGCAGGGCCGTCATGAAGCAGGTCCAGGCCAGGATGGGCGTCGCCCAGGCGCGGAGCACCTCGGGCCGGTAGAAGCTGGAGTTGCCCATGAAGTGGCCGCGGAGCGCCGCGCGGTCGCTCACGACGAGCCAGTCCGGGAAGTCCTTGAGGAAACGGCTCCAGCCGTTCGTCTCGCCGAACCAGGCGCCGTGGGGCAGGATCTGCGCGAGGATGCCGACGCCGTCCAGGCCGGCCAGCCCGGTCGAGATGCCGAGCATCGTGTAGAGCGTGATCATCTCGCCCTGGCTGAACGCGGCTCGCGGCGCCAGCCGCCGGAGGCCCGCGTCCAGGCCCCTGAGGACGAACAGGAAGAAGATCACATTGGCGAAGAGCGAGATGGTCGACACGTACGGGCCGAACAGCACGCGCTCCTGCCGCACGATAAAGTAGGCATTGAGCGGGATGAGCACAACCCCGAGCAGCATGGCGCGCACGGAGACGGCCGGCCGGCCCTTGCGGGGCGGCGACGCCGGCTCGCTGCTGAGTGGAGGGTCTGTTGTGGAAGGCTTGTCGCTCATACCGGTTCCTCGGCAGCGGCGACCGGCCACCCGGCACGGGCGCTCATGGCAATGGCCGCCGACAATCGCACATTCGCTGGCCGCGTGCGCCATTCCTGCAACGCGACCAGATGACCGCGTCGGCGAGAAGTGACTATCCGTGCGGTCGGTCCGTATGATCTCCCGGCGCCCAACCGCGGGCCGCCATCGGTCCGACAGCCTGCATAGGAGACGTGATGAGATACCTCGTTGCCATCCACCACCCCGACGACTACGACCCGGTGGCCTCCGAGGACGAGGTGATGTCCCGAGACATCGACGCGCTGAACGATGAGATGGTCGCCGCCGGCATCCGCGTCTTCGTCGGCGGCCTGCATCGGGCGATCCGCGCGAAGTCGGTGCGGGCACAACCCGACGGCGAGGCGCTCATCACCGACGGGCCGTACCTGGAGGCCAAGGAGCACGTGGCCGGTTTCTGGGTGCTTGAGGCCGCAGGCATGGACGAGGCGCTTGAGTGGGGGCGCAAGGCCGCAGCCGCCTGCCGCGCGCCGGTCGAGGTTCGGCAGTTCCACTGAGCGCCGGCGCGGGCAACGGCGTCAGGCCCTTGACGTTGTTGACGGCGGCGACGTCGGTGCCGATGGCGGGCGCGGAGGCGCCGGAGCGGCCTGGCGGCGCGCCGTGCCCGATGGCGCGTATAATGTGGTTCGAGCGTGATGGGCCCTGCCGTCAATGATGGCTGGCGGACGGGTTCGCTGATGCACGCGGGGAGCCACGACCATGATGCTGCCGGACGCCGGGCGAGCGTTCGTAGATCGGGCCAAGGTGGTCGCGTACCTGCTGAACCCGGACCACCCCGACGGTGGCACGAAGGCTGCCTACTTTGCAGCGTTTGGTTTCCGGCGGCAGTCCTGGCGTGCGTTCGCCGATGCGCTGGTTGAGCAGGGCACGACCAACGAGGTCTTTCGGGTGGCCCAAAGCCCGTTCGGTGTCCGTTACGTGGTTGCAGGCCCGATGCGGTCTCCCGATGGACGCCGTCCATGGATCGTTACCGTCTGGATCGTTGAGACGCCGGGGCCCGGTGCAGGTGGCCCTTCAGCACCGAGACTGGTGACAGCCTATCCTGCCTGAAGGTGGTGTGATATGGTACGTGAACACGACCGAGTTGTGCTGACGGCTGATCAGCAGGGCGAGGGCCTTGAGGCCGGCGACGTGGGCACTGTGGTCCACGTGTACGCAGGTCGTAACGCCTACGAGGTCGAGTTCGTCACCCTGTCAGGCGCCACGGCATCCATAGCGACCCTCTCCGCCGACCAGATCCGTGCCGTGACAGAGCGCGACCTCGTGCATGTCCGCGAACTGGCGCCGGCTACCCGCTGAGCCACGCCGAGACCGCGCGCCGGCATCAGCGCCAGCTCGGGCAACGGCGTCAGGCCCTTGACGTTGGTGACGGCGGCGACGTCGGTGTCGATGGCGGGCGCGCAGGCGCCGGAGCGGCTTGGCGGCGCGCCGTGCCATAATCGATCCATGTCTCACGAAACCCCTCCACCTCTGGTAGCCATGCGCGGCGTGCGGCGGGCTTTCCCCGGTGTGCTGGCGCTGGACGGCGTGGACTTCACGCTGCGGGCCGG
>CAISJD010000016.1 GCA_903885605.1 uncultured Chthonomonas sp. | reverse complement strand
CGGGCTGATCCGTGCGATTGAGCTCGGCGTCGAACTGCGGTTCGGCGTGGGCGCGCTCGGCTTGATGGATCACATCCGGGGCATCACCAACGTCGAGGCGCTCCAGCGCATCACGGACCACATCAAGGACGCCAGGTCGCCCGAGGAGCTTCTCCGGCACGCCGTCGACTAGCCGGGACCGGCCGATGCCGCGACCCTCACGATCCGCAGCCCGCCGGCGCCTTGCATCACGACCGCGACGGGGTAGGCGCCCGCCTCCAGCTCCAGCGGCCCGCGTGATGCCAGCGGCGTTCGGTTGCCCATGGCGTCCACCAGCACTGCCGAACGCCACTGGCCGGTCAGCTCGACCCGCACGGGGTTAAATGGTGTGCTGAGGGTCACCAGCGTTTCGCCGCCGCGCCGGAATGCGTAGCTGGTCACCTCGGCGTCCTTCAGTAGCGCGCGCTCAAACCGTGCGCCGGCGAAGGTCTCGATGAAGCCGCAGAGCGCCGCGTAGGCGAAGCGCGGGCAGAACGTGTAGTCGACGAAGCCCCAGTCGGGGTCCTTCCGCATGCGGGGTCCGCCGACGTCGCGGGCGCAGTAGAGCAGTGCCGCCCGATGCCCCTCGGCCCAGCACTCCAGCAGCTTCTGCATTCCGGTGGCGGCCTGCATCCGCTCCATGTCCAGCCGCCAGCAGGCCCAGCCCATCTCCGTGTTCACCACGTCGCGCTTGATCGCCCCGGCCTCGGCGGTCACGCGGCGGATGTCGGCCAGCATCTTGCGCATGGCGGTCAGGTCGCCGTGGGAGTGGTAGGTGAGCCAATCGGTCATCTTGCCGATGGGTCCGGCCATGATGGGCGTCCACTCGGGCTTCACCATGCAGTAGCCGCCGGGCGCCACCGGGAGCTTGCACTCCGCCGCCCGGATCTCCTCCAGCGCCCACCGGTGCTGGGTGACGAACTCCTCGGGCGTGCCGCGCCAGAAGTCCAGGTTATCGGGCTCGTTCCAGACCTCGATGAACCGCGCGAAACGGCCGTAGCGTGACACCAGGGCCCGCACGTAGCGCCGGTAGGGCTCCTCGGCGCGGGGGTAGCGCCACGATGGGTCGGTGACGGAGGCGTACTTCGCCAGCACGGGCGGCGGTGCGCCGATCTGCAGGTCCAGCTTGATGCCGCTCTTCGCGCACTCGGCCGCGTAGGCGTCGAGCAGCGCCGTGTCGAGCCAGGCGTTCGCACCCTCCTCACCGACCAGCGGGATGTCGGGTCGGACCAACTGGACGCCGGTCCGCGCCGTCATCTCGGCGTCGAGCCGCCAGGATCGCTCCGGCGTGAGGCCCGGCGGGTGCGCCGGACCGTACTCGTTGGGCCAGCTCTGGCGGCCGGGGAAGGTGCAGAGGCCCACCTGGAACTTCGACGACGCCCATGCCGCCCGCTTGCCCGCGTTGTCGGCGCAGGCGGCCAGGCTGCGCACGCGCCGCCAGCGGCACGCGGAGCCCGCGAAGCCGTCCAGCGTCAGCAGGTAGGCGCCCTTGCCGGTGATCCGCGCTGTGATGCTCCGGTCCGCAGGCACAGGCACGCTCACCTGCCGCACGGGCCGGATGTGCCAGTCCCACACGGTCAGCACGGCGCGGTCACATGCCGAGCGCACTTCGACGACGACCCGGAGGCCGACGGAGCCGCCGGGCCCGCAGAGCCACTGGTAGGCGATGTCCGGCGTCATCTCCCCGGCGCCGGGCGTCGTGTCGCCGTCCGGCACGCCCTCCCACAGCGCCGGAACGGCGGGCGCGGCGACGGCGGGTAGCTCCGGGCGGAGTTCAAGCACAACCGGCTCCGGTGCGGCCAGGGCCAGAGCACAGGCGATGAAGGCGATCATGCGGCTAGGTTCGGCAGACGGCCGGCTGAAACCTGCCCCCTACTCCCGATCCAGAACCTCCCGCACCTTCTGAAGCAGCACGGCCTTGCCGAAGGGCTTGGTCAGCAGGTCCAGGCTCTTGTCCCAGGCGCCCTTGGCGGCGATGGCGTCGGCGCTGTAGCCGGACATGTAGAGGACCCTCAGGTCGGGGCGAGCCGCCGTCAGTTGCTGGGCCAGCTCGGCGCCGGTCATGCCGGGCATCACCATGTCGGTGAGGAGCAGGTCGATGCGCCCCTCGTGCCCCGCCGCCAGCTGGAGGGCCTCGGCCGGGTCGGGGGCCGCGAGGACCACATAGCCGGCCGCCTTGAGGAAGGCCCGCGTCGTCACGCGGATCGACTTCTCGTCCTCGGCCAGCAGGATCGTCTCCGTGCCGCCCGAGGCGCCGGGCTGTGCGGCCGGCGCCACCTCTACCGGCTCGCCGGAGGCCCTCGGCCAGAGGATGCGGAAGGTGCTGCCGACGCCCGGTCGGCTCACGACACCGATGAACCCGTCGTTCTGCTTGACGATCCCGTAGACGGTGGCCAATCCGAGGCCCGTCCCCTGGCCCAGCCCCTTCGTGGTATAGAAGGGCTCGAAGATCCGGCCCATGGTGGCCTCGTCCATGCCGCACCCCGTGTCGCTCACGGTCAGCGAGACGTAGGAGCCGGGCGTGGCGTAGGCGTGCTCGGTGAGGCCGGCCTCGGTGACCTCCACCGCCTCCGTGGCGATGGTGACGGTCCCGACGCCCCGGATGGCGTCACGGGCGTTGATCGTCAGGTTCGCAAGGACCTGGTCTACCTGCGACGGGTCGATCCGCAGGATGCACGGGGTGGCCGACGGAGTCCAGATGAGGTCGATGTTCTCGCCCACCACGCGCCCCAGCATCTTGAGCATGTGGCCCACGGCCTCGCTCAGGTCGATGATGCGCGGGACGGCCGTCTCCTTGCGGGCGAACGCGAGCAGCCGGCGGGTCAGGTCTGCCGACCGGTGGGCCTGGGCCAAGGCCTCGTCAAGGTGCTCGCGCGACGGGTGAAGGGCATCCAGGTGATCCCCGCAGAGCTCCAGGTAGCCGATGATGCCCATGAGCAGGTTGTTGAAGTCGTGCGCGATGCCTCCGGCCAGCGTGCCGACGGACTCCATCTTTTGCGCCTGCAGCAGCTGCTCCCGGCTCTCCCGCAGGGCTTCCTCGGCTTGCGCTGTCTGCACCAGGCGCACACCGAGGCTGCAGATGCCCTCAACGAGAGCCTCCTCCTCGGGCGAGATCGGACGGCGCCAGAAGACCGCCATCACGCCGAGGGCGTCGCCGTCGTGCGGTCTGAAGGGCCGGACGACCATCGCCACCAGCCCATGCTTCGCGGCCCAATCGTGGTCGACCACGCACTCCTCGTGGGCCACGTTGTTGCTGCTGATCCCGTCTGTCGCTCCGGATGCGACGGCTCCGAGCTTGTGGAGGCCCATGGGAACACGGCTGCGAAGCGGCCCATCGATGTTGGTGTAGCGTCCGGCGCTGGCCACCATATGCAGGCAACGCGCGTGGTCGGGGCAGCGGTGGGCGTCGGCGTCGGCCTCGGCATGCACGCAGCCGGCCAGGCAACGGTCGCCGGGCCTCAGGAGCCAGATCCTGGCGAAGTCCGCCCCGAAGATCGAGACCAGCCCCTGGGCCACGGCCTGCAGCTTCTCGTTCAGCGAGCCCGCACCGAGGAGAGAGGCCTGCAGGTCGCCCAGCCGTCGGACCCGCTCCTCGGCGGTGCGCCGTTCCGTAATGTCGAAGGTGACCCCGTGGAGACGCGTCGCGTTGCCGTCGGCATCGTACTCATGCCGTCCCTGGCTGGTGAGCCACCGCACCGTGCCGTTGGGCCAGACCACGCGGAACTCCGTTCGGAAGGGCGTCCCGGCGGCCCTGGACTCCTCGGCCAAACCGTACAGGCCGGGCAGGTCGTCGGAATGGACCCGGCTGAAGAACGCGTCGGGTGTCCCGCTCTCGATCGGCCCGTCCAACCCGAGCAGGGCGCCGTGAGCGCCGGACCATCGGGCGCGGCCGGTCCGCAGGTCCCAGTCCCAGGTAGCCATCTGCCCCGCGTCAAGGGCCAGGTCGCGGCGCTGCTCGGCCTCGCGGAGGCGCGTCGCGGCCAGCTTCGCCTCGGTGACATCGCGCACGAGGACGACCGAGCCCACCACGGCCCCTCCGGCGCCGCGGATCGGCGCGAAGCTATAGCTCCCGATCCAGGTCTCGCCTGTGTCGCGCCGCCGCAGCATATACTCGACATTGGACTTCGACTCGCCGCGCAGGGCGCGTTGGACCAGCACGCCGTCTGCCGGAATGGCCTCACCTTCCAGCGTCAGGATGTCGAGCGCCTGCTGCCACCCCGCCATCGTCGTGGGGCACTCGGCCCTGGAGGCGAACCGGTGGAACGTGGCGAACGCCGTGTTGAAGTCGATGACCGTGCCGTGGCTGTCCGTGATGAAGAGGGCATCGCCCAGGCTTTCGATGGCGGCCTCCAGCTTGGCCCGCGCCACCAGGGCGGCCTCTTCGGTTCGCTTGGTCTCCGTGATGTCGAGGACCACGCCGTCCCAGGCGGTCGAGCCGTCCTCCAGGCGGCGGGGCATTGCCCGCATGAGCCGCCACAATGGGTCGCCGCCCGGCGCGTGCCAACGAATCTCGACCTCGGCCGCCTGCAGGTCTTGCGCGCTGCGGGCCAGGGCTTCGGCCATGCGCTGCTGGTCTTCGGGCGAGACGTACCGCATGAGCGCTTCGGGTGATCTGTTCGCCTCCTCGACTGTGATGCCGAAGAGCGCCCATATGCCTGCGCTGACGTAGGTGACGCGCGCCGGTTCGCCGGGCAATGCGTGGATCTGGTAGATCATGCTGCCCGGCAGGTTGTCGCCCAGCGATCGCAGGCGGAGCTCGGCCTCGTCCCGGGCGGCGCGGGCGCGCGCCGCCGTGATGCCGACGCCCACGCCGTCGACCATCTCCCGCAACAGCTGCGCCTCGTCGCCGTCGAACGCTTGGTCGCGATCCGAGTAGATGGTCACGGCCCCGATGACGCCAGCATCGGTGCGGAGGGGCAGGGCGATGCTTGATTTGAAGCCCCGGCTGAGGCCCTCCGCCCGCCAGTGGCCGAGTTCTGGATCGTCGGCGTAGGAGTTGACGACGGCGGCCTTGCCGGTGCGGATCGCCGTGCCCGTGGGGCCACGTCCGCGCGGCGTATCGCTCCAGAGGATCGGTCCGCTGGACTGGTAGTCGCCCGGGTCGCCCGCCCAGGCGACCGGTCGCACGGTCTGGTCGGCGTCATCCTCGGCGTAGCCCACCCAGGCAAGCCGGTGCCCGCCGACCTCCACGATGGCCCGGCAGACCTCGGCCAGCATCGAGCGTTCGTCCGGCGCCTGCGACACAGCGGCACGGCAGGCGTTGATGCAGCGCAGGGCCCGGTTCATCTGGGCCAGCCGACGCTCCGATCGCAGGCGCTCGGTGATATCGGTCAGCGTTCCGATGAAGGCGTGCTGCCCGGAGAGCGAGGTCGTCACGCCGACCACCTCGAAGTCACGCACCTCGCCGTCGGACCGCATGCCGCGCGCCTGGTACCGCATGGGGCCGGTCTCGCCCTCGAGCGCCCGCCGCACATGCTCCTCGATAATGGCCCTATCGTCGGGCAAGGCGAGGTCGGCGCCGTCGACGCCGATCAACTCCTCTCGGGTGTGGCCCAGCATGGCGGCCAGCGCCTGGTTCACGTAGGTGAGCCGGCCCTCGTGGGCGACGAAGACGCCCCAGGAGGCCTCCTCGCTGAGCGCTCTGAACCGCGCATCGGCATCGGCCAGCGCGGCCTCATCCTGCTTCCGCCCACTGATATCGCGGACGACGGCGCAACCGTACTCCACACCCTCGTAGGTCATCAGGTTCGCCCGGACCTCGACGGGGATCATGGCGCCCGACTTGGTGCGGTGAAAGCCTTCTAGGGCGATCAGGCCGCCCGCGCGCATGGCATCCCACATGGCCGGCCATTGCTTGAGCTCCTCCGGACCCATGACGTCGAAGACGCTCAGCGGCTGCACCTCGTCCGGCTCATAGCCGAGCATGCTACGGACGGCGCGGTTGGCGTAGGCGATGCGCCCGTCGAAGGTAGCCCAGTAGACGGCATCGAGCACATGGTCCATGGCGAACTGGGCGCGTGCGAGCTCATCCGAGACACGGCGCAGGTCGGCGGAGAGCGCCTCCGCATCGTGCCGGGTCCGAGCGCGGGCGATGCCCCGGAACAGGGCTCGGACGGCCGGCAGGTCGAGCGGAGTGCGGAGGAGGGCCGTAGCGGCCTCGGCCAGTTGCGGGGCCGCCTCCTCGACGTCGAAACCCGCCTCAGCGAGCAGGACCAGCGGGGATTGCGCCGCGAAGGCGCCGGCGTCCGCGGCCGCGCGGCCGATCTGCTCCGGTGTCGCATCAGCGCCGATCCAGACGCAAAGGGCCGCCGGCGGCGAAGCAGGCGCACCGTCGCGGCCCACCACCCAGCCGGGCAGGGCGTCGGCCAGCTGTCGGCGGCAAGCCTCGGCGTCGCCCAGGCCGCAGAGCACGACACGGAGGCACGGATCGGCAACGGCCATGGTTGATCTCCCGCAACGTGGGCGCCGGCGCGGTTCCAGGCCACACCCCAGCTGGATAAGCGGCCCCGAGCCGGGAACTGCCGCATAGTATCGTAGCACCGAACCGCCCCCGGCGGGCCGCCTCAGGAAGACGTCAAGGGCGGGCGCCGCACCCGCCGTCAAGCCGTCGTCAACGTCGTCAACACCGTCAATGGGGTCAAGCCGCGCAGCGGGCGGTTTGCGGGGGGGGCCTTCGGCGATGGGGCCGCCACGCAACTCGTCAAGAGCGGGCCGCCACGCGACTCGTCAAGGGCGGCGCGCCCCCGCCCTTGACGTCATCCTGAAGCCCCGCCAGGGGCTGAAGGACCCCCCCGGAGGTGCGCGGTCAGCCTATGGGCGGACTGAGACTACTCCCGCGGTCATCTGCTTGTGGACCTCGGCGACGGCCCGGGCGAGCTGGGTGTCGTTCTTGGTGTCCTCGAAGTCCTGGTCCAGCCAGAGCTTCGACTGCTCCACCTCGATGTCCGGCGCGATGCCGCCCGTGTTGAAGATGGGGCGGTGCTCTTCGTCGAACTTGTTGTTGATGTCGCGGCCGCTGGGCGTGAAGTACTTGGCCGTGGTGAGGCGCAGCGCCGTATCGTTGGCCAGCGGGAAGAGCGTCTGCACGAGGCCCTTGCCGAAGGTGTGCTTGCCCACCAGCGTGCCGGCCTTCGTGTCCTTGATGGCGCCCGCCACGATCTCGCTGGCGCTGGCGCTGTTCTCGTTGATCAGCACCACGATGGGGATGCCCGTGTAGCGCTGGACCCGGCGGGTGCGGATGGCCGCTCGACGCCCGTTCTTCTCCTGAACCAGCACCACCGGCCCGGAGCTGACGAAGCGGCTGGCAACCTCCACCGCGGCGGTAAGCAGGCCGCCGGGGTTGTAGCGCAGGTCGAAGACCAGGCCCTTCATGCCCTGCGCCCGGAGGTCGGACACCGCCTTGTCGAGCTGGACGGCGCTCTTCTCGTTGAACTCGTTCAGGACGATGTGGCCCACCTTCCTGGCCGGGTCCGCCATCTTGCTCGTCACGACCGGCGGCTCGATGTGCATTCGGGTCAGGACGAAGCTGATGGGCTTGGGCGCGCCCCGGCGGAGCATGGTGATCGTCACCCGGGTTCCCTTGGGCCCCTTGATGAGCTTCACCACGCTGCTGATGTCCATGCCCAGCGTGGGCGTGGTCTTGATGAGCTTGCCCGTCTTGATGTCGTGCGTGCCGACGCTCAGGATGGTGTCGCCGGCCTTGACGCCCGCCTTGGTGGCCGGGCTGCCGGGCAGCGGCCGCACGACGCGCACGTCCTTGCCGACGGGCTCCAGCACGGCGCCGATGCCCTCGAAGGAGCCCTGCGTGGTCTGCTGCATCTGCCGCCACTCGTCCTGGTCCAGGAAGCCGGTGAAGGGATCATTCAGGCTGGCCAGCATGCCCTCGATGGCGGCGTAGGTCAGGTCCTTGGTCTTCTTGGCGTCGATGGCCACCGGCGCGTACTCGTGCTTGAGGACGTCCAGCGCCTCGGAGTAGGCCGCGAAGGCGGCATCGGTATCCTCCGCCGAGGCGGCTTGCACCCCCAGCGACCGGAGCACGATGTCGATCGGATGGCCCGATCGTCGAGCTGATCGGGGGCTCGGCCCTGAGGTGAGGCCCAGCAGGAACGCCGCGGAGGCCAGCAGGACGACAGGAAGAATGCGGGACCGGATGTTCATGGCTCTCATCTCTCCTGGCCCTGAGCCAGCGCGCCGGCAGCGCGCCGAACCGGGTCCTCGCTCTCGGGAACCGCCATGTCGGGCTTCAGTCCGACGCCCTCGATGGATGCGCCCTTGTCGGTGAGGAACTTGCCTGCCGATATCGTCAGGGCGCCACCGGCTCGCAGGGGCACCAGCTTCTGGTAGGTGCCGTCTCCCATGGAGCGCGACCCGACCAGCCTGGCGCCGCCCTGGTCGCGGAGGGCCGCGGCGGCCACTTCGGCCAACCCGGCCGTGCCGCCGTTCACCACCACGGCAAGGCGCCTGGGCCTGGCGCGCTCCGCGGCCGGGGGCAACGGCTGCTTGCGCCCACCGGAGCGAACGACGGAGCCCATGCTGCCTCCGTCCGTCAGCAGGCCGACAAGCGTCGCAGCGGCCGCATACGCTCCCGAGCGCGTGTCGGCGACGGGGCCGCCGGCGTTGTTGCGG
>CAISJD010000015.1 GCA_903885605.1 uncultured Chthonomonas sp. | reverse complement strand
CCCCGCCGCCTGCTTGACGCGCAGCGAGGCGGCGGCGCTCCGGCCCAGGGCGTCGGCCACGGCGCCGGCCGCCGCCTGCGCCTGCTCGCCCGCCGTCACGCGGAGGGCCGCTCCGGCCGGCCGGAACCAGCCCGAGACGCGGACCACGGACTTGGGCCAGGGCGCCAGGTTCAGCTCCGCGCTCGGAGGGGCGCCGGCAGCGCCCATCGCCGCGCAGAGCGGCAACAGGATCCCGCAGAGGCGCCTCATGCCTTGCGCTTCAGGTATTCGGCGGGGAAGCGCCAGGGCGCACGGTAGACGGGCCGGGCGAGCCGCGCCGCCTCGGCGTCACCGACGATCCGCTCGGCCTGGTCGTCGAACCGCACGGTGCGCTTCAGACGGTAGCTCAGGTTGGCCAGCGTCAGCGCGATATCCACCTTCCAGTGGTAGTCCACGCTGCAGAGGGGCTGCTTGCGCGACTTCACGCAGTCGAGCCACTCGCGCTCCTGCCCCGGCGAGGACGGGATGGAGGCCTCGGGCGGCGTCTTGTCCGCCAGGTAGGCGCCCTCCGGCGTCACCGTGAAGCCGCCGTAGTCCGCCGAGAGGGTGCCGTTGACCCCGTGCATGTAGATGCCCAGCCGCCGCGCGGGCTCGCCCCGGCCGAAATCGAAGCCGAAGCTGTTCACCATGCTCATGGTCCAGTGCATGGTCACGTTGCCGTAGTCCCAGAGGACCTCCTGCGTGTCCGGCACGTCGCCGTCGTCGTTGATCAGGTACCGGCCGCCGTGGCAGGTGGTGCGGAGCGGCGCGCCCAGCTCCAGCGCCCAGATGGGCAGGTCGATGATGTGGGGCGCCATGCCCGGCGTCCAGCCGCCGCTGTAGTCCCAGAAGGAGCAGTGGTTGTAGGCGTCCGAATGGAGCAGGCGGTTGTAGGGGCGCTTGGGCCCCGGGCCGAGCCACATCTCCCAGTCGAGCCCGGCCGGCGGCTCCTCCTTGGGCGCGTGGCCGATGCCGCCGGGGCCCTGGTTCATCACGTTGAAGGTCCGCACGACGCTCACGTGGCCCAGCTTGCCGCTCCGCACGTACTCCACCACGCGGCGGTAGTTGTCGGTAGCGTGGATCTGGGTGCCGACCTGGCAGACGCGATTGTGGACGCGCATGGCGTTGCGCACGGCCAGCGTCTCGTCGGGGTAGAGCGTCATCGGCTTCTGGAGGTAGACGTCCTTGCCGGCCTGCGCCGCCTCGATGGCCATGAGGGCGTGCCAATGGGGCGTGGTGGCGATGATGACGGCGTCGATCTCCTTCTGGTCGAGGAGCTGCCGCCAGTCGCTGTAGGCCTTGGGCGTGCCTCCGCAGCGAGCCACGGCGGCGTCGCGGCGGGCCTTGTCCACGTCGCAGATGGCGGCCACGGTGACATCCGGTTGCCCGTAGCAGGCGGCCAGGTTGGCGCTGCCCATGCCGTTGACGCCGATGGCGCCCAGCACCACGCGCTCGCTGGGCGGCGTGGCGCCGTCGCGGCCGAGGGCCGAGGCCGGCACGACGTAGGGGAATGCGGCGGCGGCGGCTCCGGCCTTCAGCAGGCCGCGGCGGCTGGGTTGGGTGGGCTTGGCGGTGTCGCTCATGGTCTGCTCCTCAGTTGGCTTGGTGGGCTACCGGCCATTGGCGGCGGCCCAGAGTGCGCGCAGGGTCTCTTCGTCGGGCGTGGCGCCGGGATGGACCCAGAGCCGGAAGCGGAGCGTCAGCGGCTTCTCGGTGGAGAGGGGCCAGCGCATGTTGGCCGATGGGAAAGTGGGCTGGAACCAGTTCAGCTCCGGGTACTGCACCCAATCGCCGGGGTAGCACGGGTTCGCTTCGATCTGGAACACGGTGAGCCCCGCGGCCGACGCGCTCCCGGCGAACCGCCCGCTCAGGTCGCCCCATGCCATGCGCGGGTGCGCGCCCTGGCCGTCGGTGTGGAACGTGATCCTCTGGTCGGCCACCTCGTTCATGCGGAGGTTCAGACCACCGTAGTGCGCCGTGCCGCGCCGGGCGATGCTGACGCCCTCCTTCAGCGCAAGGAGGGTGAAGGTGAGGTCAAGGGTGCGCGCGCCGCCGACGCCACGGTAGGCGCGGATGGCGGCGGTCTCGCGGACGATGGGCTCCTTGTCCTCCCACATCCAGAGGCTGTCGGCGCGGACCTCGGCGTAGACGGGGCCGGAGGCGAGGGCCATGGGCTCCGCCGGGCGCGCCCAGACGCGCTGGAGGGCGTGGAGGTCGCCCATCTCGGCGCCGAACTGCGTCTCGGGCCAGGCCCAGTAGATGCCCCGGTGGTGCGGGTGGTCCACGGGCAGGTCGCGGGTCATGGCCTCGCCGGAGGGACCGTAGAGCGGGTCGATGTAGTCGGAGCGCGGCCGGGCGTAGATGCGGTTCGGCTCGGAAATGCCCGGCAGGCTGGGCGTCGGGTCCACGGTCTTGCGGTTGTAGCGCAGGATCGGCGTCGCGCCCTGCCGTAGCTCCACCTGCCCGGTGGCGGGGTCGACCGCCGCGCTCACCGCCGCAGGCGACGACTGGAGCTGAACCAGCCGCCACTTGCCCTCGTCGCCGCCCGTCGGCGCCAGCCAGGCGACCTCGTGCAGCCCGCCCGAAGCAGGGCCGGCCTGGGCCGGGATGGCGGCGGCCCTGCCGAACTGCACGCCCAGCAACCCCTGCCGCGCCCACTCGGCCTGCTTGCCGGAGAGGCGCACGGAGCGCGTGTGCGGCACGACCACGGCACGTTCACCACGGGCCACGCCGCACGCAACCAGCGCCGGCAGTGCAAGGGCGGCCGCAAGCCATCGGTTCATAGGTCTCCTCCTGCGCCCGGACGAGCCGAGCCGCCTGCACCATTCGACACCGAAGCGCCAAAGCCCTGCCGCCATCAGTCACGCCGGCCGCTCGGGCAGCCGCCCCGGCACTCTAGAGCCGGCGCCTCCACTGCTCCAGGCCGGTCATGAGCGCCCCGGCAAGCCAGCGCTCGAACCGCTCCAGGACGACCGCCTGCTTCTCGTTGTAGGCGAACTGGAAGATCTCACTGCAGATCGGATGGAGACCCGTCCCGTTCTCGTCTCGGACTGAGTTCAGGTCACGGTGCTCCACGAACGCGGAGACCGCCAGGACGCCCACGAAGTCACGGCCGAGACCATGGAACGACAGCACCATGTCCGTGACGCCCTCATCCCGTATCTGCATGCGGACCCATTCCCGGTGCACTGGCCGATTAGCATAATAACCAAAGGTATCTGCAATCTGATAAATCTGGCCCCTATACCAATGGTTGGTCGGCTCGGTGGCCGCCACAACCTTCGCGCCGAAGCTGGGATCGATGCTTCCCAACGTACGACCGATATCGTGAGCCAAAGCCTCCAGTCGCTGAGTCGCGACGGCTTTCAGGCGTGCCGATAGGCTGAACACCACCTGCCGCTCCGCCGACTGAGCTTCGTGCCGTTGATGCAGAACCGCGGCGGCAGCAGCGATCTGGTCGTGCAGCGTGGAATGCTCGGACTGAACATCCAGGGCAAGGCTCAAGGCCTCGTGGAACAGCTGCCGCTGGGT
>CAISJD010000014.1 GCA_903885605.1 uncultured Chthonomonas sp. | reverse complement strand
TTCTGGAGCGCCCGGAGGGGCGCTTCGTGCCGTTCGTTGCCGCGACTTCAGTCGCCGGGCTCCATCCGAGGTTCCCCTGGCACCCTACTGGCTCCTGCACTCGCTTAATGGCCCGGCGGTTGAAACCGCGGCAACGAACGGCGGGAAGTCGCCCTTCGGCGACTCGGCGGGCGATCCGGCAGCTCGGCCGTTCTGGAGCGGCCGGAGGGGCGCTTCGTGCCGTTCGTTGCCGCGACTTTGGTCGCCGGGCTTCCGCGCCGTTCGCTATACTGTGCCATGCTTGCCCTGAACCGGAGGAGCCGCCCATGAACCGCACCTGTGTGGCCTGCCTGCTCGTCGCCCTGCACTGCCTGGCCCTTGCCGCATGGGCCGACGAGGGCGCCTTGCTGCGCACCGCCGGGACCGAGGCTCGGATCGACGCGCGCGGCCGGTTGGTGTCGCTTCGCGTGCGTGACGGCATGGAACTGCTGATGGCGCCGAGCGTGGCCGACCTCTTCACGCTGGAGCTTGAGCGGGAGGGGCGGCCGCTCACCGTCTCCGCCGGCCACGCCGCTTCAGTGCAGGTGACGAGCCCAACCGCCTCGAGCGTGCGCATGGTACACACCGGCGTCGGAATAGAGGGCCTGGACGTGACCGTCACCGCTCGCTCGGCGCAGCGTGAGCCGCTGTTGCTCTGGCGCATTGCCTGCCGCCTGCCGGAGGGCATCCGGCTCACCCGCGTCCACTTCCCGGTAGTCGCCCTGGAGCCTCGTACCGAAGGGCGCGATGCCTGGGTTTCGGGAGCCACCAAGGGCGGCCTCTACCCGAGCCCGTCGGCCTGGCAGGTGGGTCGAAGCCACTATGTCAGCCAGCCCGGCAGCCTGGCGGCGGCCTTCGCCTGCTACTACGCCGCGCACGGCGGCTTCACCACACAGGCCCGCGACGTCGAGGGGCACCCCCGCGCTGTCGGGATCGGCCGCACCGCGACGGCGCTGGATGTGCGGTGGCTCACCTCCTGCTGGGCCACGGGCCGATGGAACCCCGACATCGACTTCGCCATGGGCGCGTTCCAGAGCGCACGCGGGTTCGTGACCGACTGGCGCGACGCGGCCGACCTCTACAAGGCCTATGCGGTGCGGCAGCCATGGTGCGCGAGGACACTCGACAAGCGCACCGACCTGCCCGCCTGGCTGCGGCAGGGGCCGGCCATGGTTCGCTTCCATCGGGGGTGGCTCGCCGATCCGGCCTCCATCGACCGCTGGATGAAGGACTACTGGCGTGCGCGGTTCCCGAAGATGCCCCTCATCACCGCGTACTGGGGATGGGAGAAGGTGGAGACCTGGGTCACGCCGGACTACTTCCCGGCCTTCCCCAGCGACGCGCAGTTCCGATCGCTGGTCGCTCGCAACCGGGCGCAGGGAGCCCATGCCTTCCTCTGGCCGTCGGGCTACCACTACACGCTGACCTTCGGCCAGCAGGCCGACGGCTCCTTCCGGTGGGACGACCGCGCCCGCTTCGACGCCGTGGCCCGGCCGCACGCCGTGGTGGAGAGTAGCGGCAAGACCCTCATCGGCGACCGCGGCTGGCTGGAGGGCGGCCAAACCGCCACGCTCTGCCCCGGCGATCCCTGGACGCGGCGCTGGTTCGATGCCATCTCGCTCGGTTGCGCCCAGCGCGGCGCCGACATGGTGCAGGTCGATCAGGTGGTCGGTGGCGCGTTCCCGGCCTGCTGGGACCCCTCCCACGGCCACCCGGTCGGCCCGGGGCGGTGGATGACCGAGGTCTTCCGCGCCCAGCTCACGAGCATGGCGGAAGCCACCCGGCGGGCGCTGCCCGGCTCGGTGGTCTGCTTCGAGGAGCCCAACGAGCGCTTCCTGCAGCAGGTCGGCATCCAGGACTACCGCGACTGGGAAGTGGTGGGGCAGGGCGGCGCCGAACCCGCCTCCGTTTTCAACTACCTTTATCACGAGTATGTGCCGACTTTCCAGAGCAACCCGCGCCAGGGCGACCTGCTCCAGGCTTCGTGGTGCCTGGTCACCGGCCAGATGCCGCACCTGATGCCCGACCGCCGCGTGGGGGCCGGACCGGCGCTGGCCAACGGCGCGTTCGAGGAGGGTGGCGCCGACGCGCCCTCGGGCTGGGACAAGGTCGGCGGCTACCAGGGCGAGGTCTGGAGCGGCCAGCGCGACCTGGACGCGCAGGAGCGGCACGGCGGCCGCGCATCGCTGCGCCTGGCGAACGCGCCCGGCCAGACCGTACAGGTCTCGCAGAACGTGCCCGCGGCCGGGCCCTTCGCCGCGGGCAGGCGCTATCGGCTCAGCGCGTGGGTGAAGGGCGGCGGAGTGCAGGCCGGCAACGCGCTGATGCTGGGCTGCTTCACCGAGGCCATGAAGCCCACCTGGAGCGGCTCCATCGCCCTTCCGTCGGAACCCGGCGGCTGGGTGCAGGGCGCGGCCGACTTCACGCTTGCGGAGGGGTCTCGCCTCCTGCGTGTGATGCTCCACCTGCGCGGCGAGGGCACGGTCTGGATCGACGATGTCCAGCTGGCCGAGCTCCAGCCGGACGGCTCGGCCGTACCGGTGCTCCGCTCCCCCGTACCTGCCGACCATGCCTTCATGCGCCGGTGGGTCGACCTCTACCATGGCGAGGGCAGGCCCTACCTGGCGCTGGGCCGCACGCTGCAACGGCCGGTCCTGCAATGCGAAAGGCTGGAGAGCGATGACTGGCGGCGCCCCTCGGTCCTGCACAACGCCTACCAGGCCCCCGACGGCTCGCAGGCGGCGATCCTCGTCAACGCCTCCGACGCCCCGCGCACCTGCCGCCTGCACTGGCAGGGCCGCCGGTTGGACCTGCGCCTGGCGCCATGGGAGGCCAGGCTCGTGCGGGGGAAGGAGAAGGCGCAACGGCGCTGAGGAGGGTGTGATCCGGACGGCAGGCGCCGAGCCGGCGCTTGCGGGCGTGGCGCACCTCGCGGGCCCGCATGCGGGTCGAGTCCTCGATGAACGCGCTCTGTGTGGCGGCGAGGCCCAGCCGCACGGCCTCTTGTGCGGTCCCGTGGAATTGTGCAGGCAGTCGAAGGGTTACCTTGTGTCTTGCCGGCGGCGTCTGGATCGGGATCGACATGTGAGCCTCCTCATTGAGCAGGCGCCACAGATGGCGCGGCATGCCATCGGTCGGGTACCCCGCCCGAGAGGAGTCGCCGGTGGCATCAAACCAGTACGCGCTACGCCGTCGTCACCGAGCCGCCGCCGGCCCTCGCACGCTCCCTACTTCATCTCCCTGATCCTCACGTCCTTGAACTGCACCTTCATCGGCGGGCCGGGGTGCATCTGGAGGGCGATGATGCCGCTCTTGGCCGCCTCGGTGGCGTGGCGGTCGTTGATGTGGCACACGAGCACGCCGTTGACGAAGAGGCTGATCTCGGGTCCTCGGCAGATGACGCGGTAGCTGTTCCAGTCGCCCGGCCGGAAGCGCTTCAGCAGCTCGGCCGGGTCGCCGATGGCCTTGACGGTCTTGGCGCCGTCGGCGGCGAAGGTCGCGTCTTCGCCTCGCCCGGCGATCAGGCCGCGGCTGTGGTGGTAGACGAAGCCCACCAGGGCGCCATCGCCGGTCATGTCCGCCTGGTAGCCGAAGGTGTCCCAGTTGGGCCGCTCTTCGGTTCGGATTTGGATGCCGGAGTTGGCCGCGGCGCTGAGCTTGAAGCGTGCGCGCAACTCGAAGTCAGCCGGCTTGCCTCCACGCCACATCAGGTAGTTGCACTCCGCGCAGGGCTTGGCGGGCGTGCTCTCGGAGGTCAGCGCGCCCTCCTCGACCGTCCACCAGCCGGCCTTGCCCTCCCAGCCGGTCAGGTCGACGCCATTAAAGATGGACGTGAAGCCTGCCTCGACAGCGCCCTTCGGCACGCTTGCGAGCAGTTGCTGGACGCGTCCCGCGAGTTGGCTGTCGCTCGTTCGGATCAGCCTCAGCGCCTCGGCCACCTCGCCGGGGGAAGCGCCGGCGATCTTCTCGCTGATCGCCACTGCCGCGGCGGCGGCCTCGTCCGTGAGCGTGTCGCCGGTGAGGTCGGGCGTTACGAGTTCCAGCGAACGCGCTGTGGGGATGCCGCCCAGTGCGGCCAGCGCCAGGGCTCGCTCCTCGTTGCGCTCGATGAGCGGAAGGGCCCGCTCCAGTTGCGCCAGCTTGGCCGCGTCAGGCGCCTTCATGGCGGGGATGAGCCGCAGCAGCCCGCGGACCGCGAGGACCCTCGTCTTGGCGTCCTGCGTGGTTCCCGCGAGCTTGGCCAGGTCCGGTAGCGCGTCAGCCGTCGGCCAGCCGCAGAGCGCCCGGACGCCCGTCTCCCTGACGGTCGCGTCGGTTGAACCTGCCTCGGTCCGTACCGCCGCCAGCGCCTGCGGGCCGCCCAGGGCGCCCAGGATGCGCAACAGCGCAAGCTTCGGTTCGCCCTGCGCCGCCGAGAGCGCGGGCAGCAGCTTCGCAACGCAGAGGGCCGGGTCGGACTGCCGCGTGCAGACCGCCAGCAGCGCGGCCTCGCCGTCCGAGACGCTCTTGCCCGCCTGTAAAGCGGCCACCATGCCGCCGACCTGCGCCGGGCCGGCCATCTCGCCCAGCGCCCGGAACGCCGCGGCGGAGACCGTCGCGTCGCCGTCGCGTGCGGCCTTCACCAGCGCCGGGGCTGCTGCCGAGATGCGGCGACGCACGGCCATCTCGATGCCCGCGATCCTCGTTGCGGGCGCACGGTCGGCCAGCAGCGCCATGGCCGCGGCATCGGCCCCGGCGTCCGGGAAGCCGGTCAGTGCGGCCAGCGCCGCGCCGCCTACGCCGGCATCGGCGTCCTTGGCCAGCGCCACGAGGATCGGGAGCGACGCCGGGCTTCCGATCTGCGCCAGGCTCTGGATGGCGGCGATGCGCAGTGCGGGCGAGCCGCGCCTGGCCAGGGCCTCCAGCGCAGGAGCCGCAGACCGGTCGCCACGGTTGCCCAGGGCCTGCACGAGCAGGACCTGCTTCTCCTGGGAGGCGCGCGGGAGCTCGGCCGCCAGGGCATGGGTCAGGTCCGAGCCCGGTATGCCCCTGGAGAGGCGCAGCGCACCCGCCGCCACGATGTAGGGCTCCGTCCGGACGGCCTTCAGCAGCAGCGGCGCACCGCCGGCTCCACGGCTCCGGATGGCTCCCCAGAGCGCCGCCATGCGCACATGGCTCGGGATGCCCCCGGCGGTGCGGAGCCTGTCGTAGATCGACGCCGCGCCGGCGGCCGGCAGCGCCTCAGCGCATCGCAGCAGCCCCTCGCAGACGGCAAGCCGGTTGGCAGGCGCCGCCGAGCCCAGGGCCTTCGCCAGCGCCGCCGCCGCGCCGCCGCCGAGGTTGCCCAGGGACCGTGCCGCCGCCTGCGCCACTCCGGGGTCGCCGTTCGTCAGGCATTGCGCCAGCAGGACCACGGCCGACCGGTCCCGGCGCACGCCGATGCTCGTGATGACGCCCTCCAGGAGGCGGCCGCTGGTCTGCGACAGCGCGCGCCGCAGGGCGGCATCGACCGACGGATCGGCGATCGGCTCCAGCGCATACCGCGCCATGTGCGAGAGCGCCGGGTCCGGCAGCAGGCGGGCCAGGGCCGGCACGGCGGCCTTGGTTCCGTACCGCGCCAGTTCGCGGCAGGCATCGGCCTTGGCCTGCAGCGGCGCGTCCGACCTGAGGGTGGCGACCAGCTTGCCCTCTTGCGCGAAGGCAGGGGTTGCGAGCACGAGCATGGCGACGATCAGGGGCTTCATGGTGTGGTCCTCTCCGTGCCCGGCCTAGAATGTGTATGGTGCGCGCATGGCGCGGGAGCGCAGCCGGTTGGCCTCGGGGTCGCCCACGAACTCGGCCTTGCGCAGGTCGAACTTGAGCGGCCGTTTCAGCTGCTCACAGATGTCGGCCGCCAGGCAGATGCACATGGACCGGTACATCACCTCTGGGTTCGCCACGGCCTGCCGTCGCGACCGGATGCAGTCCAGGAAGTCGCGCACGTGGTTCATGGGCCGTTGCGTCCGGCTCGTGTATTCGGCCACCACCTTCTTGAAGTCGGCCAGGAGCGCCGGCGACGAGACATCGGGCTGGGCGTACCCGTCGGCGGCCGCCGCCCAGCCGTCGGGTCCGTCGAACCGCTCGCCGCAGGAGCCGTGCCAGAGCTTGCAGGGGTCCCAGACCGAACCCGGCGACCGGAACAGGACGAGCTTCACGCCGTTGGATAGCCTCGTCACCATCGTCTTGTCCGGCCCATCGTACGGAAACTCGATGCTGGTCACCTTGGTCATGTCGAGCCCCGCCAGCGCCTGCGCCACGGTATGCGCGCCCCACATGGCGACGTCTGTGGCGAAGTCGTACTGGTGGTACCAGCCGCCGCCGTTCACATAGCCGCTGTTGTAGGGCCGCCACGGGCAGGGGCCGATCCAAGCATCCCAATCCAGTTCGCTCTTGGGCGGCTCCGGCTCGGCGGGCAGCCAGTCGCGCTGCGCCCCATCGCGCCATCGGATATCGGCGTAGGCGGTGTGGATCTGGCCCAGACGGCCGGACCGGGCCATCTCGATGGCGAAGACATGGTTCGACTCGCTGAGCCGCTGGGCGCCGGTCTGGTAGACGCGTCCGTACCGGCGGGCCGTGTCGACGACCATTCGCCCCTGCGCCATCGTCAGGCAGGCCGGCTTCTCGCAGTAGACGTCCTTGCCCGCGCGCATGGCCAGCACCGAGGCCAGCGCGTGCCACCGGTCGCCGGTGGCGATGAGGACGCCCTCCACATCGGTCCGCTCGGCCAGCAACTGGGCCATGTCCGTGTAGGCGGCGCAGTCCTTGCTGCCATATGCGCCGTCGACCGCGGCCTTCGCTGCCTCGCGCCGTCCCCGGTGGACATCGCAGACGGCGACGAACCGCACATCGGTCTCGCCCAGCATCCATCCCAGGTCGCCCGACCCACGGCCCCCGAGCCCGATGCCGCCCATGATGATCCGCTCGCTGGGTGGTAGCGCCCCGCCGCGCCCCAGCGCCGAAGCGGGAACGATGACCGGCAGGGCGAGCGCGCCCGCCGTCGCCGCGCCGTGGGCCAGAAGCCGACGTCGCGTAAGGGATGTGTCGCCTTGTCTGCTCATCAGGGGGCTGCCTCTCTCTCTGGGCCGGCTGGGCCCGGTGGCGCGTTGCGGCTTGGGTTGACGCCTGCACACTGTTCGCCGTCGAGTGTCCCGTTCCCTGCGCAGGTTCGCCTGCTTCCGCTCGGTGGCCGCCCACGAAGTGAGCATCGCGGAAGCCGGGCCAGGCATGTGGTGGTGTCGCCCCAAGCCAAGGCCGTCTCTCCGCTGTGCCGTTGGACCAATGGAAGTAACGGTCTCGGTGAGGAGGATGCCGACCTGATCGCCCGGCGCGCAGGGCACGGAGGCGTGTCGGTGGGGCCCGGGCGCCTCGCCGACGACACCCCTTAGCCGGGAGGCTGTTGCGGGGGCGCCCAGCCCTCGAGCTTCTCCCGTAGCTCCTGCACGCGGACCGGCTTGGAGACGTAGTCATCCATTCCCGCGCGGAGGCACTTTTCCCGGTACCCATCGATGGCGTGCGCGGTCATCGCGATCACCGGCACGTACCGGCCGGTCTCTTGCTCGGCGCGCCTGATCTCGGCGGTTGTCTCAAAGCCGTTCATTCCGGGCATCTGCACGTCCATCAGGACGACGTCGAAGGCAGTGCGCGCCAGTGCGGCGAGAGCTTCGGGTCCGCTGGAGGCTGCCTCGGCCCGGCATCCCAGGCGCTCCAGCTGCCGCGTCGCCACCCGTTGGTTCACGAGGTTGTCCTCTACCAGCAACACGCGTAGCCCGAGCGGCGCGGCCTCCTTCGGCTCGGGTGACGGCTGTGGTTCGTTGCCGTGAGAACCTGCGCGCCCGCTCATGACCCCAACAAGGGTCTCGCGCAGGTGCGACTGCCGAACCGGCTTGGTCAGGCAGGCCGCAAACGTGGGTCCTGCATCGACCGACGAGTGGTCACGCGGACCCATGGAGGACATGAGCACGACCGGAATGGATGCCAGGCGCGGGTCCGCTGCCATCGCCGTCGCCACATCCGCCCCGTCCGTTGCCGGCATCTGCATATCGAGGAGGACAAGGGCGAAGGCGTCAGGGCGGTTTCGCAACACAGTCAGCGCCTCGGCTCCGCCGGGTACCTGCGACGGCCGGCAGCCCCACGAGAGCAGCTGCGCGATCAGGATGCGCCGGTTGGTGGCGTTGTCATCTACGACCAGGACAGGCAGGTCGGCCAGCACCGAAGGCACATCACCGGGCTCATCGCCGTCGGCGCGGTGCGGCAGGTCCAGCTCGACCCAGAACGTGCTTCCCTTGCCGGGTTCGCTCTCCAGACCGATCCGCCCTCCGAGCAGCTCTACCAGCCGCCGCGAGATCGCGAGGCCGAGGCCGGTTCCGCCGTACCGGCGCGTTGTGCTCCCGTCCGCCTGGGTGAAGCTGTCGAAGATCGCGGCGTGGCGATCCGCCGGGATGCCCACCCCGGTGTCGGTCACTGTGATGCGGAAGTGCGCGCTACTCTTCGCCTGGTCTAGCAGATGCGCCTCCATTGAGACCTCGCCGACATGGGTGAACTTGATGGCATTGCCGACCAGGTTCGTGAGCACCTGCCGTAGCCTTCCCGGGTCACACTCAAGGGAACCGGGCAGGTCGGCGGCAACGACGCAGGTGAGCTCGATGCCCTTCTCCCAGGCCTTCGGGGCCAGCATCTCGGCCACATCCTCCATCAGGCGACGAAGATCGAACGCCGTCACGTCGATGGCCAGTTTGCCGGCCTCGATCTTGCTGAAGTCGAGGATGTCATTGATGACCGTGAGGAGCGCATCCGCGCTACGCTGGATGGTATCGGTGATGTCCCTCTGCTCCGGGGTCTGATCGGTCTCCAGAAGCATGCCGGTCATGCCGATGATGCCGTTCATCGGAGTGCGGATCTCGTGGCTCATGTTGGCCAGGAACTCGGACTTAACGCGGGATGCCTGCAACGCCTGATCGCGGGCTTCTGAGAGTTGGCCGAGCGCTCCGGTGAGCGTCTCCTCCGCGCGCTTCCGCTCCGCGATCTCCGCGCTCAGCGAGGCGTCGCGCTGCTCGACCTGCGACAGCATCTCATTAAAGGAGGTCACCAGCGTCCCCACCTCGTCGCGGCTGTCCGTCTGCACACGGGTGGAGTAGTCCCTCTTCAGCGCAACCTCGTTGGCGGCTTCGGCAAGCCGGAGGATCGGCTGGGTGATTATCTTCCGGAAGAAGCGCGAGAGCCTGTAGGCCACGGCCAGGGCGAACACCAGGATGATCGCAACAATCCAGGCGTAGCGCTCGAAGCGCTCCCGGCCCGCCCGCAGGTCTGACCGGAGGTAGACGGTTCCGATGGTGTTGCCGCCGACCAGCACCGGACGCACGCACTCCAGGTAACCGTCCCCAAACTGGTACGGCGCCACAGGGGGCGGCGACGGGAACCGGACACGCCCATACCCCGCCCGCACATAGTCCGCGACGCGGCGTTCCGCGGCATCGTACACGCACGCCGCCACGATGTGCCGGTCGAGGCTCAGCACGGCCAGCGTGTCGCGGGCGCCGGCCTCGTCGCGGAAGGCCAACGAGGCGGTGCAGCTCTCTGCAGTGATGGCGGCCTGGGTGCTGAGGTCCCGGACCAGGTCCCTGCGGAACACGACGACGGCCTCGGTCACCAGCGCGGCGCAGACCAGCGCCAGCACCACCGCGCTGGTGCACATCAGTGCGACGGTCAGCTTCTGCTGGATCGGCAGCTCCCGGAAGGGCCTCATCGGTCTCTGACGGCCCGTCTCATGTGCCGATCACGCGTCGGGCGACTTTGAGGAGCCGTCCGCTCGGCTTGAGACCGGACTTTGCCGCGGCGGCAGCATTGAACTCAAAGCCGACCCGGCGCTCAGCAACGACGAATCGGACGATGCCGCCGGCGCCGAGGAACTGCTCGCCCTCACCCACGGTCAGCACGGGGGAACCGCGCAGGTCGGACAGCAGGTCAGGATGCCGCGCATGCTCGGAAGGGCTGACGAAGAGCACGTGGCACGCCCTCATCTCATCGATCCTGGAGACGCGGCGATAGGCCATCGGCCTCCCGTTGATCGATTCGCCTCGGATTGTGCTCTCCAGTCGCCCGGCAAACGGGTCTTCGCCGAGGACGCCGATGACGAAAGGCGATCCGGTGGCCGGAAAAGCAGATGTCGGCCATGTCACAAAGCCGGCGAAGTTGTAGAGGAATGCGGCCTTGACATCGTACTCAGAGGCGACACGCGGAGCCTGGGCGTCGACCGGCCGCCCCCCCGCGAACGACACGCAGACGACCAGGCCCATCGCTGTGAGCGCCCGGACGACGGCTCGCGCCAGGCGCGCGGGGACTACATGTCGCGGCATATGGTCGGCATGGTCGCGTTGCTGCATAACTGCTCGTCCTACAGCCTGCGCGTGACTTTGATCTGGAGTGTCCGTCCGTCCTGGCGGACGGCATCCTGCTGGAAGTCCTCGGGCACCGGATCAGCATAGCGCACATTGAGTATGTTCCGCATGCAGAGCGACCACTCGGCGCCCCTGGGGAACCCGCCGGCGGCGATCGCCAGGTTGGCCACGGCGTAGGCTCTGCAACTACCCCCGCGTGCGGTCTTCCTGCTGCTCATGGCTTGCAGCTCGAAGCCGACTGTGAGCTTACCGGGGATCGGGGCCGCCAGGCTCAGCTGCACCAGGTGCGTCGGCGAATTGCTGAGCCGATCGCCGGTTGCGGTGTCTATGCAGTCGGCAAGCGTGTAACTCAGGCGGCCGCGCGTGCCGCCCGCCCACCGGCCCTGGACCTCCAGCTCCGCGCCACGCGTGCGCGCACCTCCCAGGTTGTCGTTGAAGAACTCGCCTGTCTCTGTGTCGTAGGCCTGGCCGATCAGGCGGCCGATATCGCTGAGGAACAGCGACGCGTTGGCCCGAAGATGCGCGTTGAGGCCGTGTTCCACGGCGAGCTCAAGGGCGCGGGTAGTCTCCGGCTGAAGGTCCGGGTTCGACCGGTAGCCGGGCATGACGTTGCCGTACTCGTAGTAGTTCGGCGCGCGGACGGCCTGGCCATAGAGCAGTTTGACGGTCGTGTCCCTGCCGGCGCTCTGGATCAGCGCCGCCCGTGGCGTCACCGTGCTGCGGAACCGGCTGAACCAGTCATACCGGAGGCCCGCGTTCAGGGCGAGGTTGGGGGCCAGCGGGACCGTGTCCTGGATGTAGGCGCCGGCGGCCTTCGCGCTATCGTGGTTGTCGCGCCAGGTGTTTGCCGGGTCGTCGTCCATATTCCTGACATGCAGAAGCGGGTCCCAGCGGAACTCGGCGCCCAGCATCACCTCGTGCTTCCGCCACAGGGTCTTGGTGACCTGGCCTTCCGCCCCGAGGCTGCGGGAGGTGTCGAGCTCGATATTCAGGGTCCGGTCGCCCAGGACCGGCGGCTCACCGTAGTTGTACTCGTAGGGGAACTGCTGGCGTGCGGCGTAGTGGTCGTAGTAGGCCCGGACCCTGAGGTCGAGCTGGTTGGCGTACTCGTGGTCGTACCGCAGGTCAACGAACGCCCGCTCATCTGCCGTCGTGTAGGTCGGGTCGCCGAAGAGGGTGCCGTAAGGTGCGTTGGGCACATGCTTGTCGCGGCGGCCGTAGACCGCAGTCATCGTGTAGTCGCCGCGGCGCACTTCGCCGAACAGGCTGCCGCCCGACTCGCCGTTCATGTGCTTGGCGACGCCCCCATTCACGGCCTCGAACTCCGAGTAGAAGAGGCGGCCCGGTCCGGCGCTCCCCGCAAGCGTCCCCGATACGGTGACTTCGGCCCCGCCGGCAAGCAGGTTGCCGTAGGTCACTCGCTCGCTGTGGGCGCCGAACGTGCCTCCGCCGGCCGATACCTCCGTGCCGCCGATGTTGCCTCCCCGGCGCGTAACCACATTGATGACGGCAAAGAAGGCGTTGTTCCCGTAGAGCGAGGACGCCGGACCCCGGATGACCTCGATCCTCTCGACCAACGCCAGGTCCAGCGGGAACTCCGTGCCGGCGAAGTTGCTGTCGTAGACGGCGTCATTGATCCGATGGCCGTTGATGGTTACCGGCGTGCGGCCGCCGAAGTCGCCGGGCCGGTTGAAGCCGCGAACGCCGATGAAGTCGTAGGCCCGGTCGTTCGTCACATACAGGCCATGGACGCCCCGTAGCGCGTCGGCCAGAGTGCGGTAGCCGAACTGCCTGATATCCTCGCGCGTGATGATCGTGACCGAAGACGGCGCCTCGGTTGTCCGCTGGGCCCGCTGCGACGCGCCGTAGACGACCCCGACCTCAACCTGGGTGAGGTCCTCCAGGCTCAGCCGTTTGAGTGGTGGGGGCGAGACCGGTTGGGGGTGCGCAGCGGGTTGCGGGCAAGCTGTCGTGGCCGTGCATGCCGCCAGGAGTGAGGCAAGCAGACGGCCCAGCACACTCCTGCGCACCGGCCGGACTGGATGTGCTGAAATCATCATCTGGCTAGCGCTTCCCCCATGCCGTTCTGTACCATTTCGGTACGGCAACCATGAGCAAGTCTGACCTCGACACCGGGCTTAGTGTAACGTACTCAGGCTCGAAGGCGGGCGGCAGAGCGCGCTGACGTGCCGTTCGACGGCGTCTCTCCACCCGTGCTCCGATGAAGTGGAGGGAGCCGGAGATCGGGCTGATACCCGTTCGGGCAAGGATGCGGCTCCCATGCGCCTCGACGGAAACCTCATGGCGTCGTCACCGATGCAGACCTGCCATGGCAATGGAGCAGCGGTATCAGGGCTCCCGGCGCGGCGGGCCGATCGACGTCGAGGTCGGGGAGTGACAGCGCGGCCGCCAGCCCTGCCGCGATCTCTCCTTCCTGCCAACGGTAGACCTTCTCCAAGACCCACACGACTCCGCGAATGCCATGGTGGTCATGCGCAGTCGGACCTGGCCCGCACCGGCCCTGGCCGGCAGGTCGCGGGCAGTGATGCTCTGTTCCGGCACGTCCATGGTAAGGAACCGCAGCAGGACGTTCGCGTCCAGCAACCATACTTCGGCGCCCGCTGTCGCTCTGCCGCCTGACGCGCCATGTCCTGCGCATAGGCGCTGTGGGCGGCGTCCGGATCCTGCGGGCCCACGTCGGGCCGTGCGAAGAGGCCGCACAGCGCATCGACGGCGGAGCGGGCGGCCAGGAGGCGGACGCACCCCCCTTCGATCTCGTAGACGATACGCTCACCGGGCCGGACGCCGAGGGCATCCCGAACCGCCTTGGGGAGCGTCGTCTGCCCTTTGCTGGTGACCGTTGACTGAGACACTGCGATTATCCTTGCCTCCTTGACCTCGCCTTGCCTGGTCGTCGTACCCCTTCCGATGATCCGGCGCAAGGCGTCAAGGAGCCTACCGCGCCTTCTCCGCCCGGAAGGTGTACCGGCCTGAACCGACGCGGAAGGTCTCGAAGGCGCCCTGGCGGCCCAGCGTGTGGACGCCGGGAGACTTGGCGGCCGGGAGGCCTCCCTCGGTGACCGTGGCGCCGGGCGCGGCGGGTATGCAGACCGTGGCCTCTGCGTTAGGCGGGACCATCACATCCATCTGCAGCCCCTGCGCCGAACGCCGCCACTTCACCTCGATGCGGCCGCGCGGCGAGTCGTAAGTGCCCTGTGCCCACTTCAGCTGCCCCGTGACGCCGGGCTTGATGATGAAGGAGCCGTAGCCGGGGCTGCCGGGGTCGGGCCGGATGCCCGCGGCTCCCTCGATGAACCACTGGCCGATGGAGAGGAAGGAGCTGTGCAACAGGGAGTTCTCGCCGTCCCACTGCTCCCAGATGGTAGTGGCGCCTTGCGTCAGCATGTGGCCCCAGCCGGGGTAGTCCGTCTGGCGCGCCATGAGGCAGACCAGGTCGTCGCGGCCCATGGCCAGTAGCTGCTGGATCAGGAAGTAGGTTCCGTGGATGCCGGTGTCGACGTGGCCGCGCTTGACATCCGTGATCTCGCGCACCAGGTTCGCTTCGACGCCCGGTCGGAGCGCCGGGGGCGTCACGCCCGTCAGCAGCGGCAGGGCCAGGTTCAGCTGCCCGCCGGCGGAGTAGGTCCGCTCGGCCGTGCGGTAGAAGCGGGCATGCACCGCGGCCGCGCAGGCATCGGCCCGGACGGCGTAGGTCCGGGCGTCGGCGCTGTTGCCCAGCAGGCCGGCAACGCGCGCGGCGATGCGCAGGTTGTAGACCTGGTAGCAGTTGTTGTAGAAGAGGGTGGAGAGGGCGTCCACGCGGTTGCCGCCCTGGTCGCGGCCCGGCGGCACCCAGTCGCCCAGGAAGTCCCACTCTCCGCCCCACTTCTCCAGCAGGCCATCCCTGGTGTGCGTCTGCAGGAAGGCGAGCCAGCGCTGCATAGTGGGGTAGCCGGCGGCCAGCACGCCCTTGTCGCCCGTGGCGCGGTAGAGCGCCCAGGGCATGGTGACGCAGATGCCGCTCCAGGAGGGGCCTCCGCCGCCGTTGTAGGTGGGCGCGGTATAGGGCAGGTCGCCGTTGGGCTGCTGCACGTCGCGCCAATCCTGCAGCCACTTGGTGTAGAAGGCGCCCATGCCGTAGTTGCGCATGGCCGCCTCCATGGTAGCGTGGGCGTCGCCTCCGTAGCCCATCCGCTCGCGGTGCGGGCAGTCCACCGTAAGGCCACTGACGCTCAGCGACTCGAAGGTATGCAGGGTCGTGCCGTAGATGCGGTTGAGCAGCTCGTCGGAGCATCGGAAGCTGGCCGCCCGCTCGTAGCCGCTCCGGACCAGCCAGCCGCGCACGTCGTCGCGCTCGGGAGCCTGATCGATGCCCTTCACGGTGACCCACCGGCCCGCCACGTAGTTGAAGCGGCTACGGAAGAGGCCCCAGCCGTCGGGACCCAGGAGCAGCTCGCTCCGCTGGTGGAAGCTCTCCTCATCGCCCGGCCGCTCGGAGACCGTGATCACGGCCGTTCCGCCCGGCTTGCCGTGCAGGCGCAGCGCCAGCCAGCCGCTGAAGCTGACGCCCATGTCGATGCGCCAGCCGCCGTTACGCCGCTCGATGGCCACGGGGAGAAACTCGCGCACCCTGCGGTTCGGCTCCAGCATCTCGGCGGAGAGGGTCACCTTCGGATCGCGGATGGCTACAGGCGCCCAGCCCGGCTGCTCCGCGTCGGAGCACCAGCCGGCCGGCGCATCCGGCGTCTCCACCCGCTCGCCTCCGTGGGTCGGGAAGCCGCCGATGGCCCAAACGCCCGAGGGACGGCACTGCCAGGCTTCGTCGGTCACCATCGTGGTCCGGCCTGCGGCAGTCCAGGCGTCCAGCCGGCCGATCGCCAGCGGATGGTGCGGCTGCCGGAAGCGGTCGAACCCGCCCCAGCCCGACGCAAGCCAGAGCCCCACGGTGTTGCGGCCGGGGCGCAGGTAGGGCGCCACGTCGTAGGTGACGGCGCGAACGCGCTTGCCCATCTCGCTGATGCTGGGGCTGAGCACCGCGTCCCCCACGCGTCGTCCGTTGATCCAGAGCTCGTGGAAGCCCAGCGAGCCGACGGTCATCTCGGCGCGTTTCGGAGCGGCGGGGAGGTCGAACGTGCGCCGGAGGAGCGGCGCGTTGCGCCCCGGCCCGGCGGGGAGGGGACCGGAGCCGACCCAGCGGGCGGCCCAGTCCGTCGGCTTCAGCAGGCCCATGCTCCAGCCGGCGGGAGCGCTCCACGCCGAGGGGCGGCCGGCCTCGTCCCAGACGCGCACCTTCCAGAATGCCCGCGTGCGCGTGGTCAGCGCCCGGCCCGCGTAGGGCACGAAGGTGGAGGCCGCGGATCGCACCGTGCCGCTGTCCCACAGGTCGCCCTTGCCCGACGCCAGCGTCGCCGGATCGGCCGCCACCAGCAGGCGGTAGGCCGTCTGGCGTGCGCCGCGCTCCGCCGGGGCGCTTGTCGCAAGCTTCCAGGCGAGGCGCGGGCGGAGTGTGTCGATGCCCAGCGGGTTGGTCCGGTACTCGCAGGTGAGTTGGACAGGTCGCAACGGCGACGGGCTCGCGGCGGTGGGCGCGGGGCCGACGATAAGGGCCAGGAGGCAGGCGAGAACCGAGGGCATGGGGGATTGTCCTTTGATGACGGGCCGGCAGGCGGCGCCCGTAACGCTGCCCTAAGCATACCGGAACAGCGAGGGACGTGCCGGCGATGTCTCCGTGCCCGGCGATGGGGGCAAATCGGGCACGTGCAGGCGCACAACGGCGGTGTGCATCGGTATATCAGGTGTGGAGAGCGCAGTCGGCCGGGGCCAGGCCGGGGAGCGAGCCTACGGAAGGAGCCTGAGACTTGAGAGTGCAGTCAGCGATCATAGCCATATTCGGAGCGGCCGCCGCCGTAGCTTTGCTCATGTACGGTTGCTCCGGCGATCCGCCGAAGAAGCCGGGGGGAGCCACGCCGCCGCAACTACCCATGTCCGCCGCCAACACGAAGCTGGCGCCTGACGCGCCGGGCGGCGAGGGCGCCGATCCCCACGCGGGCATGGACATGGGCGCCATGAAGCCGCAGCCCGGAGCCGGCGGCGCCGTGCCGAACCCGCACTCCGCCGAGAGCGGCGGCGCAGAGGATGCCGGCGTGACGGCAGCCGTGAAGGCCGCCGCTGACGCCGAGGCCAAGCTGAAGGCCGAACCCGGCGACGCCGGCCTGCGCACCAGGGCCGCCGCCACTATCGCAGAGGCCGGCCAAGCCATGATGATGAAGTCCACGCTGCCGTCGCGGCCCAAGTACCGGGGCGCCCTGAAGTACTTCCGCCGTGCACTGGAACTGGACAAGGGCAACAAGCCGGCCGCCGCCGGCCGCGACCTCATCGAGGGCATCTACAAGAGCATGGGAATGCCCGTTCCCGAGTAGGGGCAGGGCAGGCGCGACGGCTACCCGCCGTCCACGCTGGGCTGGTGGGTTCGACCCGTCGTTCCGTCGGGTCCAACCCCCTCCGCCCAGTCCAGAGCATCATAGAGCTCGGCCAGATTCACCGTCACGCCGACACTGGGTAGCTCAAGGCGTCCGGCAAGGCCGTCGGCTACCGAGTAGATCCAACGACCATCATCGGTCCGGCTGAACAGCTCCAGCCGCGGAAGGTCCTGGCTGACCAGCAGGTAGTCCTGTAACGCGTCTATGCTCTGGTAGTGCCGGAACTTGGCGCCGCGGTCGTAGGCCTGCGTGCTCGGAGATAGGATCTCCGCCAGCAGCGTCGGGTTCAGGAGCGTGTCGGCCCGTTCGTCCTCAAGTTCCACGCGGCCGCAGACGACGGACAGATCAGGGTATGTGTATATGCCGGTGGCCGGTACCTTCACCCGAAGGTCGGACGAGAAGGCTCGGCACTTACGGCCTCTCAGTTGGTGGTCCAGGATGCCCGATAGCCGGGCGCTGAGGGCCGCATGCGCCCGGCTCGCGCCCGACATGGCGTAGATGCGCCCGTCGATGAGCTCGTGCTTCATATCACTTCGCCGCTCGAAGGCCAGATAGGCCTCCGGCGTCCATTGCTCCGGGTCTCGTGCCGGGCTCATTTGGGTCCCCCAGTGGCCCTCCGCCGTCCGCCGGCGCCCGGGCCTCTGCCTCACTGCATCAGATAGTACCAGTGTTGCTCCGCCCATCGGCAAGACGCTGCCGCATGGGGTACGCTCCCTCGAGTTGCCGGGCCTTGGGGGATCACATGACCGAACGGCTCTGCCCGGACTGCCACCGGGCGCTGACGATGCGTGAGTTTGAGGGTATCCAGCTGGACGTCTGCGGCGAGTGCGCCGGCATCTGGTTCGACCGCCTTGAGTTCGACGAGCTGCGCAAGCAGGGACGCCGGGCGGCGCACCAGGTGGAGGCCGCCGTGCAGCCCGCGCCGAGCCACGCCCGGCGCAATCGGCCGGAGCGCTGGTGCCCGGTCTGCCCCCGCCCACTTCGCCACTTCCCCTACGAGGGCACGCACGTTGAGGTGGACGGATGCCCCTTCTGCGGCGGCATGTGGGTGCAGGACGCCGCGCTGGAGCAGATGGTCCTCGCCCTCACCGCCCCACGGAGCGCCGCCCCGCCGGCTTTCGCCCAGACGCGGACCGACACCGACCGCCTGCTGGCCGAGGCCACCATGGAGCACGAGCGGTTCATGGCGCGCGCCCAGGCGGCCACCGCGTTCTTCAAGGCCATGGGTCGCCGCAACGGCTACCGGGCGTGGTGGGGATGGTAGCCGTGCGGCCGGCCAGACGGTGTCTGACCGCCCTGGCGGGACTGCTTGTGGCGGCGCCGCTGCACGCAACGACCTACCACGTGGCTCCTGACGCCGTCGTCGGCGTCCCGGCTGCCGGCCGGTTCCGAACGATCGGCGAGGCCGCAGCCAGGGCGCGCGCCGGCGACCGGGTTCTGATCCACAGCGGAACCTACCGCGAGGCGGTGACCATCGAAGCCGACGGGACGCGCGACAAGCCCATCCGGTTCGAGGCGGCGCCGAACGCCGTCGTGGTCGTCACCGGCGCGGACCGCCTCCTCGACTGGCGCAAGGAGCCGGCGCCGGAGGGCGAGAACGTCTACTCGGCTCCGTGGCCCCATCGGTTCATCGGCTGGTCGCCCACGGGCACGCATCCGGCGGACGACTACCACAGGCTCATCGGGCGCGCCGAGCAGGTGTACATCAACGGCTACGCCCTGCATCAGGTCCTGTCGCGGTCGCAGGTGGGCCGCGGGACCTTCTTCGCCGACCTCGACGGCAAGAGGCTCATCGTGCAGGCCTCCAACAACGCCGCGCTGGGTTCCGATCCGGCCTGGAGCCCGCGCGTCGAGGCGAGCGTGCGCCAGACGCTCTGGGACGTGCGCGGCGACTACGTCATCACCCGCGGCATCACCTTCCGCTACGGCGCCACGCAGGCGCAGCAGGCCCTCGTGCGGCTGGGCGGCAAGGGCGACGCCATCGAAGACTGCAGCGTGGAGCAATCGAATACCGACGGCGCCGACTTCCGAGGGCCGGACCAGGCGGCGCGTCGTTGCCGCTTCCTGGACAACGGGCAGGACGGCTTCACGGGCTGCGAGGCGCATGGACTGCTCATCAGCGATTGCATCATACGCAATAACAACACGAAGAACTTCGACCGGGGCTGGGGCATGGGCGGCTGCAAGGTGGTGCTGTCGCGCGGCGTCGTCATCGAGCGCTCGCAGTTCGTGGGCAACCGGGGCCACGGCGTCTGGTTCGACATCGGCAACGAGGCCTGCGTCGTAAGGAACAACCTGATCGCCGACAACGAGGACGCGGGCATCTTCTACGAGATCAGCTACGGGCTGCATGCCCACGACAACGTCATTGTCCGCAACGGCCTGCTCAGCTCCGGCGGGGCCTGGGGCGCCAACGGCGGCATCGCGCTGTCATCATCGTCGGGCTGCCTCGTCGAGCGCAACCTCCTTTTCGCCAACAAGGAGGGCTTCCAGTTTCGCGAGCAGATGCGCAGGACCCCGCGCATCGGCGCGAAGGATGGCGCGCCCGAGCAGTGGATCTGGAACCACCACAACACCGTGCGCGGCAACCTGCTCGCCTTCAGCCGCGACGCGCAGGTCTGGGGCTGGTGGACCACCTACGACGAGCGGCACTGGCCGAAGCGGATGCAGACCACGCGCCGCGAGCGTGCCTCGCACGTGCCCGAGGCCGACTTCGCGCGCGAATACCAGGCGGCGAGCGACGCAGGAGCCCCGCAGGGCCTCAGCCTGGAGGCGCTGGCATTGACGTTCGCCGAGAACGTCTACGCCGTCGAACCGGGTCAGGGGCTGTTCGTCTGGGGCGCGCCGTGGATGCGCAACAAGCGTTACGCGAAGCTCGACGACGTCCGGCGCGAGCTCGGCCTGGAGCAGGGGAGCCTCGTGGCCGACGTGCCGTTCGCCGACCCGCTTCGCAACGACTTCCGCCTGCCCGCCGCCGCCCCGGCGCATGCCCGCAACGCCGCTCCGCGAGGGTCCGTGCCGGGAGTGCGGCTGGGCATCGCCGCTCCGGCCGCCGGAGCCAGGGCCCGCTGAAAGGGGTGTCGGGATGATGATCGGCTCTCGTCTCCGTCTGGGCGCCCCGGTGGCGGCGCTGCTGCTCTTCACCGCCGGCGGCGCGTGTGCCCGGCCTTCGCGCGGGCTCGTGACGTTGGCCAGGGAGGGCGCGCCTGCGGCCACCATCGTGACGGCGCGCGACGCGGCCCCGGCGGCGCGGTTCGCCGCTCTCGAGCTCCAGTGGCACCTCCAGCGGATCACCGGCGCGACGCTGCCGATCGTCGATGATGCCGCGCCCGTCAAGGGGCTGCGCATCCTGGTGGGTGACAGCGCCGCCGCGCAGCGCCTGGGGTACCGGGGTTCGCGGCTCGCCGGGCAGGGATACGTGGTGCGCGTGGCCCGGAGCGGCGTCGTCCTGCTGGGCCGCGACGACCGACTGGGCGAGAAGCCTGTCTTGGGCCAGGGCATCCTGCCTCCCGCCGCCGCGCAGGGGCGGTTCGGACGAGGACGCCTCTTCGACGGCAAGCGGAACATGTTCACCATCCCGTACCCCGGTCTCAACGACGATGAGGGCACGCTGGAGGCATGGGTCAATATGGCCTCGGACAAGCCCGCCGCCGACGGCACCATCCTCCGGGTCGACGGCTCGGGCCCCTGGAGCTACCACATCCTGCAGCAGCTTCAGAACGAGAACCGCGTGCAGTACCGCACATATGACGGCGCGACGGTCCGCACGGTGGAGTCGGAGCCGCTGGCGTCGGGCTGGCATCACGTCATGGCAACCTACAGCGTCGCAACGGGCAAGATCGAGCTCGTGGTGGACGGCGCCTCGGCCGGAACCGCGCCCTACGGCCGCACGCACTGCGCCGGATGCCCGGTCACCGTGGGCGGCGTGGCGTCGGCCGGAGTGGGTAACCCCTTCGCGGGCGTCATCGACGACGTGCGCGTCTCCAGCGTCGCCCGGCGGCCGGAGATCGACGGTCCGCAGGCCCCGCTGGAGGCCGACGAGGCCACGACGGCGCTCCTGCACATGGACGAGGCCGGTGAGCCCATGGACAGCAGCGGCCGCCCGGCGGTCATGCCGTTGCCTCCCTTCTTCGGCAACCACGGCACGCTGAATGCGGTCTACGACTTCCTGGAGCGCTGCTGCGAGGTCCGCTGGTACCTGCCCGGCGAACTGGGCATGGTCTGCCCCCGTAGGCCCACGCTCGCCCTGCGTCCCGTCACCGTGCGCCGCGCGCCGGACATGGCCTACCGGTGGATCACCCCCACGTCGCTCCTGCTGCCTACGCCAGCGGCCACGGTGGGGGCCCGCGAGGCCGACCTCTGGAAGCTCCGGATGCGCCTCGGCGGCGAGCCCTTCAGCGCAAGCCACTCGTTCTACGGCTACTACAGCCGCTTCCTGAAGAGCCACCCGGAGTGGTTCGCCAAGGGCTACGAGGGGCAGCCGCCGCAGATGTGCTACACAAACCCCGGCTTCATCCGGCAGGTAGTGCAGGACGCCCGCGACACGTTCAGCGGCAAGGGCGCCCCGCCCGGCGCCATGGCCATGGGCGACATGTTCGCGCTCTGCCCCATGGACAACAACCAGTGGTGCAAGTGCCCGACCTGCCAGGCGGCGCTGAACAGGGCCGAGGAGGCCAACAAGCAGTTCAACAACGGCCGGGCGTCGGAGTACATCTGGGGCTTCGTGAACCGCGTGGCCCGTGAGGTCCGGAAGACGCACCCGAAGGGGCGCATCGTGGGGCTGGCCTACTGGGAGTACGCCTACGCGCCGAAGCAGAGGCTGGAGCCCAACGTGGTCCCCATGCTCTGCCTCCACGTGCGCAACTGGTGGTGCCCCTCCATGGAGGCCAACGACCGCAAGGTGCTGGCCCAGTACACGGGCGGCGGGCGGCGCTCGCGCAGGCCGGTCTACCTCTGGCTCTACTACAACTTCCCGGCGCTGCTCGGCCAGAGCGGCAAGTTCAACGTCTTCCCCGGCTACTTCGCCAAGACGCTGGCTCGGCAGATGGATACCTACCACCGCCTGGGCATCCGGGGCATCTTTATGGAGCACTCGCCGGAGTTCGGCCACAGCCTGCTGCACGACACGCCGGACATGTGGCTCACCTGGAAGCTGGCCGACGACCCGTCGCTCAGCGCACGCGCCCTGGTGTCCGAGTTCTTCCGCCGCTACTACGGCGCCGCCGAGAAGCCCATGCGGACGCTCTACGGCGCCATCGAGGAGATCGTCTCGACCCCGGCGAACTACCCGCCCTCCGTGCGCCTCTCGCCGGCGCACCACCACCAGACCGAGGAGCTGGCCTGGGGCTACCTGGGCACGCCCAGCCGCATGGCCTACCTGGCGCGGCAGATGGAGCAGGCCAGGGAACTGGCCGGGACGCCCGAGGAGAAGGCGCGCGTGGCCCAGTTCGAGGAGGGCATCTGGCTGCCCATGGTGGAGGGAGCGGCGAAATGGGCCGCCTCGGGCAAGCCCGTAACCGCCGAAGAGGCGCCCGAGCCCACGGTGGAGAAGGCTACCAGACGCACCCCCGCGCGGCCACGGGCCAGGAGGCAACCACGGCGTCGCCGCTGACGACCGTCAGGCGGTCGGCCAGGTTCACCGCCGGGCAGACGTGCGCGGGCACGAGCCGGAGCCTGTCGCCCACGCGCAGGGCGTCGGCGTCGCCGCCCGTGACGAAGCCGTGCTCTTCGCTGAGGCGGCGGACCAGCAGGTCGCGGCCCTCCAGGTCGGCGGCGGCCAGCCCGTCGGGCGTCCGGTCGCTGCTGAAGCACTTGCTGCCGGCATCCACGATGGCCAGCCCCGGCTCCGGCCGGTCGACCACCGTGGCAAGCACGCTCAGCGCGACACTGGACCATGGCATGACGGGCCGCGTCCGGGCCAGCGAGAGGTCGCCGAATGCGTAGGTGCCCGGCCGCACCGCGTGAACGCCGCCCATCCGCGCCATGGCCTCGGCGGTGACGCTGCATCCCGGCCAGAGCGGCAGGGCAGGGCGCAGGGCGTCGCGCACGGCTGATGCCGCCCGCAGGGCCTCCGCCGCGCAGGCCTCGGGGGCCTCGGGCGACGTGTAGGCGTGCCCCTCGTGGGTGTAGAGCCCGTGGAGCGTCATGGCCGGGGATGCCTCGATGCGCTGCGCCAGGCGCCGCGCGGCGGCGATGTCCCGAACGCCCTCGCGGCCCAGTCCCGTGTCCACCGCCATGAGCACGGGCAGCCTCAGTCCCGCGGCCCGAAGCAGCGCCTCCAGCGCCGGGAAGTGCGCCTCGCTGGTGCAGGCGACGATCAGCTCGTCCAGCCGCCCGGCCAGCGCCCGCAGCCGTTCAGCCAGGCCCGCGCCCACCAGCGAGTGGGCCACGAAGAGCCGCCGCACGCCGCAGGGCAGGAGCGCCTCGGCCTCGCTCAGCTTGGCGCAGCAGAGCCCGGCCGCTCCCGCATCGAGCTGCATCCGGGCGATCTCGACGCACTTGTGGGTCTTGGCGTGCGGCCAGAGCTCCACGCCGCCGGCGTCGCAGGCCCGCTGCATCCGGTCGATGTTGCCCCGCAGGCGGTCGAGGTCGACGAGCAGGGCGGGCGTATGGAGGCGGGCGGTCATGGCATTGACGTGGCTGACATTGCTCACCGAGTTGACCGGCACCCCTTCACCCCTTCACCCCGTCAACCCTCACGGTCTGCTCCTCCAGCACGGCGGCGGGCTTGTCGTCGTAGAGCCGCCGGCCGGGGTCGTCGGGTATGCCCTTCGCCGTGACCCGCAGCCGTTCCCCCGGTTTGGCGGCCCGGTCCAGCGTCAGGATCGCCAGCGAGCCGTCCACGCGCACGGAGACCACCTGCCGGCCCTTCACCGTGTACCGCGCCGCCTGCGCCGCATCGGCTCCCAGCCGCTTGGTGAAGCTGAGCGTCAGCGTCTTGCCCTCCAGCGCGGCGGCGGCGATGCGCGGCGGGTCGCTGTACATGAAGCCGCCGATGAAGTACTCGTAGAGCGTCGTCGCCCGGGCGCCCAGCTTCTCGCTCTCGGCCTCGAAGCGGCGCACCCAGGCCCAGTCCCACCGGTTCTGCTTCTGCGATCCGATGTCGGCCTGGATCAGCACCGGCGTCCTGGGCGATAGGGCCAGCACGGGGTCGATGAAGGGCTTGTATCCGCGCACGTAGTCAGGCGGCAGGTCGCCTCGGATCCAGTCCGGCCAGTGCGTCTGGAGCGCGTGCATGTCGGGCCGCACGGTGCGGACGACCAGCGCGGCATCCTCGCCGCTGTCCTCCAGCACCCGGCGGAGGCCGTCGGGCTGGGCCAGCGCCAGCGTCCAGGTGCAGACCTTTACGCGCGGCGACGAGGCCCGCAGCCCGCCCGGCCCATTCACCAGGTCGTTCAGGAAGGCGGTCAGCGTATCGCGCCGGAACCGTAGCCACGTGCGCCAGAGCTCCGGGTTGCGCTCCGGCGACCGGGGCGAGGCGGCGTCGAGGATGTCGGGCAGGCCCGCCGCGCCGGGGTTCCGCCTGGCGAACTCGGCCTTGCAGGCGGCGCAGAAGCAGGCATAGGCCGGCGACTCCTTGCCCGGGTACTCGGGCCAGTGCGGCTCGGCGATCTCCATCCCGTCGAAGCCGCCCTTGGCCGCGATCGCTGCCATGTCGGACTTCTTCCAGCGGCGGTAGTCGGCGTTGTTCAGGCAGAGGCGCGTGTAGCCGTCGTTCAGCGCCTTGCCCTGCAGGTCGGTGCGGGTGACCATCCTCCAGGCCTCCCAGCCCGGCGGCAGGTCGACGGTGGTGTAGCACCCGTTGCCGAAGACGAGGCACCAGACCCCGATGCCCTGCCGGTGGAAGGCCTCCACCAGCTTCGGGTCGGCCTTGTCGGCGCTGGTGACGACGTAGTGGACCACGCTGTAGCCGTTGGCCCGTATCTCGGCGGCAATGCTCTCCGGCGAGCGATCCTTGTAGTAGCCGAAGGCCGGGTCCACCTGCACGCTTCTCCCCAGCAAGGGGTAGCGGCCGGTCGCGCCGAGGAGCCCCCGCACGGGAGCCCGACGCTGCACGAACGTGCCCGAGACGCGCGAAAGAGCGGGTGCAGCCGCCGAACCCGCCAGGGCGGCGCCTGCCGCCAGAGCCATGAGGGTAACCATACCGGCATAATACAGCCCAGCGGCCGGGTCGTCAACAGTGGAGGGGATTACGACGCTCCGCCCTTGACGTCATCCTGAAGCCCCTTCAGGGGCTGAAGGACCCCCCGGAGGCGCGCCGCCGCCGCCATGCCGTGGCCAACACCGTCAACGGGGCCAATGGCGTCAAGCCGTGCCTGCCGTAAGGCCCGCACGGACCCGCACGGACCTCCACGGACGAGCACGGACCCCGCCGCACCGCGCCTGCCGTGGCGAGGGCGCGCCGGTGGTTTCGATACGGCCCGCGCAAAGGCGGCGCGGACCTACTCAACCAGCGGCTGGGGCTGTGCGCGGTGTCTCAGTCTGGGGTCCAGCCCTGCTCAAGAGGGTCACTTCTCTAACA
>CAISJD010000013.1 GCA_903885605.1 uncultured Chthonomonas sp. | reverse complement strand
GTACACCTCGCGGCGGCCGGCGTCCTGGGCTGCGAAAAAGGAAAGGCCCCGGACCACCTACGGCAGTCCGGGGCCTCTCGCTCGATCTGCTAGGAGCCGCGCTTGCCCAGCCGATGGTCCATGACGATGATGTGCTCGCCGGACATCTTGAGCACTTCCACTGTGTCGCGCACGGACTTCTCCTCCTCGACCTGCTCGGTGATGAACCACTGGAGGAATATCTGCGTCGCGTAGTCCTTCTCGGTCACGGCCGCGCTGTAGAGGTCGTTGATCTGCGCGGTGATCTGCTGCTCGTGGGCCAGGGTCTCCTCAAACACGCCCAGCGGCCCGCGGAACTGCACCGGCGGCGCGGCGATGGCCTGAAGCTCGACTGTGGCCCCCTGGTCATCCATGTACTGCATGAACTTGGCAGCGTGGCCCTGCTCCTCCTGCGACTGCACCCGCATCCAGGTGGCAAAGCCCGAGAAGTTGATCGTCTCGCAGTACTGCGCCATGGCGAGGTACAGGTACGAGGAGTAGAACTCCCGGTTCAGGTGGTCGTTCAGGCGCTTCTGCATGTTGCTTGAGATCATCTGGTCCCTCCATGGGCCGGGGCGAACGCGCCCCGGCCAGTGCATGTCGATTGTGGCGGCGCCGATCCGACGCAGCCCACACGAGGTTGTATACGTGGCGCACGGCTGGTCAAGCGCCCTTGATCGCTCAGAACCGGCCGCGAACTGGAAAGCCTACCAGCTACGGCGCCGATTTGAGGCTCACGTCATCTATGCCCATCAGGTAGCCCGATCCATCGGACGCCGGGTTCTTGCCGACTGCCTTGAAGCGGAGCCTGTGGACGCCGGCCGTTAGTTTCACCTTGCCCAGGACGGTCTCAGGGCCTCGCTTCACATCCAGCGTGTACGTATCGACCTGAGGGCCGATGGGCGAGCCGTCCAGCTCTGCTTGCACGACGGCGTAATCGTGCGACGTGGTGAGCCGCGCCGCCAGGTCGTACTGCCCCTCTTTCGGTACGTGGACCAGTAGCTCGACTGCGGCGTTCAGGCCGCTCGGCATGATCCAGAGCTGGTGACCGCCGGAGAAGGCCGGCCCCAGGTTCTGGGCCTCATAGCCTCCTCCGCTAACGCCGCCGATTTGTATCCAGACGCCTTCGTCCGAGCCCTCTGCCAGCACCTGCGGCTCATAGCGGAGGAAGTCAGCCGTCAGGACCCGTCCGCTGGATGCGGCGTTCTTGCCGACGCACCGGATCTCCACAGCGGCCGTGCCGGCGGGGATGACGCCCAGCGGAAGCAGGCCCGCGATGGCGCCGGCATTTGGGGCGTAGAGGTCGAATACGGGACCGATCGCCTTGCCGTCAATGGATGCCTGTACCAGGCCGCCGTCGGGCCCTGCGTGGGCCTTGAGGCCCAACACGCGGGTCTCGGGTGCAGGCTCGGACAGCGTGATGGTGAGCGACTGCCCGTCCTCGGTCGCGGCCCAGTGAACCAGGCGTCCGCCGCTTACCGACCGGTCCCCAAACAGTGTCTCCGGTGCAGGTGGGCCCGCCGAGGCGCTCAGCTTCTGCTCCTCAACCTCGACGGCGCGGGCCTCGCGCCACGCGGGCTCAAGGCGTACGCAATCCAGCACGGCGCGTCCTGCCGCCGTTGCGATGATGGATGCGGGCTCGCCCTTCCCGTCGATGAGTACCGCTTGCAGTGCGGAGACACCCGGCGTAGCGGCGACTACCTCCAGGTCCTTGCCGGCCACCTGCATCGTCAGTGGCGCCGCATCCGGCAGGGCTGAGATGAGTTGCGGGTAGTAGACGCCGGCCTTAGGCGCCCGGAGCGTGAAGTCGGCGAGCTTCCCGCCCTGCGTGGCCTGGCCGAAGTCGACGGCGCGCTCGCGGCTGAACTCCACCTTCAGGCCCGAGTCGCTGATGATTGACCCCGACCCGGCCCGTACGGCATCGCGCAGGACCTCCTCAGCCTCGTCGGCGAACGTGACGCCGGAGCCATAGGTCCGAAGCGCCTGCGCGTCGAGTGCGCGGAATGGCCGGGTGTTGTACCGCACCTTACTCGGTGGTTCGTTGGGCGTGAGGCCGCCGGTCACGGTGGCTCCGGCCAGCTCGGAGAAGGGCGGCGTCAGCTCGGCCTGGTACCAGAACGCGGTGGAGGTGAACTCATAGTGGCCGCGCGGGCCAACGCCGTTGGGACCATAGTTTTCGATGACCATCCTGAATCGTTTCGTGAATGGGATGAAGTCAGCGAAATGCCAGCGGTAGTTGCAGGTGCGGTGCCCGACCTGTGACGAGCATCCCCAGCTGCCCCCGGAAAGGTACCGGATGCCCCATGCATCGCCGAAGTAGTCCTCCGAGCCGGTGCCGACCCACTTCGGGAAGTCGTCCTCGTCGACCCAGACCTTCTCGTCGCCCTCTCCCCACCAGCCTCCAAGCGGGTGGTCGATGGGCATGGAGACGCCCACGAAGTGTCCCTTGCCCGCCGTCTCAAGGAAGCTGTAGTCGAAGTCGGTGATGCCCGGCTCACTGCGCCAGCGTGCGTAGAAGTAGCACATGTCGGCCGGGAGAGACTCGACCGGCGCCCAGTCGATCTGCACGTCGAGCTGGGCGGGCCTGTCCAGATGGCTTGTGGCCTGGATCTCGCCGGAGCGCCGGAAGGGCATGGCGTAGAAGTTGTAGGCCTGGTTCCCCTTGCAGCCGGCGATGACTGAGCCGTAGTCAGGCGCCTCCCAGTCGAAGCCGAAGAACGGCCCCAGCGGCGTGAGCACCTGCGGCCATGGCGCCTTGTCCCAGACGGCTTGCAGCACGACCTTGCGCCAGACGTACCGCTGTTCGGATGCCGCGCTGATGCGGATACCCCGGATGATGCCCGGGCCGCGAAGCGAGGCCAGGTTCACGGTGGCCCCCGGGGCGATCTCGATGCGGGTGGTGACCGTCACCTGGCCCGTCAGGCGCTCCTTCGGATCGACCCCCTTCCTTCCCCATGCGGCCGCGGCCTCGTACAGGGCCGAGGTCTCATCGCCGGTGAGGGGCAGCTTCAGGCTCTCGACTGCCCGCTCCTTCGGGTAGAGGTGGTAGCCGAAGTGGTAGTACTGGCCGTACGCCTTGTCCGCCGTGATCTTGATGTGCTTGGCGAACGGGATCGGCACGTAGGAATCCGATGCCTGCCGGTCGGCCCGCTGCCACACGAGCGGCTTCACGAAGGGCTGGATGTCGCCCTTGAAGAGCTGGTTGAAGTCCCACTCGTAGGTGGGTTTCTCGGCGCCGTCGAGGTAGACGCGGATCTTGCCCTGGGGATTGGCCGACCAGATGCGCCAGATGCAACCCGGGCCGTCGATGTCCATCATCACGGCCTCGCCGTTGGGTTCGACCCGGAGGTACTGGCCGGCGTCGCCGTTGGCCCCGTAGGCCTTGGTCATGTTCCGGTCCCAGCTGGAGAACTGGCCCGCGGTGATGCCGGTCTGCAGGCGTGTCAGCCCGTCGAGGTCGGTCAAGCGCTTGACGAGGTCGACGTAGCTCTGCGGCTGTCCCGCGGCGGCGGTGGCCGGGAGCAGGGCTACGCCGGCAGCGCACACCGGCAGCAACATGCCGGCGGCTCGGCGAAGTGGGTTGGGAAGATCAATGCTCATAGTCGCGCCTCCTTGCGGTGCTCGGCCCGACATTCGCCCGGATCGGGCCGGGTCAGGGCCTTTCGCGCAGCAGTCTGCCGAGGTCCCATGCGGGCGTCCAGCCCAGCAGCGTCTCGGCCTTCCGGATGTCGAAGAACGAACGAAGGGGTTCCGTGCCGTAGTAGGTCGTATCCAGCGGCACCGGCGGGTCGTCGCCCCAGTTGCGGCGCGCCAGTTCCTCGATGGGCGCCGTGCCGCACTGGTCGTGCGCCGTCAGGTAGAAGGCCTCGTGCGAGCCTTCGGGCACGTCGGCCGTCAGGGCCAGGGCGATGGCCTCGGCCACATCCCGCACGTCGATCCACGCATAGGTCGCCCCCGGAGCGTCTCGAGGACCATCGGCCCGAATGCCGGCCAGGAAGCCATCATAGTGCGGCTCGTAGACGACGTACGTGTACCGAAGGGCCAGCGTCGTCAGTCAGTGCTCCCGGCTGAAGCCTGCGCAGAGCTGGTCGCCGAAGGCCTTGGTGTAGCTGTAGACCTCCGAGGGCAGGTCGCGGTGCTTCTCATCGATCGGGAGGTAGTCCGGCCGGTAGAACTTGCCGTGGATGCCCCAGCCGGACGCCGACTCGCTGCTCCCGAAGACCACGCGCGGTACGCCCTTCTCGGCCGCGTAGCGTAGCACGTTGAAGGTCGCCGGCATGTTGACGGCCAGCACCCGGTCCCAGGTAGCCACGAACGGGTTGGGTATGGCCGCCAGATGGACGACGGCCGCCGGCGCCTCCGGCAGGTCGTCCAGGCAGGCCGGCTGCGTCAGGTCAGCCACGATGGACGCGGCGCCGAGGCCTTCGGGCAGGGGAGCCGCGTCCAGGACCGTGACATCGTGCCCGGCCGCCAGGAGCCGGTCCAGCGTCACTCGGCCGATGTTCCCGGCGCCGCCCGTCAGCAGGACCCTCATCGCCTGGCCTTCGACGGCACGGGGGGCCGCGTCGCCTTCGGGGCCGGCGCCGGAGCATACCGGACCAGCAGGCTCTCGCCCGGCGCACCGATCTTCAGCGTGAGGCCATCGCGGAGTTGCGCCCCGGTCATGCGGCGGCGGCTGGAGTTGCGACGCTCATCGATCAGGTCGACGACGTAGGTCTTCTCCGGGTCCACTGCGCGGAGGCCCGCGATGATGCCCGCAAGGTTGCACTCGCGGCGCCGGAACGCCAGCACGATGCCCGCGTCCCTCTCGGCCAGGTGGAGCTGCCATGCCGCGAAGCGGTCCGCCGCGGTGTCGCCGGCCATGATGGGGTAGAGGTCGCCGTACCAATAGGGCCGGTTGGCGCGCAGTTCGGCGAGGGCCTCCTTGGCCGACGCCTTCACGAAGTCCGGGTTCATGTAGTCGAACTCGGCTGCGACGCCCATGGTGGCGTTGGAGCGCGTCTCATAGGGCTCAGTGGTCCATGTGGAGAGGGAGGCAAGCGGCACGTAGAGGCCGAAGGCGCAGACCTGCGCTTGGTGCCAGTCGGCATGGCCCGGGCTGCAGCCGGTGTCGCTTCGCCAGAGCGGCACGGAGCGGGAGCACATCTCGATCTCGATGCGGCGGCCGCCGCTGGCGCAGTTGTCGATCATCACGCCGGGGCAGCGAGCCCGGATCTCGTCCCACATCGCGTAGAGGCCCTCAACGTAGCGGATCTCGGTGATGCCCTGCCGGTCGGGCGCGTCGGCCCTGCGCCAGTAGTCCAGCGGATCCATGTTGAAGTCGTTGCGGTAGACGTCCACGCCGTAAGCCTTGACCTGGCCGACGAGCAGGTCGGTCAGCCAGCGGCGCGCCGCCGGGTCATCCAGCTTGAAGAGGCCGCCCGCCTTGCCTCCGTGGACGAACTCGGGATGCTCGTCGGCGATGGCCGAGCCGGGCGCCACGCGCTCGGGCTCGAACCAGAGAACGAACCTGCCGCCGCCCGCATGGACCTTGTCCGATACGGGCTTCAGGCCGCGCGGGTACTCCGCCTTGCGGTGGGACCAGGTGCCCACGCCGTTGGGGAAGCCGCCGGGGAACCATGCGGCATCCAGCCAGAGCGCGTCGAAGCCCAGCTCGGCTGCCACGGCGGCGGCCTTGAGCTGACCCTCCTCGGTGGACCAGTCCGGCCGGCCCACATACCGGTCGAAGCACTGGAGGGCGAACGGAGGCTCGGCGGGCTTGCCTGCGAGCTTCGGCGAGTAGTGGGCCAGCATGAGCCGCCGGAAGCGGTTGTGGTTGGCGAGGCGGTCACCGCGCCACGCCATCACGAGGATGCGCGGAGTGCGAACGGTCTCGCCGGGGTGCAGTACGAACCGGGCGCCCTCCATGCCGGCGCTCAGCCGCGTCGGCCCTGCCGCGCTCCGGTCGATCTCGGCGAACCACTGCCCGCACCAGCCGACAGCGGCGAAGAGGCCGTCGCCGGCGAACTCCAGGCCGAAGAAGGGGAATGCGGAGACCGATGAGGGCCGCCCGCCCGTGGGAGCCATGCGCACGGGCCTACCGGGCTCCACGGTCTCCTCGACGGGCAGGAAGGAGGTCTGGCCGCAGGCGTCGCCCTGAAGGCGGTGCAGGGCCACGGGCGTGCGGGAGTAGCCGGTGCGGAGGCGGGCGTCCAGCGCGCGGATCTTCTCGATGACGGGCGTGTCGGCCTTGCCCGTGTTGGTGAAGCGGAGCACCCAGTCGCAGGCGGCGAAGCCCTTGTAGGCGGTCGCATCGGCCTCAACGATCAGCCCGCCGGCCGGGTCGGTCCATGTGACGGTCCAGGTGGTGCGGTCACCGGCCTCCTGGGACTTCACCGTGCGGCTCCAGGCTGGCAGCAGTTCCGCCGCGGCCTTGCCGCCGACGACGAAGGAGAAGGGCGGCGCCTCATCCAGCAGCAGGGCGTCGGGCTGATTGTCGTCGAGGAAACGGATGGCCCCGTCGGCCAGCACGAACTGCGCATCGGCCCAGTCGGCCTGGTCGAACCCGGGTCCATCTCCGCCATCGGTGACCACCAGGTCCAGGTGGCCAGTGCCTTTGGGCAGCCGCGTGAGGAGCTTCAATGCCGGCTCCCCGACCCTGCTCACGGGCGACCGGGCCAGTTCCACGCCGTCGGCTTCGACGACGAACTCCACGGAGGCGGTGCCGCGTCGCGTATCCTCATTGTCATCGACGCCGACTGAGGCAGAGAACTCCACGGCGCCGCGGGGTACCTCGACGCGAATGCGGCTGTTCGCGTGGGTTCCCAGGCCATGGCCGAAGCGCTTGCCGTTCAGCGTGATGGGTGTGCCGATGGCCGATTGGCCGAACCGGAGTGCGCTGTGGTCCTGCCGAAGCACCGTGAGCGGCACGCGCAGGGCGCTGGACCCGTCGCCGGCAAAGGCCGAGGCGGCCCAGACCCGTACAGACCGGAGCAGGTCCCTGGGTGGCACCGATGGATCGAGGTTGCCGGGAGAGGCCGCCGACGGCAGCGCGGCCGCGGCTACGGCCAGGATGAGTACCAGCGAGACCGACTGCCAACCGTAACCCATGCGATCGTGCCTCCCAACGGAACTTGCTGGTCCATTCTAGGCCGCATCCACGAAGGAGTCAACAGCCGGGCGCCCAATGCGGGCCATGTTATCGGGCTATTCGTGTTCGACGTGCAAAGGCGGCCCCGGC
>CAISJD010000012.1 GCA_903885605.1 uncultured Chthonomonas sp. | reverse complement strand
GAAGGCGAAGACGCTCTCGAACAGGTCGCGGCCGGCGCCGTGAAGCAGGTCGTCCAGCGGAACGGTCGAGCCGTCGGAGGCGGTCGCGGTGAGCGATCCCGCCGCGCCGCCCCTGGGCGAGCGGGTAAGGGACACCAGACGACCGTCGGCGAGGGCTACCTCAATCGAGCCGCCTTGGAGGGCCCCGGCCGCCAGCCCATAGGAGATGGCCCCTTTGCCCGTGCGGAAGCCGAACAGGACGGCGCGCACGAACTCAAGGAGGGTGCTCTTACCGGCGCCGTTTTCTCCGTAGAGGACGTTCAGGCCGGGGCCGAAATCCGGCGACCGCATGTCGTTGAAGATGCCGAAACTACTGACGGCAAGCCGCTCAATCCTCATGCCGCACCTTCCTTCGGGGCCAACTGGTCCAGGCCCATGGCGGTGGCTTCCTGAAGAAGCTCCAGGAGGCGCCCATCGTTCCATATCTCGTCCGCGGCTGATCCGCCGTCCCGCAGCGCGTCACCAACGCCCCTGTGGCCGAGGAGCTGGCCCAGGTCCTGGCGTAGATCGGCAAGGGCCGAGGGGTCCTGGCGGAGTTGCGCCGCGTGGCGCAGGAAGTCGCCGACGAAGCTATCCGATCCGGCCATGCGTTCGGCGTCGACCTCGGGCTGCGTGGCCGACGTCAGCGACTCGGGCCAGACCTGGCCTCCTGCCCGTTCGGCGCTGTCGCGGGCCCGGGTGAGCAGGTCCCGGGCGGCGCCCGGCTTGCGAAGCTGCGCGTGCAGCGGTCCCCGCCCCTGAAGCCGTAGGCGCACCGCCGCGGCCCGGTGTGGATCATCGGGGCGGAGCTGCAGCATGATGTCGTCGAGCGCCGCCAGCGCGTCGTCGATGTCGGACATGCCGCCGATGTCCACGCTCTCCATGTGCCACCGCACGTCGTCGGTCTCGCGGAACTCAGCGGTCGCGACCTGGTCATCATCGACTGTGACCAGCAGGCAGCCGCGCGGCCCGGTCTCCTTGGGGTTCAGGCCCTGCGGGCACCCGGCGTAGGCGATGAGCGGCTTGCCGGCCTGCAGGGTTCCCTGCTTATGGATGTGCCCCAGCGCCCAGTAGCCGTACCCCTTGTCCTGGAGGTCCGCAACGCAACAGGGAGCGTACGAGGCGTGGTCCGGGTTGGATCCGCAGTTCGTATGGAGCAGGGCCACGGCGAAGAGGCCCGGATCGGGCGTCGGGTAGCTGAGGGCGAGGTTCGCCGTCACCGCCCGCTGATCGTGGCTTCGACCGAAGAGCTGGACCGCGCCTCCGGCGGCCTCGAGCCGGTGAAGCTCCTTCTCGCGACTTCCGAAGTGGCGGCAGAGGGCCGGCCACTGGAGCGGTGGGTCGCCGCCTCCCAGGTAGTCGTGATTGCCGCGGATGGTGAAGGTGGCGATGCCCTCGGCGTCCAGGCGCGCGGCGGCATCGCGGAGTTTCATCCATGCGCGAAGGTTGCCGTCCGCCTTGTTGAAGAGATCGCCCGCGAGGACCACGAAGGCCACCCTCTCGGCGACCGCAAGATCGACGATCCTCTCCAACGCACGGTACGTGGCCTCCGTGAGCCGCCCGGCCATGGCCGGCGAGTCGGCTCGGATGCCCTGGAACGCGGCGCCCAGGTGCAGGTCTGAAGCGTGTAGGAAGCGGAACAAGGGATGCGTCCTCCTTGGCGGCTGATGGCAACGCGGTGAAGCTGCCACAAGGGTACTCTCTCTACCGTGCCGCAACCGGAAAGCGCCCCCTGCAATTTGTGCAGAACGCGCTCCGGCGGCAGACCCGCATCCGCGGGCAAGGAGCAGCCATGACGCGAAGAGAGCGTTTCCTGACCGCCGTGCGCGGCGGCGTCCCGGACCGCGTGCCGCTCTTCGACTTCCTGTTCCAGCGGCCCATGTACGAAGCGCTGATCGGCCGCACGCCGGCGGCGTACAACGCCCGCGACGCCGTGGCGCTCGCCCTCGCGCTGGAGAATGACGCGGTCTGGCTCCCCTACGGCGGCTTCAGCGGCTTCCAGCCCGAGTACCTCGACGCGGACACCTACATCGATGAGTGGGGCACCACCTTCCGCACCAACGCCAGCTCGTGGCCCATCGACGCACCGGTGGCCTATCCCATCGCCTCACGATCGGACCTGGACGCCTACCGTGCGCCCGATCCCACGCTACCGGGCCGCGCCGCCGAGATCGAAGCCGCCGCCGGGCTGGAGGCCGACGGACTGGCCATCACCGGAGGCGTGGCAGGGCCCTTCACCGCCTGCTGGATGCTGATGGGCTACGAGCGCATGTGTTACTCCATCTACGACGAGCCCGACCTGCTCACCGACGTCTTCCGCCTCTGCAACGAGTACAACATCGAGGCCGCCCGCCAGTGCGCCGCCGCAGGCTGCGACGCGATCTGGGTCTCCGAAGACCTGGGCGACAGCACGCACGGCTTCCTGCGGCTCGACACGTTCCGCAGCCTCTACCTGCCCCACCTGGTGGAGCTGACCGACGCCGTCGACGCGCTGGGCCTGCCCATGCTCCTGCACAGCTGCGGGCGCATCACCGACTACCTGCCCGACCTGGCCCAAACGCGCATCGCGGCCGTCCACCCCATGCAGCGCACGGCGGGCATGGACCTGGCATGGATGAAGGCGAACTACGGCAGCCGCTTCTGCCTCATCGGCAATATCGACTCCTCGCGGACGCTCCCCTACGGCACGCCGGCCGAGGTGGAGGCCGAGGTGCGCGAGGCCCTGCGCGTGGCGGCCCCCGGCGGCGGCTACGTGCTCGCCTCGGACCACTCCCTGCACGACGGCATCCCGCCGGAGAACATCCTGGCCCTGCGCGACACGGGGCTGGCCTACGGGTAGGGGGCAGGGGTCACAGGACCGCCGGCGCGGCACGCCGGTAGGACGGCGAAAGGGCGCGAAGCGCAGTGGAGGAGGGTTGCTATGGGAGTGCGGCACGGGCTTGGCGGGCGCGCCATGACGCGCAGGCAGTTCGTGGCCTCGGCGGCGGCGGCCGGCCTGGGCGCCGGCGAGCGGGCGGGCGCGGGGCAGGCGCGGCCCAACGTCCTCTTCATCCTGGCCGACGACCTGGGATGGATGGACAGCGCGCTCTACGGCAGCCGCTTCTACCGCACGCCCAACCTGGCGCGGCTGGCGGCGCGGGGCATGATGTTCACGCAGGCCTACTCCGCCAACCCGCTCTGCTCACCCACGCGGGCCAGCCTGATGACGGGCCAGTACCCCGGCCGCCTCCGCTTCACCACGCCGGCGGGGCACCTGCAGCAGGTGGTGCTGGACCCCAAGCTGCCCCAGCGGGCAGCGCAGGAGCAGAAGGCCGTCTGCCCGGAGACGCGCACCCGCCTGCCGCTGGAGTACCACACCGTGGCCGAGGCGCTGCGCGACGCAGGATACCGCACGGCCCACTTCGGCAAGTGGCATCTGGGATGGGACCCCTACCTGCCCACCAGCCAGGGCTTCGACCGCAACCAGCCCGGCGGCAGCTATCCCGGCCCGCCCAGCTACTTCGCGCCCTACCGCATCCCCGGCTTCGCAGACGGCCCGGTGGGCGAGCAGATCGATGACCGCCTCACCGCAGAGGCCGTGCGCTTCATCGAGGAGCCCGGCGAGGCGCCCTTCTTCCTCAACTACTGGCTCTTCTCGGTCCACGCGCCGTTCCAGGGCAAACCGGACCTGATGGAGCAGTACCGGTCCCGCGTCGACCCGGCCAACCCGCAGAAGAGCCCCATCATGGGAGCCATGATTGAGACCATGGACGCCTGCCTCGGGAGGCTGCTGGACGCGCTGGACCGGACCGGCAAGGCCGCGAACACGCTGGTCGTCTTCATGTCGGACAACGGCGGCAACATGTACGACCGTCCCGAAGGCGTGACGCCCACCAGCAACGCCCCGCTCCGAGGCGGCAAGGCGACCATCTACGAAGGCGGAACCCGCGTGCCCCTGCTCGTGGCGTGGCCCGGCAAGGCGAAGCCGGGGAGCCGATCCGAGGAGATCGTCTCCAGCATCGACTGGTACCCCACGCTGCTCGCGGCCTGCGGCGCGCGCGGCAAGCGCGGCCAGACCATCGACGGCATCAGCCTGCTCCCCGCGCTGGCAGGGCGCACGCTCCGGCGCGAGGCGATCTTCTGCCACTTCCCGCACTATGTCCCCGCCACCGGCAACCTGCCCTCGACGTGGGTGCGGCAGGGCGACTGGAAGCTGATCCGCTTCTATGCCGACGGCCCCAAGCAGGAGGACCGGTTTGAGCTCTACAACCTCCGCGAGGACCTGGGCGAGACGCGCGACCTCGCAACCCAGCAGCCCGACCGCGTTCGGAAGATGAACGCGCTGATCGACCGCCACCTGCGCGACACCGACGCCCTCGTGCCGAAGCCGAACCCGGCCTATGCGCCCCCGGTGGCGGGCTGGTACGGCAACCCGCAGGCGCAGCTCGCACTGCAGGGCGGCGCGCTGGTGATGGAGTGCAGCGGCGGCGACCCGTCGATGACCACCCGCGAAGTTCCCGACCAGCCCGGCCCCTTCGTGCTGGAGCTACGCATGCGCTCGCGGTCGACCGGGCAGGGACAGGCGCTCTGGGCCACCGAGGCCCAACCCGGCTTCGCCCGCCCCCGGTCGGTCTTCTTCACGGTGACGCACGACGGCGAGTGGCACGACTACCAGGTGGCGCTGCCGGTAGCCACGGCCATCACGAGCCTGCGGCTGGACCCATGCATGGCGCCCGGCCGCGTGGAGGTAGCCCACATCCGGCTCCTGACCCGCACGGGGGCCGTGGCGCACGAGTGGAGATGGTAGCCTCCGTCAGAACTTGAGCTCCTTGCCACGCGTCTGGAGCGTCACCCGGCAGCGCGGCGGGGTGGAGGGGTTCTCGCGGCAGCTGAAAGAGACCTCGTTGGCGCCGGTCTGCAGCGTCGGCGGCTCGCCGGTGGGGCTGCACTCCGCGATCCGCTTGCCGGACGGGCTGTAGACGACCGCCGGGGCGCCGGGAGCGTACTCGAGCCACTGCCCGCTGCGAAGCTCCACCGGGAAGGTGAGCGTGCGCCCGGCCACCGTGACCGAGGGGTTGGCCACCACTCCATCCACCAGCGGCAGCGCCTCCACGGCGCCGATGATCGCCTCAGTCTCGCCGTTGGCGGGCAGGTTGTTCAGCCAGACACCCAGCGCGCCGATGCTGCTGTAGACCACCCACGGGTGGTAGAGCTTATATGCGGCTCCGAAGGCTGCGGTGCGGTTCGTCTCCCACGTAGCGCGGTCGGCGGCGTAGGGCCAGGTAAGGGTGCTGAGGCGCTCGCTCTCGGGCTCGACGAGCTCCACCCATCGCCAGCCGGCGAAGTCGAGCTTCACGTAGCGCTCGGCCGCGCCGGGAGTGACGTTCTCCGGGCTACGCAGCTGCAGGTTGAGCACGGCGCCCTTCCCGTCGCCGCAGACCCAGACGCCCAGGGCACGGTGCGTGAGGTCGATGGCCGGGTCGAAGAGGCGCTCCACCATGCACCAGGCGCCGGAGCTCTTGGCCGTTGTGTTCTTCGCCGTCAGCCGCACCGAACCCTCGGCGGCGGGTCCGGGACCGACGCCGACCGTGAGCGTCACGCCGGGGGCGCACTTCGGCGTGGTGAGGCTGCCCAGTGTGGCGGCCGAGAACAGGCGGTTCGGGTCACGGTTCCGAGCAACCTGCAGCAACGCCTCAATGCGGATGCGCGCCGGTTGCGCGGCGAAGGGGTTGGCCGCCTGCCACGCGCCCCTGGGTCCGTCCACCGTGCGCTTGGCGTAGGAGACCGGCGCGAAGGCGCGCTTGCCGGGCTTGCCGTCGATCAGCGTGAACTCGGCGCGGGGCTCGCCCAGCCTGCGGCGCAGGGCGGGCGGCGCGGCTCCTGTCCGCCGCAACTCCTCGTAGCGCCGGATCAGCTCGGCGTGGCGCTGGAGCCCCTCGGCCTCGGCCAGCACTTCGGGGCTGAAGCCCATCATGGCCACTCCGGCGTCGTCGGCCACGGCCTTGCAGAGCAGGTACTCCAGGTCGTCCGGCATGGTGCGGTCGGGCTGCACGCCGTCCCAGCCGAAGATGGACCACCAGCCCAGCTGCGAGGGCAGGAACATGCGGGTGTTGGCGCGGTTCACCACGCGGTGCATGTCCACAAACTCCTTGACGCCGGTGCGGGGGCAGTCCCACGCCCCCATGCGCGATCGGACGCACCAGAGGTGGTGGTGGAAGGTGCTCATCTCCATGATGGCCGGCCGCTGGAGCCGCCGGCACAGCTCGAAGACGAACTTGGAGCCGTAGTGCCACGCCCACTCGCCGCCGGCCAGGATGAAGGAGCCGTCCAGCGCGTCCAGGTAGATCATGTCGAAGCCGCACTCGTTGTACATGCGCGCGGTGTTGTCGGCGACCTCGGTGAAGAGGGTGCTGTCGGGATCGGGCAGGAAGAGGCCGAACAGCTCCTTCAGGTGGTCGGCCTTGTCGCCGGCGGCGTGGGCAGCGGCCTTCGTCCCCAGTGCGCCGCGGGTGCAGCCGGTGAAGCGCCAGGGCGGCGACTGGCCGGCGGCGGTGAAGGTGATCAGCTCATCCCCGATGCGCAGCGTGGCGCTGTTGGGCACGAAGAAGCCCGTGGTGGCATTCAGCCCCTGCGTGCTCTCGGCGACGGTCACCGTGTCGGCATCGGCCGTAAGCGGCTCGGCCAGCGTCAGGCTTCGCGCGGAAGCCAGCCGCTTGTCGGGCAGAGGCGTGACGTAGGGCGACTTCTTGTCGATGAAGAAGGCGTAGGTGTGCAGCCCTGCCTGGAGGCCCTGGGCGTGGAGGCCGTCGATCACCTTCTTCAAGTCGGCTCGGCCGTTCGGGTAGAGCTTCGGGCTGGGTGCGAAGTCACCAAACCGGAACGACTCACCGCCGTGGAAGTCGATCTGCGTGGCGCCCACGGCCCGGGCGGTCGCTACCCACTTCGGCACATCCGCCACTCCCAGCCCGTTGTGGTTGAAGAGGTAGGAGGCCCGCGTGGCGCGGACGTCCATGGCCCAGGGACCGCCGACCGACGAGTGCGGCAGCTCCGGCGCGGCGGTGACCGTGCGCTTGAACTGGGCCCGCAGGCCGTTCGTGGGACCCGCCACCAGAGCGGCCGAGGCGCCCTGGATGCCGAACCGGGAGTAGGCGTGCGCGCCGAGCTCGTTGGCCGGGCCGGGCAGCGGCAGCACGTTGGTACGCACGTTCAGCGCCAGCGTGCAGGCGGCGAAGGGCTCATCTTTCTCCGGGTCCAGCGTCAGCGGGGCGCCGGCGAAGGTGAACTCGTCGGCCTCGCCCCGCCAGCGCTCCACGCTGAAGACGACGGCGTCGGGCCGCGCGACGACGGCGAGGACGGCCTGCGCGCCGCCGGGGAAGTCCAGCGTCAGGCGGCCGTTCTCCATCGCCACCCGTTCCGGCGTGACGGCCCGGTCGCCCTTGCGGGCCACGGCGAACCAGGAGGCCGGCTCGCGCCGCAGGATCTCCTTGCCCGGGCGCTTGGCCCAGATGCCCAGGTTACGGCCGTCGCGCCCGATGGTCCAGCGCATATGGGCATTCTCGATGCGAACGGCGCCGGCGGGCAGTGCGGGAGGCGCGGCGGCGAGCATGAGGGCGGCGGCTAGGCTGAATGCAGGCATGGGCGGTTCTCCTGGGCCGTAAGTTAGGCGGCAGCGGCGGAGTGTCCTTTGTTGTGGGATGGCGAGGCCGGTCGGTGGCGTCCTCAGTCGGAGCGCTTGTGGAATTGCAGCGCGGCGACCACGAGGAGCAGTAGCGACAGGGCGCAGAGCGGCACGATCTGGTCGAGGAGGGTCCAGGCGTCGCTGCCTCGCAGGAAGACCGCGCGGGCGATGACGATGAAGTAGCGCGCCGGCAGGGCGTAGGTGACCACCTGGAGGGCCTCGGGCATGTTCTCGATGGGAAACATGAAGCCCGAGAGGAGCATGTTGGGCATGAAGAAGAAGGCCGTCAGGTACTGAGCCTGCTGCTGTGTGCGGCTGGTGACGCTGATGAGGAGCCCCAGACCGACCTGCGCCACAAGGAAGACGCCAGTGAGTAGCGCCAGTAGCCCGAGGCTTCCCCGGAGCGGCACGTGGAAGACCAGTGCGTTGACCACCAGGATGGCCGTCAGGTTCACGTAGCCCACCGCCAGGTACGGAAGCATCTTGCCCAGCATGAGCTCCCACGCCTTGAGCGGCGTGACGATGAGCTGTTCCATGGTGCCGATCTCGCGCTCCCGCACGATGCACATGGAAGAGAGCGAGGTGGCGACCAGTCCCATGACGATGGCCATGACGCCGGGGATCATGAAGAGCGCGCTCTCCAGGCCGGGGTTGTACCAGAGCCGGAGGCGCGGCTCCAGGCCGCCGGCAGTGGGTCGGAAGGCGCCGAGCCGCGCGAGGCGATCCTCGAGAAGCGCGGCCGAACGCGTCTGCACGAGCCTGCTGAGGTAACTCGACGCGACCGAGCCGGCGTTGGCGTCCGATCCGTCGAGCAGCGCCTGCACCACGGCGGTGCGGCCGCGGACGATGTCGCGCTGGTAGCCCGGCGGGATGACCAGGGCGATCTTCGCCGCGCCGGTGTCGAGCGCACGGCCGGCGCCGCGCAGGTCCGGCACGTCGCCACGGTACCGGAAGTACTCCGAGCCGTGCACCATGCGGATGAGCCGGCGGCTCTCGCTTGAGCGGTCCATATCGCATACCACCAACTCAAGCCGCTTGATGTCGGTGGACACCGCGAAGCCGAAGAGCAGCAGCTGGATCACCGGTACGGCGAACATGAACGGCAGGATGCGCCTGTCGCGGCGGACCTGGCGAAACTCCTTGAGGGCGACATCGCGGACGCTCATCTCACAGCCTCTTCTTGAAGGCCCGGACGCTGGCCGTCATCAGCAGCAGGCCCATGCATCCCAGCGCCACGAGGTTGGGCCAGAGCTCGGGCAGGCCGGTGCCCTTGAGGAAGACGCCGCGGACGAGCGCGAGGAAGTAGCGCGCGGGCACGATGTAGGTAAACCCTTGCACCACGGGCGGCATGCTGCTGATGGGAAAGTAGAAGCCGGAGAGGAGGATGCTCGGAACCATGGTGACCATGATGGCCGCGACCATGGCCGCCTGCTGCGAGGGGATCGCCGAGGAGATGAGCAGGCCGAGGCCCAGCGACGACATAAGGAACAGCGCCGACCCGCCCGCCAGTAGCCAGAGGCTCCCACGCAACGGGACGCCGAACCAGGCGCGCCCCAGCGCAACCACGATGACCACATCGATGCAGGCCACCAACGCGTAGGCGGCAATCTTCCCGAGCATCAGCTCCCAGGAGCGCAGCGGCGAGGCGATGAGCTGCTCGATGGTCCCCCGCTCCCGCTCCCGCGAGATGGTGCCGGACGTGAGGAGCGCGGAGGTCATCATCATGATCACGGCGATGAGGCCCGGAACAATGTAGTTCATGTTCCGGAGTTCCTCGTTGTACCAGACGCGAACACGGGCGTCCACGGGCGGCATGCCCTGCGAACCGGAGCCCATGCCGGCCTTGCGGAGACGGGTGATGATGCGAGCCGTCGACCATGTCCGTGCCACCGACTCCACGTAGCCGCCCGCCACACCCGCCGTGGTGGGGTCGCTACCGTCCAGCAGGCACTGCACGGCGACGGCGCGGCCGCCTGCCATGCGCCGCGCGAAGTCGGCGGGGATCACGAGGACCATCTTCACGCGGCGGCCGTCCAGCGCGGCGCAAGCGTCGGCGTAGCTGTCGGTGCGGTACCCGGCAGTGAAGTAGCCCGACCGCGTGAAGGCGCCCACCAGGTCACGCGAGGAGGCGGTGCGCGACCAGTCGACCACCGCCATGCGGATGTCCCGCACGTCGCCGGAGACGCCGTAGCCATAGAGGATCAGCATCACAACCGGGAGCAGCAGGGCCACGCCCAGCGACCGGGGGTCGCGGGCGATCTGGATCAGCTCCTTGTGCATGATGGCCTCGGCCCGCGATCGGATGCGGGCCGGTCCCTGGCGGCCCAAGGGCTGCCTCCTATCCTGTGCGGCGCGCGGCTACTCCAGCGTCACCCAGACGGCCTTCTGCGCCGGGATCGTCACCTTCACTCGGACGGCGCCGGCCGCATCGGCCTTCACCGTGGCGGCCCGCCCCGTGCCGACCCGCACCCGCGCCTTGCCGGCCAGCCCCGTGTAGCGGAGCGGCAGGGCGACCTCGCGGGTGATGGCCTGCGTCATGGGGTTGTAGAGCATCGCCAGCCCCTTGGTGGGGAGAGCCGGGTTCACGTGGAGGATGCCGTCCCAGTCGCGGCCGTCGGCTCGGCGCAGATGGATGACATCCGACTCCAGGATGGCGCGATGCTCCTTGAACCAGGCGACCCACTTGCGCACCAGGGCCTTGGTCTGCGGCGCGTCGAAGAGCCGCGGGCCGCGGTAGCAGGCCTGGGCGCCGAAGCCGAGGTTATTGGCCAGGTGCGCCTCGTAGTGGTCCAGATGCTCCTTCAGCGGCTCGATGGTCGCCGCGTCGCCGCCGCCCTGGTACTGCACCAGCGGCACGAACATCCAGCCCATGGTGGGGGTCTTCTCCCAGGTGCCGTCGTAGAGGTTGTGGCGTCCCAGCACGATCTGGCGTGCGCGGGGAAGAGACCAGTTGACCTCGCGGTAGCCCATGCCCGTCTTGTTAGATCCCTGCAGCAGGTACCAGTCCGGCACGTTCAGGTAGATGCCGCGGCTCCGGCACCAGTGGTAGAACTCCTGGATGAGGGCGTACTGCGACTGCACCGAGTCGTCCAGCCCCTTATGCCCGATGTGCTTGGTGGAGGCGCAGACGTCGCCGGGGTAGCTGCCGTCATGCTCCAGCAGGTCGAAGCCCGTGCCGGCCAGGAAGGCCCTGACGTGCTCGAAGTACTGGCGGCCCCAGGAGCTCTGAAGGCAGGGCGAGTAGCCGAAGACGGCGCCGTCGGTCTTGCCGGTCTTCGGGTTCACGACGTCCACGTCGGGGCCGATGCTTCGGCTCGCAAGCAGCGAGTAGCCGCCGATGCGGAGGCCCTTGGAGTGTGCGTAGTCGGCATACTCCTTGAAGCGCTTGATGTTGGCCTCGGAGGCGTCCTCCATGTTCAGGCCGCTGCCGAAGCTGAAGATGACCATCTCGAAGCCCACTTCGGCGGCCTGGTCGATGGCCGTCCGCACCACGTTGGGGTCCACCGAGGTGAGGTGGAGCATGAGCGGGCTGTCGGCGGTCCAGGGCGCCAGCGCGCGGTACATGCGTCGGACGGCGAGGCCCTTGCGCTCGCGCTCGTCGCTGTCCAGCGCCAGCTCGTAGGCGCGGTGCGTGTCGTAGGAGCCGCCGGGCGGGATGGTGACGTCGGGACCCAGCGCAGGCCCGCACTCCAGCACGCAGGGCGTGGTGAGGGTGTAGTTGACCTGCGAGGTGTAGGCCGGGTCGAGGACCCAGCGCGCCATCTTATTGGCGTTCATGGCGGTGTCGCCGCCGCACATGAAGTCGCCGGCGACGTAGATGGGCGGGTAGGTCCAGCGCCCCTGGTCGCCCACGGCGGACTCGCCCTCGACCGCCGCCAGCTGCTCCACCGAATAGGCGTTGAGCGTGATGGACGCGCCGGAGCCGTTATGCACCGTGAACCAGCGGGCGGTGACGGGCATCCCGTCGTACATCTCGGTGTGCGAGACGACCTCGACGCCCTGCGGCAGGCTCGCCGGCGCCGCGAAGCGCAGGTGGACCGCCACGCCCGGCGGGGGCCAGGGCACGTCGGGGAGGGCGCCGGTGCGCTTCCAGCCGAAGCGCTCGGCCGTGGGCCGGTTGGTGGCATCGACGAACCGGAACGCCTCCGGGTCGGCCTTCATGTCGGCGATCCACTCGGGCAGCATGTAGCCCCGCTCCGGCTGTCCCACCAGGCCGCCGACGGCCACCCTGACCCCGTTGATCACCACCCAGCCCTCGGGCGAGGCGGTACGGAGCAGCGAGGCGCCGGTCATCAGGCTGTCCAGCGCGACGGTGGCGGCGTTGGGGGCCAGGCGCCAGACGCGGCGGATGAGGCCGTTCTGGAGGACGATCTCCTTGCCGTCGGCCGAGCGGTCGGCGCGGGTGACCTCGGCAGGCGGGCGGACGAGCCAGTCAGCGGGCGGACCGGCCGAAGCCGGCGAGACGGCGAGGGTCGTGGCGAGGGTCATGGCAAACGCTCCAAGGATGCGGCCGGTCAGGCGCGGCCTCTGCCGGCGGGTACTCATGCACATGGGAGGCTCCATTGGCCGCCCGTGTCGGCAGGCGGCGGTGAGTTCAGTATACGCCGCGACGGGCAGCGCAGTGTTGGGCCGCGGCTTGTGACCGATGGGACGAATGCCGGCGTTCAGCCCTTGGAGTGACCCAGGGCGTGACAACGGCTGCAGAGCTTCTCCTTCGGGGCGCAGAGCAGCTTGGGCCGGACGGCCTCGTGTGGGTCATGGCACATGGCGCAACGACGAAGCGGCTCGGTGACGTGCTTGTGGATGGTCTGCACCGCCGCGTCATTGTGGCAGGCGGCACAGGCGCCGGGCGTGGCGGCGTCGCCCAGGCTACCGTTCGCGACGGCATGGCACCCGGAGCAGGCGGCCGAGGCGGGCTTCCCATGCGCCGCGGCCTGGGCGAGGCCCCGTGCGGCGCCGGCGGCGTTCACGGTCAGCACGACGCTCCTGCCGCCGGCCTTCAGCGTATGCTTGCCCACCGTCGCGGCGGGTGCGGACAGCCAACGCTCCATTGTGGTCCGGTCGCCCAGCAGGTCGGAGGTCCGCTGGAGCGGCGCGGGCGCGGTCCACCCGGGATCGAAGGCCATGCGGCTCAGGCGCAGCGGCTTGCCGTCCCAGACGGCAGCGGGCATGGGCGCGCCCCTGGGAGTGGCCAGCATCACGCGGACGGCCCCGGGCTTGCGCACGGTCCCGGCCAGCGGGTAGAGCAGCTGCGCGGGCGGGGCGGGCGGGGCGGCGAGGGTCGCCGCCACCAGCAGCGCCGACAAGCCGAAGCCCAGGGCCGGGAGCGTCCCGCGCCTCACGCCGTGCGCCCGTACTTGCGGAGCAGGGCGATGTTCTGACCCACCTCGTCCTTGTACTTCGGCCACATGCCGACGATGATGGCGTCGCTCTTCTTGATGCGCGAGAGGGCGTACTGGAACGCCTCCTCCACCGAGTAATCCGAGTCGCAGAGCCGCCCGGCGCCGAGAATCTTGAAGGCGAGGCAGGGCTTCTTCACCTGGCGGATCACGTCGAGCATCCGGTCGCGGTCGCCGTCCAGGAAAGGCTCGCCCAGCGGCGCGGAGCCGAGCTTGGCGCGTATCTCCTCGGCCGGGCGGGTGACGTAGTAGAGGCAGCACTGGTAGAGGTCGGCCTCCCAGCCATGGTCCTCGGCGTACTTGATGCAGTCGGGGTTGTGCGCCGAGATGCCCGCGGGGATGCCCAGCGTGTCATGGACGCGCTTCACAAAGTCGTGCACCTGCTCCTGCTTGCCCGCGCGGAAGAGCGTGTCCGTGACGTTGCCGTGGTGGACGTACCAGATGGGCTTGTACTCCAGGAGGTCCTTGGAGATCTTCCCGCCCTCCTCGAGCTGGCCGAGGAAGTAGGGGCGTATCTTCGAGCCCTGCGCCCAGAGCTGCTTGAGGGCCTTGCGCGGCTTGTCGTCCCAGTAGCCGATCCAGACGTCGAGCCCCTGCTTCTCGCAGCCGGAGAGGAAGCTGACGGTGCGCTCCTGCGTGAAGTAGTCGGTCATGGCCAGCGTCATGTTGCGGGACATGTGCGACCAGCCGCCGATGGGGTTGCATCCGACGATCATGCGCGGGATGGTCACCCCGGCGATGGTCACGTGGGGCAGCGGCGCAACCTGGGCGGCCTGCCCGACGGCTGCCTCGCCGCAAGCCAGCGTCACGCCCGCGGCCACGGCCCCGGCCAGGAACTCGCGGCGGCTGGCCTCGCCCATGCGCCCATCGCCACCGTGCATCGTCTCGGAACCCATAGGTATCCCCCTTGCGGCCATCGCGGCCCGGCAACAGTGTAGGTGATGCGGCGGCGGGCGGTCAATGGATGGGGTGCGGTCTACGAGATCGGATCGGTCTCTTCGAGTGCGGCCCGCAACTGCGTGAGCATGGGCGGGATGTCATCCTGCACGATGCTCCACAGCAACTCATCGTCCAGGCCGAGGTAGCCATGTATCAGCCTGTTGCGCGTGGCGACGATCTGACGCCAGGCAACCGCTGGATGTAGTTCGCGGGCCGCCGGAGGCACGTGCGATGCGGCCTCACCGATCAGCTCAAGGTTCCGCAGGATGGCATCATACACGATATCATTCACGGCAAAGGAACGCTGATCAATTCCCTGCGCGTATTGCATGACCTTGTCGCCAAACCGGACCATGTCCTTCAGGTAGAGGCGCCAATCCCGCTCAGACTGGTCAGACACGGATCATCTCTCGTTCGACGCCGTGCCTGAACTCGGGCCGAAGCGCCTTGCTCGTGACCAGGTCGACGGGACGGCCCAGGTGGTCTTCGAGGTCAAACTGGACGCCGAAGTAGCGTCGCGACGTGGCAGGTCCGTCGAAGCCGACCAGGATGTCTACGTCGCTCTCGGGCCGGGCGGCGCCCCGCGCAACCGAGCCGAACAGCGCGAGGTCGCGCACACCATAGGCCGCGGACAGGTACGGTAAGCGCGCCGCAAGCGTAGCGATGACTGCATCACGGTCCATGTCCATCAGGCATCCTCCGGCGATGGGTTCGCCGCCTCCGTCTTGGCCCCCCTCCGATACACCAACAGTGTAGGTTATGCGGCGGCGGGCGGTCAATGGATGGCGCCGATCCGGCGACTCAGATCAGAGAGACCGGCTTGCCGCGTAGCGATCGCAGCTCGGGGGCCGTCTCCGTGGGCGTCTCGACGACGTACAAGGCGCCGCCACACCTATTGAGTTGCCGACCGCCTCGGCCTCGCTGTGCGCTGGGTACGCGGTCGGTCGGTCGACGTCGACCCGATCCGGTACCATGGTATGGCTATGAACGCAGCCTCTTCACGACCCCTGCCTCCCCTTACCCGCCGCGCCCTGCTGCTTGGGGCCGCCGCGGCGGCATCGGGAGCCGGGCCGCTCGCATGCGAAAGGACCGCCATGGGAGACACTGCCGCCGGCTTCCTGGGCCACCGCTACCTGACCTTCAACTCGGTGATCCGCGTGAACCAAATCGAGGTTACCCGCGACCGGACTGAAGGCGTGGACGAGGCCTCGGCACACACACCCAGGAACGTCCGGGCCCTGCGCGACGCTTTCGAGCGGGGCTGGCCCGGCGGCCGAATGACCTGGGCCTTCAGCTGGCGCGCCCTGAGCGACCCGAGGCCCGACTACGTGGCCATCCGCGACATGGTGGCGGGCTTCCACGCGCTCCACGGCGACGACGTCACCTTCATTCCCGGCGGCTTCTTCGCCAACGCCTACGGCCCCCGCGAGCGGGTGAACCGCGACCTGCACGAGGCGCTGGAGAGGGTGTCGGAGATCGTGGGCGGCGGGTTCCGCCCGTCCAGCGTGGTGGCAGGCTTCCTGGCCGCGGCCAACCAGCGCCACCTGGCCGTCGAGGAGCGCGTCCATGTCTGCCAGGGCAACATCTGGAGCCAGTACGCCATCGACAACCAGGACGGCGACGGCTCGATCTGCTACCCCTACTACCCCTCGACAGAGCACTTCTGCAAACCGGCCCAGGGCAGGGGCGACTTTATCGACTGCGTGAACCTGGACGGCTGGACGTGCGACTTCCTGGCGGCCCGGCGGGAGGGGTTCCGCGACGGCTTCAACAGCCGCATGGGCGTCGGCCCCATCGAGACGGTGGGCGCCTACGGCCCGGAGGTCGGGGTCAGGCAGATGCTGGCGACCACGGCCGCGCACTTCGACGACGGCTTCGACCTGAACCGCTTCGGGTGGGTTACGAACTGCTGGGAGGCGTCGCTCGTCCCGCTCTTCGGCCGCCTCGACGCGCTGACCCACTGGCTGTCGGAGATCCGCCGCCGGTGGTCCGGAGCGCGATGCGTCACGCAGGGCGAGTTCGGGCTGGCATGGCGCGGCCAGTTCAGGAACAACGACGGCATCGACTACCGGTTCCGGCAGCGCGGCAGCGGGATCGGCGGATCGGACGCGAACATGGAGATTCGCTGGTTCATGAACAAAGCGTTCCGGCTGGCCCTGCTCCGCGACTGGCAGGCCGGTGGCCCGGCCCACGTCATCGACTACACGCGCTACGACCTGCAGGCCCGTGAGCCACAGGACGCCACGCGCCGCTGGAGCCTCATGGGCGCGATCAACCAGAAGCAGACCCGCCCGCAGGACAGGCCGGTACGGCTATCCGAGCTTCCGCCCCGCGACCGCGAGGCCGTCATTCACCGGTACCCTGAGTTGGCCCGCGAGTAGGGAAAGCGACGACGACGGCGCGACGATCAGCGGCTCCAGCCGACCCTAGCTCTTGAGCCTGTCCCCGTCCCGCCTGGGTTAGATGCGTAGCCTGCCGCCCGCCGGCCGGCACGGGCCGCGAGCGCGCCCGGAGCAAGGTATCCTCAGCCCGGAATGACACGCCGGAGCGGAGGTTCAGCATGAGATCGTTCGTGAATGGCGCCCTGCCCGTCCTGGTGGCCCTCCTGGCCGCCGCCGGAGCCGGCGCCGCCGACCTGGCGGACCTGCGGGGCAAGAAGCTCATCGAGTACGGCTGGGACGTGCCGAACCCCGCCCAGCTGCAGGCCGGCCAAGAGGCCATGGAGCAGCGCCCGTTCGAGGGCGTCATCTACCGGCTGAACGGCGGCTACAACGCCTTCGTGACCAAGCCGCTGGCCCCGGCCGCCTTCGCGGAGGATCAGCGCATCCTGAAGTCGCTCCGCTTCGAGCGCTTCAACGAGAACTTCGTGCTGATCTGGGGCTCGCCTCCGGCCGGGTGGGACTGGTTCGACGACGCCCAGTGGAAGGCCGTCGAGGGCAACGCGCGGCTCCTGGTGCGGGCGGCTCGGTCGGGCCCGCTCGCCGGCATCTGCTTCGACCCCGAGCCCTACGACTTCGACCTCTGGAACTACGCTAAGCAGCCCCGGGCCTCGTCGCGGAGCTTCGCGGAGTACCGCGCCCAGGTCCGCAAGCGCGGCGCGCAGCTGATGCGGGCCTTCGAGAAGTCGCTCCCCGCGGCGGTGATCCTCACCTTCTTCCACGTCAGCCTCATGGGCGACCTGGCCGACGTGCCCGAGCCCGAGCGCGGCAAGCGGCTGCAGGAGCGCTCCTGGGGCCTCATGCCCGACTTCTTCGTGGGAATGCTGGAGGGCGCGAGCCCCGGCGCGCGGTTCGTCGACGGCAACGAGATGGCCTACTACACCACCACGCGGGAGCAGTACTTCCGGGCCTACCACGCCATCCGGAGCCGCGCGCGCCTGCTCATCCCGCCGGAGCTGCGGACCAGGTACGACCGGCAGGTGCAGGTGGGCATGGCCCTCTACGTCGACCAGAACTTCGCGCTGCGGCAGCCCGACCCCGAGAGCTACACGAGCTACCGCATGACCCCGGACGAGCGTGCCCGCTGGTTCGAGCACAACACCTACTGGGCGCTCTACACCACGGACAAGTACGTCTGGTGCTACAGCGAGCGGATGAACTGGTGGAAGAACGAGACGCCGCCGGGGCTGGAGGAGGCCATCGTCTCGGCCCGGGCCAAGATCAGCAACGGCGCGCCGCTGGGTTTCGACATAGAGCCGCTCCTGAAGGAGGCCACATCCCGCCCAAAGCCGCCGAAGTAGCGAGGCGCCGGGCGCGGACGGCTGGGCCGGGCTAACGTGGGAGGTCCCGACCGACGAGCCGTCCGGCGCACACACGGCCACCGTAGCGTTCGCGGGCGATGTCTGGTACGATCCCGCATCGGTCAATGCGGCGTTCAACGTGGTTCCGTAGCACTGCTTGCGCGGCACGCGCCAGGGCGTGTGCCGAAGGAGGCAGCCGTGATGAACAGAGGCTGGGTGGCGCACGTCCTTGTGGTCGCGGCACTTGCTCTGGCGACCGGTGCGACGGGTGCCCGGGCAGACAGCCCACTTCTGGCGTGGGGCCGCAACACGCAGGGGCAGCTCGGCGACGGAACGATGACCGATCGGTAGTCGCCGGTGCAGGTCGCCGGACTCACGGACGTCATCGAGGCCGCTGGAGGCTACTATCACAGCGTGGCGCTGCGGTCCGATGGGACGGTCTGGGCTTGGGGTGAGAATCGGTACGGTCAGCTTGGCGATGGAACGCGGACTAACCGCCTTACCCCCGTCCAGGTTGTCGGGCTGTCGAATGTAGTTGCAGTTGCCTGCTACGGCTTCCATACGATGGCGCTGAGGGCGGACGGCACGGTCTGGGGCTGGGGCGCCAACATCTATGGTGAGATCGGAGATGGCACCACAGACACCAGCGCCGTGCCGGTCCGAGCGCTCCTTGACGGCGGGGTGACAGCCATTTCCGCAGGCATGTGGCACACCATGGCCCGGCGGGCCGACGGATCCGTCTGGGTGTGGGGCTGGAACTACTACGGCCAGTTGGGCCTCGGAACGGAGTATGGCGATCTCCGACGCCCGCAGGAGGTTCCCGGCCTGCGAGGCGTGGTTGCCGTCGCATGTCACGAGCTGAGCAGCATGGCGCTGAAGCTGGACGGCACAGTCTGGTCGTGGGGATACAACACCTATGGCACACTCGGCGACGGGACCACCACGACGCGCCTCGCCCCCGTGCAGGTACTGGGCATCTCGGACGTGAGGAGCATCGCTGCCGGCTGCTACTACAGCGGAGCCATCCGTGCCGATGGGTCGCTCTGGACCTGGGGCGACAACGGATTCGGCGAGCTTGGTGACGGCACGCAAGTGCAGCGCAACTCGCCGGTTCTGGTGTCGGGTGTGGCGGGTCTTGGCCAGTTCACCATGCCTTGGGTGTCATGCCTGGCCATACAATCGGACGGTACAGCTTGGGGTTGGGGCGACAGCACGTATGGGCAGCTCGGCGACGGCACGAACATAGGGCGCCTGACACCAGGTAGAACTCCCGGCTTGGACGGCCTGACCCGGCTGGGCAAGGGTTACTCCTGCGCTTTCGGCATCACCTACACCCGGCCCGGCACCTCGCTCTACGCGCCGAACCGCGCCGGCGTCATCGGCACCGGCGTGGCGCTGAAGGGTTACCTGCGGCGCCTACCGGACCTCGCATGGCTTGGGGGACGAGCGCTGAGGTTCTCAGTCAATGGCGTCTGGCTGGGTGACGCCCTCACGGATGGCGGCGGCATGGCGGCGCTGAACTGGGTCATCGATCCCGGCCCGAGCACCCGGACCATCAAGGTGGAGTTCGAGGGCGACTCCGGCTACGCGGCCGCGCAGCCTGTCACCTCCACCCTCACGGCAGAGACCGTGGCGACCAAGGTCTACGTGGTCGACCGCTCTGCAAAGGTCAAGGCCTACACCGTGTTGAAGGCCTATCTGTTCACCGCCGGCAACTCAGTCCTGACCGGCAAGCCGATGACGCTGAAGCTGGACGGCGCCGTCCTCGTCTCAGGAAACACCAACACATCCGGCTGCGTGCAGGTCGGCTACACGGTCCCGGAAGGCGCCGGAGCCGGCGCGCGCGTCATTCGGGGCGAGTTCGCCGGCGATGCGGGCTACCTGGCGTCGGCGAACACCGGCAAGCTGACGGTCACCCACGGCGATCTCTACCTCTGGCCCTACGTCCGCACAGGCAAGGCGGGTACCAGCCACGCACTCAAGGCCTACGTGCGGAGCCTGCCGGACTACGTGATCCAACCCGGCAAGGGCATCGTGTTCAGCGTCGGAGGAACGGAGATCGGAACGGCCACCGTGGGCGCCGACGGCTGGGCGGCGGCCGTGTGGAGCATCCCAGCCGACGAGCCGTCCGGCGCACACACGGCCACTGCCGCGTTCGCCGGGGATGCGTGGTACCAGGCGGTATCGGTGAACACGACCTTCAACGTGGTGCCGTAGGGCGTCACCGACCCCGCTCCTTCCCGCCCCGCATGTGTGGTACCGTCACTGTGTGGCTGGAACGTTACTGGCGGTGGCCGGGAGGGGTGCTATGCTGCGGGTTGTGGGCGTGGTTCTGGCGGTTCTGGCGGTGGCGCTTGCCCGCCCCGCGACGGCGCAGGGCACGATGCGCTACCTGGACAACGGGCAGGTGCGGGTCGGCATCGACCTGGCGCTGGGAGCGGCTATCACCTACCTCTCGCGCTCCGGCACGACGGACAACGTCGTCAACAGCGCCGACGCCGGGCGCGAAATCCAGCAGTCCTACTACTCGGGTCCCAACGACTTCGGGAACTGGGCAGGCCAGGCGTGGCCCTGGAACCCGATCTCCGTGGGCGACCAGTGGGGCAACCACTCGCAGGTGCTCGCCTTCACGTCCGACGGGACCACGATGTACAGCAAGATCGTTCCCATGCAGTGGGGAGGAAGCAACCCGGCGGGCACGCCCGGCGACTGCACGTTTGAGAACTGGGTCACGCTGGAGGGCAAGGTGGTGCATGTCCGCAACCGCCTGAACAATGCCCGCACCGACCACACGTCCTACGGCGCCTACTTCCAGGAGCTGCCCGCCGTCTACACGAACGGCCCGCTGCACCACCTCTGGACCTACAAGGGCACGAACCCCTTCGGCGGGGAGGCTGCAACCGAGATGGCCAACGTCTTCATGTGGTCCTCATGGCGCAGCACCGAGGGCTGGGCCGCCCAGGTGAATGACGCCGGCTGGGGGCTGGGCGTCTACGCGCCGGGATGCGGCCAGACCAGCGGCGGCTTCTTCCCACAGGTCGACGCGAGCACGGTCCTGGCGGGCCCCAAGGACGGCCCCACGAGCTACATGGCGCCGAACCACGCCGAGATACTGGACTGGAACATCGCCTACGAGTTCAGCTACGACCTGATCCTGGATACGCTGCCGAACATCCGGTCCTACGTCTACGCCAACCGGTTCGACCCGCGCCCCAGCTACGCCTTCCGCAGCGACCGCGCACACTGGACCTACAACAACGCGACGGACACGGGCTGGCCCATCGACGGCTGCCTGGACCTCGACGTGGGCCGGCTGGACCCCATGCTGATCGGGCCTTTCTGCGGGTTCAGGGCCGCCGACGTGCCGAAGCTCTACATCCGCATGGCGGCCAACCTGAGCAACCCGCCTCCGGGCAGGCTGACCGGGCAGCTCTTCTTCGAACTGGAGAACGGCTCGAAGCCCTTCAGCGAGGCGCAGAGCGTGCGGTTCAGTGTCACCAATGACGGCCAGTACCACACGTATGAGCTGGACATGGCCGCTTGCGCCGCCTACACGGGCTTCGTGAGCTGCCTGCGGTTCGACCCGGTGGTTGAGGGCGCTTCCGGCGACCGCGTCCGGGTGGCCTGGATCTCCCACGAGCCGCTCGCAAAGGCCGGCGTGGGCATCGGCGTACCGGCGCGGACCGGCATCATCACCACCTCCGTGGCGCTGAAGGCGTTCCTCTGGCGGCTGTCCGACCGGGCGTACCTGCCGGGAAAGGGCGTCGCGTTCCGCATCGACGGCTCGGCGGTCGGCTCGTCCGCTACGGATGCGTCAGGCGCGGCAGTGTGGAACTACACCATCCCGGCCGGCGCGGCCTCGCGGACGATCGGCGCCGCGTTCGCCGGGGACGAGTGGTACGACGCGGCCTCCGGCTCGGCCGTGCTGACCGCACAGACCGTGGACACGAAGCTCTACGTGCCCGACCGGAGCGGCGCCCTCCGCACGGCGATCTACCTGAAGGGCTACCTCTACAAGATGGACAGCACCGGCATCGGCGGCAAGACCCTCACGTTCAAGGTGAACGGCACCATCGTGGGGACCGGGGCCACGCTGGACCCGAGCCTCGGCGCGCCGCGCGCCCAGGTGGTCTGGACCGCGCCGGGCGGCTGGGCAGCGGGCAGCTACCCGATCCGCGTGGAGTGGCCGGGCGACGCGGGGTTCCGGGCTTCCGCAGGCAGCGCGACCGCCGCCCTCTCCGTCGCGCCGACCTACGTCTGGCTCTACGGACGGACCACGAAGAGGGGCCAGCCCATGGCGCTGAAGGCCTTCGTCCGGAGCCTGCCTGACTACGCGTGGCAGCCGGGCCTCAATATCACCTTCAGCCTGGACGGCTCCGGCCTGGGCAGCGCCGTCACCGATGCATCGGGCGTCGCGACGTTGACCTATGCGGCCACCGGCGGCCTCACTGTGGGCTCGCACACCGCTCGGGCATCCTACGCCGGCGGAGCGTCGCTGGCGGCCGGCTCAGGCCAGACGACCGTGGGCATCGTGCCCTGAGGAGGGCTGCAATGGCAGTGCGGCGCGGGCCGGGCGGACGCCTCACGGTTCGCGGACGGCGGGCCGTCGCCCGGCTTGATTGAGGCCCAGCCCGTGCAGGTCGGCCACTTTGCCCTGCCGTTCGGCCTCGTAGACGCGCCAGATCACCCGTAGCCCTTGCACGCTGTCCGGGCCGTCGGTGATGGGCGTCACACCGGTCTCGATGCAGTCCATGAAGTGCGCCATCTCGCGGTCACCATACTTGCTCAGCGGGCCGCAGTCGAGCAGCACCGTCTCCTCGCCGGCCCGGAGGAACGAGAGCCGCCCATGGGAGATGTCGGCTTCGAGCATTCCCTGGTCGGTATGGACGTGAATGGAGTATCCCAGTCGCGACCCACGAGCGCCCCAGGTGGCCCCGTGGTAGCCGACAGCGCCGCTCTCGAACTTGAGGATCAGGTCGCTGGTCCCCTCGCGGGCCATCCAGGGCGTGCCGAGGTTGGTGCCCAGGTGGGAGCCGATCACCGGCCGCCCAAGGTAGTAGAGCAGCAGGTCGACGTAGTGGCAGCCGTGGCTGAAGAGCTGCCCGCCTCCCAGCTTCTCCGGGTCGGCAGCCCAGTGGTCCGGCGCGACCTCGGTGAGCTGCTCGGTCCAGATGGAGACGCGGAAGGTCTCGCCGTACCTCCCTCCCTCCATGGCCTCCTTCAGCGCCGGCACCAGCGGGTGGTAGCGCATGCAGTAGGCCACCATGAGCGTGCGCCGGGCCCGCCGCGAGGCGCCGATCAGCTCCAGGCACTGCACGTCGCTGTTGGCCAACGGCTTCTCCATCAGGACGTGCTTGCCGCCCTCCAGATAGGCCATGCCCGCGGGGTGGTGCAGGTGGTGCGGCAGGGCGATGAGGGCGGCGTCGCAGTGCGGGATCGCCTCCTCATAGTCGGTGACCCAGAGGTCGGCGCCCACCTCCTCGGCGGCCCGGCGCGCCCGGTCGGCATCGATGTCGGCGGTCACGGTGACGCGCATCCGGTCGGCCAGCGCCGAGAAGCGCTCGCGGTGCATGTGCGAGATACCCCCGCACCCGATCAGCGCCAGACGAAGCATCAGTGCCTCCGTGCGTCGTTAAGAGAGGGCCGCGCCCGGCGTTTGGGCACGCCGGGCGTCGGCTAGTCGGCGGCGGCCACTCCGGTCCGGCCGAGGATGCGTGACTTCAGGCGTCGGGCGGCCTCCGTCAGGTCGTCGGCCAGCGTATAGAAGACCGGCACCGCAATCAGCGTCAGCGCCAGCGAGAGGATCTGCCCACCGATGATGACGGTGCTCATGGCGCGGTTGGTGCCGGCGCCGGTGCCGCTGGAGAAGGCCAGAGGGATCATGCCGGCCACGAAGGCGATGCTCGTCATCAGGATGGGCCGCAACCGGTTGCGGCAGGCCTCCACCACCGCCTCGTCGCGCTCCATTCCCTCGCTGCGCAGGCCGTTGGCGCGGTCCACCTGCAGGATGGCGTTCTTCTTCACCACGCCGAATAGCACGAGCATGCCCAGCATGGAGAAGATGTTCATCGATCCTCGCAGCAGCAGCACCGAGAGCAGAGCGAAGGGCATGGTCAACGGCAGGACGGTAAGGATGACCACCGGCGTCACCCACGACTCGAACTGCGCCGCCAGGATGAGGTACATGAAGACGATGGCCAGCAGCAGGGCCGTGCCGAAGGCGCCCATGGTGCGTCCGAGCTCGCGGGAGCGGCCCGCGGCCTGCCCCTGGTAGAGCGCGCTCGGCTTGAGGCGACTGAAGATCTCGTTTATCTTGGCCTGTGTAGCCTGCTCGGAGCCGCCCGGCGGAACGTTGCAGGAGACCGTGACCTGGCGGTTGCGGGCGTACCGGTTGATGGATGCCGGGCCGCTGGCCGCACGCCCCGTGACCACCTGGCTGAGCGGGATGGCTCCCACGCCCGCGGCTGAACTGGGCACCAGGAAGAGCGCCAGGTTCTCCTCGCGGTCGCGGTACTGGGGCATGGCGCGCAAGTTGATGTCGTACTGGTAGCCGCCCTCGGCGAAGTCTGACACCTTGGCGCCGGCCACCAGGGTCCGCAGGGTGGTGGCCACATCGGAGACCGCCACGCCCACGTCGGCCGCCGCGTCGCGGTCCACGGCGACGCCGATCTCGGGCTTGCCCGTGATGGAACTGGTATCGGCGTCCAGGGCAAGGCCGCTCTCGTTCAGCTCCTTCACCATCCTGGAGCCGATATCGGTGAGCACATCCAGGTCCGGTCCGGTCAGCACGTACTGCACCGCGGTGGCAGTGCCTCCACCCATGGCGTCGGGGGCGGCCACCACGATGCGCAAGTCGCGGGGGTACTTGCTGACGATCTCGCTCCGGGTCCGGTCGATGAGTTGCTGCTGCGTTACCGACGACTTGCGTTTCTCGACGGGGTGCATCTGGACTGTCACGGCGCCGAAGTTCTGCGACCGCTGGCGGTCGGAGCCCACGGTGACCACGGTGTAGTCCACCTCGGGCAGAGCCTTCACCTGGTCGGCGATGCGGTCCAGGATGGCCGTCGTCTTGGCCATGGAGGTCCCTTCGGGAGCGCGGACCGAGACGGCGAACTTGCCCTCGTCGTCATCCGGCAGGAAGTTGACCCGGCTCGCCTTGCCCAGGGGACCGATCATGAAGAAGGTTCCGGCGCAGGCCAGCGCCACCACCCAGCGGTGGTGCAGCGACCAGCCGACCACGCGCTGGTACCAGGCTTCGAACCGGCCGTACCCGCCCAGCTTGGCGGGGCGCACCGGCGCATCGTCGGCCTGGGCGCCACCGCGAAAGCCCTCGCCGTGCAGCACGGCGTTGAGGGTCTCCTTGGGCCGCCGGAGCCAGCGCGCCGAGAGCATGGGCGCCAGCGTGAAGGCCACGAGCAGCGAGACCAGGATGGCGAAGGCCATCGTCAGACCGAACGAGTTGAGGAAGCGGCCCACGATGCCCGTCATGAAGGAGATTGGGACGAACACTGCGATGAGCGAGAAGGTGGTGGCCAACACCGCCAGGCCGATCTCCTCGGTGGCCTTGATGGCCGCCTCCCGGGGCGACATCGTGCCCTCTTCGAGGTAGCGGTAGATGTTCTCGATGACGATGACCGCGTCGTCGATCACGATGCCCACCGCCAGTGTCAACGCCAGCAGCGTCACCACGTTGAGCGTGAAGCCCATCACCGACATGAGGGCGAACGTGGAGACGAGCGAGGTGGGGATGGAGATGGCTGCGATGACGGCCGACCGCCAGTTCCAGAGGAAGACGAGTACGATGATGGAGGCCAGGATGGCGCCCAGGACCAGGTGCTCTTGCACGGCGTGCAGGGCCGCAAGGATGTAGTCGGACTGGTCCGATACAATTCGCAGGTTCAGGCCGGCGGGCAGGCTCTTCTCCAGGTTGGCCAGCCGCTCTTTGACGCCGGCCACCGTGGCCACGGCGTTCGCGCCGCTCTGCTTGCGGATCGAGACAAGGATGGCCGGCTTGCCGTCCACCTTGGCCACGCTTTCGGCCTCCTCCTCGGCGTCGGTCACGGCGGCCACATCACCCACCCGGATGGCGTGGCCGTCACGAACGCGGATCACCAGGTCGCGCAACTCCTCGACCGAGGCGACCCGCCCCTTGGTCCGCACCGAGATCCGCTTGTCGCCCTGGTCCAGCGAGCCGCCGGGCACCTGGATGTTGCCCGAACCCAGGGCCGCGCCCACCTCCAGCGCCGTGAGCTTGTAGGCGCGCAGGGCCATGGGGTCCAGCTCAATGTTGATCTGGCGGGCCTGTCCGCCAATGATCTCAGCCTCGCCCACGCCCGGCACGTTCTCGATCTGCGGGCGCATCGTCTTGTCGACATACTCCGTCAGGTCCCGGATCGAACGGTCAGAGGAGGAGACGGCCAGCTGGATGACGGCAGAAGACGAGGCGTCGAACTTCTGTACGATCGGCTTGTCCGCGTCCTTCGGCAGGAATGCCACCGCAAGATCGACCTTGGCGCGCACCTCCTGAGCCGCCACGTCGCCGTTCTTCTCCAGCACGAAGGAGATCAGGACCGTGGAGACGCCCTCGGACGAGGTCGACGAGAGCGTGTCGATCCCCGAGATCGTGTTGACCTGCTTCTCGATCTGCTCTGTGACCTGGGTCTCCATCTCCTCCGGCGTGGCGCCGCGAAGGGTAGTCACAACCGTCACCATCGGGAAGTCGACAGCCGGGAAGCGGTCCACGCCCAGCCGGCCCAACGAGTAGAGCCCCACCACCGCGAAGACCAGCACCAGTACCGTCGCCACGACGGGCCTGTTAACCGATAGCTTTGCTAACGCCTGCATGCGATTGCCCCCACACTACGCGAACGAGCCGCCCGCGCCCTGGCCGGAACCCGAGGCTCCTGAGCCCGTCAGTTGGACACGCTCTCCGCCGCCGTGACCCTGGCGCCGTCCGTCAGCCCGAGCATCCCGGAGACCACGACCTGCGCCCCGGCCTCGACGCCGGTAACCTGCACACGCCGCCCGTCGTCGGCCCGAAGGCCGATCTGGACATCCTTCCTCTCGGCCACGCCGTTCTTGACGACGAACAGGTGCCCGCGGCCCTCGGACTGCGCGCTCCGGACGATCCCCGCATCGGGCGCCAGCACGACGGCGTCGTGGCGCTCAGACTCGATGCGCCCCTGGGCGAACATCCGGGGCCGGAGCAGGCCCTGCGGGTTGGCGATCGAGACACGGATCGAGAAGGCCCGGCTACCCTCGGACGCCGACGGGTAAATCTTCGTCACCGTTCCCGTGAAGGTGCGGCCGGGGAAGGCGTTGACGCTCACCTGAACCGGCTGCCCCACGCGGACGCGGCGCAGTTCGCGCTCCGTGACGGTGGGCTCGAAGAAGACCGTGCTGAGCGACACCACTCGGACGATGGCTGCGCCGACCGCCATCACCTGGCCCGTGTTGGCCGTGCGCGACGAAACCTGCCCGGCGATGGGGCATCGGATATCGGCGTCGGCGGCGGCTTTGCGGGCGATCTGCAGTCCGCTCATGGCCTGCTGCAGGGCTGCGCGGGCGGCCAGCACATCGGCGCGGCGCACATCGCACTGCGCCAGCGCGGCGCGGGCGGTCTCGACGTCGGCCTTTCGGACCTCGTCCATGGCCGATCCGGCGCGGGCCTGCCGCAGCCTCTCCTCGGCCTGCCGCACGGCCTGCTCAGCCTGAACCAGCTCCTGCGAGCGGGCGCCCTCCTTCACCAGCGAGAGGGCCTCCTCGGCGCCGGCCAGTTGCTCGCGCGCCACCTGCTCGGCGGTCTGGTACTGCTCCAGCGCCGCCTCGGAGAGGGCGCCGTCGTCGGCCAGCGTCCGGAAGCGGCGCAGGTCGGCCTGGGCCTTCTTCAGGTTGGCCCGGGCAATGCTGACCTGGGTCTCGGTGCGGCGGATGTCCTGCTTGCGGGCGCCCTCGCGGACCTGCGACAGGATGGCCCGGGAAGACTCCAGCGCCGACTGCGCCGACTCCACGCCGACCTTGGTGTTTGTGGTCTGCTGCCCGTAGGCGGCCTCGGCGGCCTTGACGGCGCTGCCCGTGCTGGAGACCGTCTGCCGATGCGCGGCCTCGGCCTGGCTCACGCGGGCGGTGGCCGCCGCCACAGCCGCCTCGGCGGAGCGCACCTGCGACTCCTGGTCGCTCACGTCGAGCTGGGCCACCACCTGGCCGGGCGCGACGATGTCGCCTTCGCGGACCAAGACCGCCGCCAGCCGGCCGGCTGTCCGGGCGGAGAGCGGGACATCCACCTGCGAGACCAGCGAGCCGGTCACCTGGGTCCACTTCACCACGGTTCCTGTCGTGGAGGGCTCCATCTCCACGGGCGCCGCAGTTACGGGCCGCTGGGCCTTGGCCTCTGGAGCGCCCTGCTTGCAGCCTGCCAGTCCGAAGCCCAGTGCGCAGCATGCCAGCGCCAACGCCGCGGCCGTCGCGACCCGGTTCGCCGAGGTCCGCCCATCGAAGTGCGTCATCATGCGAGTTCTCCCATCAGTCCATCCATCACGCCGGGCGCTCCCGGCGCAGTTGCTCTGTCATGCCGTCCTGGCGGGGACGGGCGCCCCGAACCCGCACAGCAGGTCCCGGACGATATTGGATGCCAATTCGCGGCTTAGTACGACTTCGGGACGGTGCAGCGCCGCGGCCGACCAGCCCAGCACGGCGCCGCGAAGCGCCATGGTGAGGTCGCCCGTCGCACCCTTGCGGATGATCCCGGCGAGGCACGCCGCGTCGGCTGCGCGCTCCAGCGATGCCACGGCCCGTTGCGCCATGGCGATCATGCTGATGCCGGGCACCTGTTCGTCAGGCCCGAAGGTAAAGGTGATGAGGAGCCGCGAGAAATCGGGCCGGTCCAGGAAGATCTCGAAGAGGCACCAGACATGCTCCACGAGAAGCTCCACCGGGTCGTTGAACCGGGCCGTCGCTTCGCGCTGCCGCCGCTCCACCTCGTCGAGGAAGCTCTCCAGCGCGACGCGGCAGAGGCCCTCCTTGCTCTTATAGTAGTAGTAGAGCATGGGCTTGGTGATCTGCGCCCGCTCGACGATCTCGCGGGTCGAGGTGGCGGCATATCCCTTGCGCGCGAAGAGCTGCACGCCGGCCTCCAGGATGCGCTGCGCGATCGTGTTGTCGTGCGGCGCGCAGGTTGTGTTGGCTGCTTCAGGCATTGCGCTCCAGCGGCGGCGCTGTGGTGCTTACCGACCGGTAAGTACACTATGACGCGGAGCGGACCGGCTTGTCAAGGTCCTTGCAGGATCAGGAGCTGTCGCCGCGGAATCTGACGGCATGTTTCAGGGAGGTGGAGCGGCGATGCGGATGGGCACGCGGGTGGCCTGGGTGGTCATGACGGCCGCGCTGGCGGCGGGGACGGCAGCCCAGACGGGGCGGGTGATGAGCGGCAAGGCGCCCGGCTTCCGGGGCATCTGGTTCGCACTGGGGCAGTACAAGAGCGCCTACGGAGACAAGTACTCCGGCGGCCTCGGCACCTACACGGCCAACCATGTACCCGTGGCGGCCTACTCGGCGGTGGCGCGGAAGACGTTCTTTACCTACGGCGGCGAGGGGCAGTCGCCGCGGAGGCTGCAGATCATGGCCGCCGCCTTCGACCACCGGAGCGGAACGGTGACGCGGCCGACCATCGTCTGCGACAAGCCGGGCGTCACGGACCCGCACGACAACGGCAGCCTCTGCCTCGATACGCGGGGCCACGTCTGGGTCTTCGTCAGCGGCCGCGGCCGCGCGCGCATGGGCTTCAAGTACCGCAGCGTCCGACCCTACAGCGTCGATGCGTTCGAGCTAATCTCCACGGAGGAGATGACCTACCCGCAGCCGTGGGTCATCCCCGGCAAGGGCTTCCTGCACCTCTTCACCAAGTACACCCGGGGCCGCGAGCTCTACTTCGAGACCAGCCGCGACGGCGTCGCGTGGTCCGAGGACAGGAAGCTGGCGGGCATGGAGGGCCACTACCAGGTCTCGGCCCGGCGCGGCGGCACGCTGGTCAGCGCCTTCATGCGGCATCCCGGCGGCGATGTGGACAAGCGCACCGACCTCTACGTCGTGCAGACCCGCGATGTCGGCGCCACCTGGCAGACCATGGCGGGCGAGACACTGCCCATCCCTCTGACGGACCCTGCGTGCCCCGCCCTGGTGCGCGCCTACTCGGCCGAGGGCAAGCTCGTTTACATCAATGACGTGGGCTTTGACGCTCGCGGCAACCCCATCGTCCTCTATGTGACGAGCGGCGGCCCTGAGCCGGGGCCGGAGCATGGGCCCCGCATGTGGACCCTCGCCCACTGGACAGGACGTGAGTGGCGAATCCACGACGTGGCGCCCTGCGACCACAACTACGACATGGGCTCGCTCTATGTGGAGCCGGGCGGCGTCTGGCGGGTCATCGGGCCCACGGAGCCAGGCCCGCAGGCCTACGGAACGGGCGGCGAGGTGGCGATCTGGACCAGCCGCGACCAGGGCAAGACATGGCGCAAGACCGCGGAGGTCACGTCCGGTAGCGACCGGAACCAGAGCTACGTCCGCCGCCCGCTGGACGCGCACCCGGACTTCTACGCCTTCTGGGCCGACGGCCACGCGTTCCAGCCCTCGCCCTCGAGCCTCTACTTCACGAACCGGGCCGGCGACCGCGTCTGGCGCCTGCCGGAGACGATTGAAGGGGATGCCTCCCGGCCCGAGCGGGTGAGGTAGGCCCTCGTCGACGCAGCAGCCGCAATGGCCGGGGCGGAGACCTACCGCGCCACCTCCACCACCGTCAGCGAGTGCGGGGGCAGCGTTACCTTGCCCGCGCGGAACTCCAGTTCCACCCGCTGCGGCGTGACGCGGTCGGGCCGCTCTACGCTGTTGTAGGCCTCGGGCGAATCGCCGGAGAGGGCCCAGGCGGCGTGGCGGCCCTCCAACGGCTTGCCGGCCAGCGTCACCCGGCACTCCAGCGGCTGGTCGGGCCGGCGGTTCAGCAGCGCCACGCGCCACCGCTTGCGGGCCAGGTCGCAGGTTGCCACGGCGTCCAGGGCGGCGACGCTCCGGCCCGCGTGCGCCAGGACGGGAGCCTCGACGTGGGCGGCTGCCACGCGCTCACCCAGTAGTCGGGCATACATATACAGCACGTGGTAAGTGGTCCGCTTCACGAGGCCACCCGGATGCACGTAGAGCGGTCCACGCGTGTTGACGATGGGCGCGATGTTGGACATGGCCACATCCGGCGCGTGACGCAGGCAGGCGTTGAGGAACGAGGCCGAGAAGAGCGCGTCGGCCATGGTGTACTGCGAAGGGATGTCGCTCTTCTCCCGGGCACGGACCAACGCGGCCGAGGCGGCGTCGGCCGGATCGGTGGGCTCCTTTCGCGGGAAGCCGGGGTGGTGCCATCCGCGCAGGTTCCACTCGTCGAACGCGATCCCGACGCGTCCCCGCACACCCGCGTCGTCCAGCAGATCGACCACGCGAGAGATGGTCGCCTCGGGGCCATCCGAGTTCATAATGCAGGTGAGGTAGTCGGGCATCAGGTTCTCGCCCCAGCAGGGAAGCCAGTACTCGTGGATCGCCACGCTGCGCAGCTTGCTCCCGGCGGCGGCGAGGAGCGGCATCGTCCATCCCGCATCGGGCGTGGCAGCGGCGAGGAGCTCCAGGCGCGGGTTGGCCCGCAGCATCAGCTCGGCGGAGCGGCGCACCAGCGGACCCCACTCCTCGGCGGTGCGCGCGCCGATCTCGTGGCCGCCCCAGTTCTCGTTGCCGATGCTCCAGGTCCGCACCGCGGGGCCGCCGGGCCGGCTGCAGTAGGCCACCCAGTCGCGCATCTCCTCGGGCGTCCCGTTGCCCATGTTGGTGCAGATGTAGGGCTCGCAACCCACGCGGCGGCACCACTCGACGAACTCGTCGGTTCCGAAGGTGTTGGGATCGGTCACGCCCCAGACCGGGTCCGGCGTGGGCTTCCGAACCGGTCCCACGCCGTCACGCCAGTGATAGCCGCTGGCGAAACAGCCGCCGGGCCAGCGGACGATGGAGAGCTTCAACTCCCTCAACGCCGCAATGACATCGGTTCGGAAGCCCCTCTCGTCGGCCAGCGGCGAGCCCGGCTCGAAGATGCCGCCGTAGATCTGCCGATCGAAGTGCTCGATGAAGCCGCCGAAGAGCCGGCGGCTGTAGGGCGTCAGGCGCGCTCCGGCATCGACGCGCACAGTGGCGCAGGTGGGCTCACTCATGGGATCTATGCGCTCCAGCGCGATGTCGTCGAACCAGGCCTGGCCGGTGGACCGGCCCCAGCCGCCGAAGAGGCAGTTGACCTCCACAAGGGTCTCGGCGCCGCTGGCGAAGCGCACCTCGACCCGCGTCCACCCCGAGTCGCCGCGCACCCTGGGCGTTCGCACGTGCTGCAGGTTCTGGATGTTGAGCAGGGCGCCCACAGCGCCCCGAACGCGGCGAGTGCGGATCCAACCAGAGAGCCGGTAGTGGGCGCCCGGTTCCACGGGGACAGTGGCGGTCCAGGCCGCATCGGAGCCCGCATCGGATCGGATGGAGACGCACCGCCTCCCCGTCCGCCCCGGCGACACCACCGTCCACGCGCACCGCTCGCCTCCGGCCCAGGCGCGGGTGACCCACCCCGGCGCGCCCACCCGGCGGCCCGCCTCGAAGGAGGGGCTGGGTAGGAGGTTGGGAGACGGGGAGGCGGCGAGGCCGGGCGTCGCGAAGACGAGCAGGGCAAGGACATGGCAACCGATGCCGGGCTTCGTCGGGCCAACTCGATGGACCTCGCAGGCAGCCAATGGCGCGACCATACGCATCACGTGGGCGGCTCGGAATCGCGCGGATTCTGTGCGTTCATTTCATGGAGGAAAGCTACAGGATCGACTACCCTGAGGCGAGGGAACCGGCCGATGAACGCCCCATCGTGCACCAGGTCAAGGAGATCGTTATCTCGGCTCACGATATAGTCCGCGTTTGCCGTGACGGCCAAGTTCACGATGTGCTCATTATTGGGGTCTCGAAGGCGGAATGAGTGGTCGAGGGGGTCTGGCACGAGAACGGCGCTGCCACATATCGCCGTCACGACGGCCTCGGCCAGCTCGTCGGTCAGGTATGGGTTCTTCGCTCGCACTGCCGGGCGTCGAAGCACGTCACGGTACTCGGAGACACATGCATCGGACAGGTACACGCAGAAGAGACCGCGATCCACGAGCGAGACCAAGCGACCCGCCGGTCCCGCCGGCCGAAGGACAGCCTGAAGTACGATGCCGGTATCGAGGACGATACCCGGCCTCTCAGGCATGTGCGCTGACGAATCCAGGCTCGGCCCGCTGAGCCCTCACCTCGTCCTCAGCGAACGCGGCCAACTCAGCGTCGGTCATCGTGTCCGCCGGGCACGGTCCGGTGGCCATCGCCAGTAGGTCGGCCAGCTTCGGGCCCGCCGGTCGCGCCCACTCGGTCGCGAGTCCAGTTTCGATGAGCTCTTCGATGGCACGGCTACGGTCGCTTCCCCGCCTGCCCACGCGTTGGTCGATGCGCCGGACCAGCTCCTCCGGCAGGCGCACTTCAGTCGTTCGGTGCATGCCTGTGACCTCCCACTGCACATACTGCATTGTATCACCGATGGTCGGGGGCCAACGCCAACGGTAGCTTGGGTCCATCGCCGTCTTGATGCTGTGCAGGGCCTACGTCCCCCTCTCCGCCGGCCTCAGCGCACCTGGCGGCACGTGGTCGAGCAGCGGGAGGATGACGATCTCCCGGGCGATCATGGAGCCGCCCTCCACCCAGAGGCCGAGGCGATCGCCCTTGGGGTTCCAGAAGCGGTTGACCAGCGTGTGCCGACCGTCGATCTCCACGTCGACGATGTCGTGGCGGCAGATGATGTCCAGCCGCACGGGACGATCGAGGCCCCGCAGGCCGTCAATGGCAGGGCCGCCGGTCCTCTCCACTCCGCTGCCGCTGTGGGTGGAGGCCGAGAAGCTTGCGGTGGCTGTGCCGGGCGTCAGGCGAAACTCGGCGCCATCATGCTCGCCGTCGGTGGTGCGGAGCCGCACACCGTAGGCGGCGACGGCCCCCTGCGGCTCCAGGGTGAGTGTGATCCGCACGTGATTGGGTAGGCCGCCGAGGAGGACCTGGCGCCTGCCCTGCCCGGCATCGATCCTGATGGGCTTGTCCCAGCCCGCGGGCGGAAGGGGCTTGCCCGATGTGGGAATCATCTCCGGCACGAAGCGAGTGCCGAGGACGCCGTCGGAGTGTTGCACCAACTCGCGCAGCACCAGGTCGCCGCCCCAGCCATCGTCAGTGACGAACCCGGCGAGGAGGCGACGGTTGCCGGTGAACGCCCCGGTCTTGGGCACGGCGAGGGCGTCAAGGCGGCCGGGCGACTGCAGCGTCCATGGGCCGTAGGGTCCGCGTGAACGCCAGATGCCGTTGACGCCGCCGATGTAGTAGCTCCAGCCGTTCCACTGGAACCAGTGCGGGCACATATTGGGGATAAACGACTCGTCGGTGGTGATCAGGGGCTCGGGCAACTCGCGCCAGTTGCGTAGGTCCTCGGAGACCCAGTGGGCCATCTCGGTCATCCGCGCGCCCGCCGTGAGGCGGCTCCCCTTGCCGTCCAGGATCAGGCGGCCGTCGCGCACCTGGGCGGCGCCCTCCAGCGAGGCCGTGGCCAGGCAACCCGCGCGATCCACCGTGGCGCCGGCGCCGAAGTCGAACCAAACCAGCGGCCTGGGACCCGCCGGGTCGTGGGGCTTCAGCGCGGCCACCTGCTCGGCGGTAAGCGCCTCGGCATAGACCCTGGCGTCGGCGATGGAGCCTCGGAAGTGGGCCCTGGGGTCGCCGCGCCGATCCACGTGGCGCAGGCCCACCAGCACCCGGGCGCCGGGCCCCAGGTCCAGCGGACTCGCCACGGAGTACGAGGCGTAGCGGGCGCCGTTGCGGTAGATCGTCACGTCGGCGCCCGAGTAGACCACCGCGATCTGCACCTGCTCGCCGGGTGCGGCGGTCTCCTGCGCGTTGGCGGTCTGGTCCCGCTGGGTCCGCTGGAAGCTGTCGCTCCCGGCCATCCAGCGGCGGTGGGCGGCCTCGCCCAGCACGATGGAGTCGAACCTGCCGCCCGGCCCCTCCACTGTGAGGAGCCCCGCGCCATGCTGGTCCAGGTCGGCGGGCGAGGCCCAGCAGACCAGCGTCTTGTCCGTCAGTGCGGGCAGTCCGGCGCCCACCGACTTGCCCAGCTTCACGAGGTGGAAGAGCTTGCTTGCCGGGTCGGGGTCGGCGAACACCTCGCAGTCGCCGCCCTCGATATAGGGATGCGGGGTCCGCTTGACGTAGTTATCGCCGTCCTCGCTGACCGCGAGCTGGATGCCCCCGCGCGAGCCGTCGTAGTCGGGTGTGGGATAGAACCACCAGAACTTGCCGTCGTGATGCACCACGCCGCCGGTACCGTTCCACGCCTCCCACTGCTCCGTGATGGGCGCCACGACCGGGTGGTGCCGCCAGTGGACGAGGTCGCGCGTGGAGGCATGGTGGATCTCGAGCCCGCCGTGGCCGCCGTCGAACTTGCTGTGCATGTTGCGCCGCAGGATGAGATAGAAGAGGTGGAAGGTTCCGTCGTGGTAGAAGGGGATGCAGTCGCCGGCCTTGGAGTTATGGCCCCGAGCCCGGAAGTACTGCATCCGCTCCGGCGGCGCGCCAAGGACAGCCCGCTCCCGCTGCCTGGCCGCCCGGGGGCCGCCGCTCAGGGCCACGATCTCCGGCACGGTGAGGGCCCGGCGCCACATCGCGGCGTGATCCATGAGGCCATGGAAGCCCGAGATCAGGCTCCCGTCCGCCGCCCGCGCCGCACCGAAGAGCCGCGGCGCCGTTGCGGGCCGCGTGGCGCCGACGGGGAACTCCTCATCGACCAGGACGCCGTCGATCCAGAGCTCGATCTTGGCCTCCGTGCCGCGCACGATGATGTCGTGCCAGGCGTCTGCCCCGAAGGGCGCCATGGGAAACATGAGACGCAGGACGCCGTTGCGGGTGTCGCGTGGCAGCGGGGGCGGGTCGGCTACGGGAAAGCCCTTGGGCTGCATGGCCATGCGGCCCGGTGTCGGCGGCACGCCCGAGGAGCCCCAGAGGCACTCGACCACGCCGCGCGGACCGGCGATGGCGCGCGGGCCGTCGGGCCGTCCGAACATCCAGGCAGCCGGAGTGGAGAGCAGGCCGCCGGCGTAGTTCATGTCGCGCTGGGGCAACGTGGCGCCGTCAACGCCGTGCAGGTAGAGGCTGACCGCCGCGTCGCCGCCGTAGCTGCCGAAGAGCGGGGCGTCCCAGGCGCCGGCCGTGTCACGGACGCGCAGCAGCAGTGTGAAGGTGGCGCCGGCCGGGTCGCAGGCGGGTCCGCCGATCTCCAGGTAGCCGCCATCGAACCGTGCCGCCGTGCCGTCGCCGCCCCGCGCCAGCGAAGCGCTCCGCTCATCTCCTGCCAGCGGCACGCCAAGCGTCACGGCGCCGTGGGCGGTCAGCGGATAGCGTGCCCTGGGGCCTGCGTCGGCCTCACCGAACCGCCATACCGCGGAGGCATCCCGAAGCGGCGTCCCGGCCGCCGCGGCCACCCCGGCTACGGCAGACAGCAGCAACAGTGTGCAGACCCATGCACCCATGGCCCGGACCTCCTGCGGCCCGACCATCGCGCCCCTGTGGCGGCGGCGTCCGGACCGACGTTGAGTGTACTTCGCAACGGACCTTGAGCGCCGAGGGGTGAGTGGCCGGCGTGGCTCCGACCCACGGTCGCGCCATCCTCTGCTTAATCACGAACTGACCCAACTGCGCATCGATGATCCCTCGCGATGCACGCGCCGTTACCCCGCACAGGGCGGCGTCTGCTATCCCGCCTCGGCAAGCACGGCGAGCGAACCAGCGGATCTTCGCGACGTGGATGGGATGCTCCTCAAACGATGGACCCAAGCGGCAGCACCGCGCCCTGTGCCATAGCGGGTTTCGGTCCACGCGTCCCCATGCCGCCTACGCGCCCCCGCGTTGCCCCTGCTCTGCCTCGGCGGCATCGGTAGCCGCGGCGACCTCCGCAGACTCTGCCCCGACCGGCCGCAGGAGCCGGTCCTCGTCGCCGGTGGGCACGCCATGCGCCGGGCGAACCAGGACGGCCGAACCGTCCGCCGGAGCCGATGCGGGGCGCACCAGTCTCCGCGCCTGCGGCGTTGCCGCAAGGCGGACCTCGATGGCGGCGCGGGCGCGCTCGGCGGCCTGGTTGACTTCGGCGTCGACGCTGCACGGGGCGTAGACCACCGGGCCCTTGCGGCACAGCCCCCGCACGGCGCCCAGTTCCCGCGAATCGCCGACCCTGGCGCACAGGTCCAGCAGCGCCAGGACCAGGCGCCGGTCCCGGGAGTTCGCCATCAGGGCTCGCACGCGAGCCATGCATCGGTTGTCGAGATGACCGAGGCGCTCGGTGTCTGCCAGGGCAAGGGCCTCCGCGAGCGCATCGCCCCAGGCGCCCGGGCGCCACGGATCGGCCGACACCTGCGTGAGCAACTCGATCAGGTCCGGACTGGGCACCGTGGCGGCGGCGCATCCAAGGCCGTTCATGGCGGCATATAGGCGTACATGTGCCACTAGACCCATGGCGTTGCAGACAAGTAGCCATCCGGCAGGCGATGCGTGTGCAAAGCCGGCGACGCGAGTTAGCACATACCCGGTCCCGGCGATGAGGTACACAGCCAGGAGTGACCACGCCAGGCGGACCCGGTCTTGCTGGAACCGCCGGTACACCGCGTTGATGGCATCTGCGCCAAGCTCCGCCAGTTCCGCTGCCGCAGTCTCGCGCACCGCCTTACGCAGGCTCCACAACCGGCCAACCAGGCGGCGAATGTCCCGGTCGGCGGGAGGCTTGGGCTTGGGCGCCGGTACGTCGGTGCCGCTTGGCTTCTGCATGGGCAACTGCGCCTACGCTACTGCATCCAGCCCCTTTGCCTTGACCAGTGACAGCAACTTCAGCGACGCGCCGGTGGGGCGCTTCTCGCCGCGCTCCCACTGGCTCACCAGGCTGACCGTCACGTTGAGATACCGCGCGAATACGGCCTGACTGACGCGGACCCCTTCGCGAATGGCGCGGATCTCCGACGCGGCCAGCGGCTCCACGGACGTCAGGCACATATCGTCGAACCGCCGCATGGTCTTCTTGTCAACCAGTCCGGCGTCGGCCAGGTCGGAGACCGTCTCATGCACTGCGGCCAGCGCATCACTACCGTATGCCTTAGCCATTGCAGATCACCTCCACCAGCGCCCCCGTACTCAAGGCAGCCGCAAGCTCCGCATCGGTGTAGCTGAGAAGCAGCGCGGCAAGTTCGCGGAAGGCTCTCTCCTCTGCTGCCGTCAGGTTGGCGCGGTCACTCTTGGCAAAGCAGAACATGAAGGCCGACCGCACCTCCGGCGCGAACGCTACGATCGCCCGAAACCCGCCGGAGCGCCCGTCACCCGCCCTCGCTATCCTCTGCTTGATCACGCACCCGGCCAGTTGTGCGTCAATGATGCTGCCCGACGCGCGGGCCACTGCCTCGCACAGGGCGGCGTCCCCGATCCCGTGTCGGCGGGAATAGCGAGCGAACCAACGGGTCTTGAACACGCGGACGGAATGCTCCTCGAACGTTGCCTCCAAGCAATAGTACCACACCCAGTGCTATGCTTCGTCTTCAGTTGCCCCCTCCGACGCAGTACACCAGAGCAGCCGTCGGCCCTACCCCCTGTTCCACCAGGTGACCTGCACCTCGCTCGGCGGCTCGAGGCCCGGCACGGGTCGCCACGCGATGGTGCGGGTCTCGCCGGGGAGCATGTCGAAGTAGTTGTCGGAGTAGACGGCGTCGCCCTCCAGCGTCACGGAGCGGGCGTAGCCCTCGGCTGCGAGGGTGATGAAGCCCTCGCCCTGCTCCACCGTGAGCGTGGTGGGCGGCGGGGCCATCTCATGCGGCATGCCGAGGTAGTACCAAGAGTGGTCAGAGTGGCCGGCGGCCGCGAGGTCGCAGGTCAGCACCGAACCCCTGTCCAGCGCCTGCGCCAGGTCGGAACCTGCGGGGTGTTCCAGCGCCACCACCGAGGCGCCGGCCGGGGCCGTGAAAGGAGCCTCCATCCGCCACGTCGGCGCGCCGGTCCAGGGCTGCACGGCCAGCCGGAGCGTGCCGCTGACGGCCTCCTGCGTGGCATTCACCACCCAGAACCGGAAGCGGCCCTCCGTCTCCTCGATGGAGGCGATGACCGGCTTGCAGGCGCTCTTCATGCCGTACCAGCCCGCCTTGGGCACGCCGTAGTAGTCCACCATGCTCCAGCCCGTGGCAGGCCAGCAGTCGTTGTACATCCAGAAGAGGATGCCCGCGCAGTACCACTTGGACCGGCGCAGGGCCTCCACGACCAGGCGTACCCACTCGCGCTGGAGCGTCTGCATGCGGGCGATGCGGCCCTCCATGGTATCGGAGGGTCCGTAGAGGGTCTCGGCCACCTGCCGCTGCAGATCGTAGAGGCGGATGTCGAGGTACGGGTTGTCTTTGGTATGGAAGTACCAGAGCGGATGTGTGGGGTCGGCCAGCTCGTCGTCGGTCATGAAGCGCCGCAGGGTGCTGAGGGCGGGTACGCCTGAGCTGGTGCACTCGGAGTGGAACCGCCCCACAGTCCGGGCGATATGCGCCCGGTACGTGGGCAGCGTCTCCAGGTCGGACCGGCCCATGACCAGCGCTGTCCAGTGGCAGTCGCCGATGGTGACGCTGGTGTTCTTCTTGCCGCCGTAGGGGCTGGTGGGGTAGAAGGGGCGCGTGGGATCCAGCTCGGCGCAGGCCGGGCCGGTGATCTCGTCGGCGATCCGCTTGCCCCAGGTCTCGGGATCGTCGGCGTCGAAGTGCATGCCGTTCTCGTTGTCGCCGCTCCACCAGGCCAGCGAGGCGTGGTTGCGCAGGCGCCGCACCACCACGGGGGCTTCGGCGCGCAGAGCCTCCATGAAGGCGGGGTCGTCCTCGGGGTACTTGCCGCAGGCCATCATGAAGTCCTGGCAGATGAGGATGCCCAGCCGGTCGCAGGCCTCCCAGAAGGGTTCGGGCTCGTAGATGCCGCCGCCCCAGACGCGCAGGCAGTTCATGCCCGCCTCCCGAACGAGGCCCAGCAGGTGGTCGTACTGGTCAGCCGTCACGCGGGAGGGCCACGGGTCGGCGGGCACCCAGTTGCCTCCCTGGCAGAAGATGCGCCGCCCGTTGACGGTGACGATGAAGCTCCGGCCCGGCGCATCGCCGTTGCTCTGTTCTTCGGGTACCCGCTCCCGGAGCGCCCGGGTCCGGGCCTCCTCGGGGCTGCCGGGCGTGTCATCGACCTCTTCGACGGCCACGGTGCGTAGGCCCAGCCGCACCCGCCGGGTGTCCAGTTCGCGCCCGTCGGCAGCAGTCAGCGAGGCCGACACGGCGTAGAGGGGCTGCTCGCCGTGGCCGTTGGGCCACCAGAGCCGGGGATCGGCCACGGTGGCGTCCAGCTCCAGCCGGTCGCCCACTCCCGGCGCGTTCCACTCGGCCAGGGCGGCGCCGTCGGGGTCTGCCAGCCGCACGCGCAGGTTCAGCGGCTCCCCGGTCCGGCGCTCGACGGCGGCCTCGATGCGCACCGACGCCGAGGCGTCGCCAAGGGCCACGGTGACGGCGGAGAGGTCGGTCAGCCGTGCGGCATCGGGCATCGCCAGCCGCGCCGGGCGCCAGATGCCGTAGCTCACGAACCGGTTGACCCAGTCCCAGTGGAAGGTGCACTGCATCCGTCGGATGTGGACGCGCTCGCAGGTGAAGGCGGCGGGGAGGTCCATCGGCTTGCCTTCGAGCGCGCGCCAGATGGAGGGGAAGCGGACCCGCAGCGTGTTGGCGCCGGGCCGCAGCAGTGCGCCCACCTCGAACTCGTGCGGGATGTGCATGTTCGCCGCGGAGCCCGCGGGCGTGCCGTTGAGTGTGACCTCGGCCTGCGTGTCCAGCCCGTCGAACTGGAGCAGCGCCCAAGAGGCGTCGGGTTCCGGCCCGGCGTCGAAGGTCCGTTCGTACTCCCAGTCCCACTTCTCCACCCACTGGCAGGCGTCGGCGTTGTCGCGCCAGAAGGGGTCGGCGATCTTGCCCGCCCGCAGCAGGTCCAGATGGACATGCCCCGGCGTCGATGCCGCCAGCTCCATCGTCTCGCCGCCGTCGGGGCTCCAGCCCCGCAGCCGCCACTCGCCGTCCAGCGTGATCCCTCGCATGCCCATGGCCGCGTTTCCCCCGTGCCTGTAGTCTACGCGACCATTATGGCCGACCGGCCGGCGCGCCGCTCGGGGTAAGGTACAGACATGGAAACACCACACGACGTCTGGGTCCTTGCCGGCCAGTCAAACATGGAGGGTTGCGGGCTTCTTTGCGAGGCGCTGCCTCCCGACGAGCGCGTCTGGAGCTTCACCACAGCGGGCCATTGGGAGGTGGCCCGGGAGCCGCTCCACCGCTTCTGGGAGAGCTTCACCTCGGTGCATGTCGACCTGCTTCGGGCGGCCCTGCCTGAGGTCGCCGACAAGACCAACGAGGAGATGGCGCTGGCCGAGATCGCCGTCCGGCCGCACGGCGCCGGGCTGGGCCTGTCCTTCGGCATGGCCGTCGCCGATGCCACCGGCAAGCCCGTAGGCCTCATCCCGGCGGCGCACGGCGGGACGTCGCTGGGCCAGTGGAGCCAGGAGCTCGCGCCCATGGGCGGCGGCAGCCTCTACGGCGGCATGCTTGAGCGTGTGCGCCGGGCCGGAGGCAAGGTGCGCGGTCTGCTCTGGTACCAGGGCGAGTCCGACTGCAGCCCCGCCGACGCCCGCACCTACGCGGCCCGCTTCGACGCCTGGATCGCCGCCGCCCGCCGCGACCTGGGCGAACCCGACCTCCCCGTGGCTGTGGTGCAACTGGGCCGCTGGATCTGGCCCGGCGACGAGCCCACCGACGAGGCCTGGGACATCGTCCGCGAGGCCCTGGCCGACCTGCCCAACCGTGTGCCGAACGCCGTCGTGGTCAGTGCCATCGACCTGCCCCTGGCCGACGGCATCCACATCAGCGCCACGGGCCTCGTGCGCCTGGGCCGCCGCCTGGCGCAGGCTATCGCACCGATGGCGGGCGTCCCCGGCGGACGAAGGACGCCCTCGGTCACGGCCATCGAGACGGGTACGGCCACCAACGGCCTCGGCACCGTCACGCTCCGATGCGCCGACGTGCAGGGAGGCTGGCGCGATGAGCAGCCGCTCTACGGCTTCGAGGTCCGCGTGAACGGCGCGCCCATGGGCATTGTCGGCGCGGAGGTGCGCGGCGACGGCGGGTCGGACATCCGCCTGACGCTGGAGGCGGCCATCAGCGGGCCGGTCACCGTGGCCTACGCCCTGGGGACCATGCCCGTGGCGACGGTCGTCGATCGCGGCGACATGCCCCTCTGCGCCTTCCGCGCTCGGGCGGCCACGCCGGCGTAGCGCGTCAGGTCGCGCCCGTCTGCCGCAGGTACACTGCGAGTGGCATCGGAGGAACGGGATGGCAGCACGATTCTTTAACAACGCGGGACCCAGCGAGCCGGCGCAGCACTACTGCATCGACCCGCTCAGGCGGATTCGCGTGGACGAAATCGAGCGCCTGATCGACGCGCACCGCTACTTCGTCCTCCACGCACCTCGGCAGACGGGCAAAACCACCTGCCTGATCACGCTGATGCGCCACCTCAACGCCGCCGGCAAGGTGCGTTGCGCCTACGCCAACGTCGAGGATGCCCAGGCGGCGCGCGGCGACTACACGAAGGGCATTCCCATCGTCGCCGAACGGATCGCCGCGGGCGCCCAGTGGATGTCCGGCGACTTGTACCCCCAGCAAATCCTCAAGTCGGTGCTGGACGAGACCTCGCCGGGCTCCGCGCTCAGCGCGCTTCTCGCCCAGTGGTCGCAGGCCGATCCGCGCCCGCTGGTGCTCCTGATCGACGAGATCGACTCGCTGGTGGGAGATACGCTCATCTCGGTACTGCGCCAGCTGCGTGGCGGCTACACGCAGCGCCCGGCGGCCTTCCCGCAGAGCGTCATCCTCTGCGGTGTCCGCGATGTGCGCGACTACCGGATCCACTCCTCCGACGGCGAGATCATCACCGGCGGGAGCGCCTTCAACATCAAGGCCGAGTCCCTGGTTCTGGGCGACCTGACGGAACCCGAGGTCCGGGAGCTGCTCCAGCAGCACACCGACGAGACCGGGCAGGTCTGGACCTCCGAGGCCGTCGACGAGATCTGGCGCTTGACGCAGGGCCAGCCGTGGCTGGTCAATGCCATCGCCTACGAACTCACGAGCCGCAGGCCCGAGGGTCGCGACCGTTCGCACCGCCTCGACCTTGCCATGGTCATGGCCGCCCGAGAGCAGCTCATCCTGCGCCGCGACGTCCACATCGACCAGCTGGCCGACAAGCTCAAAGAGCCCCGCGTCAGGCGAGTGGTGGAGCCGATCATACAGGGCGAGGTGACCGGGGCCGGCCTGGCTGAGGACGACATCCAGTACGTCGTGGACCTCGGCCTCATCCGGCTGACGCGCGGCGGCCCCGTGATCGCCAACCCCATCTACCGTGAGGTGATCCCCCGGCAACTGACCTACGGCGCCCAGGTGGAACTCTCTGCGCTCGTTCCCACGCTGCCCTTTGTCTCTCCGGACGGCAGCCTGATGCTGGTGGTCGTGCTGGAGCAGTTCCAGCAGTTCTTCCGCGAGAACTCCGAGAGCTGGGTGCAGCGCTTCGAGTACAAAGAGGCCGGGCCGCACCTGCTGCTTCAGGCCTTCCTGCAGCGGATCGTCAACGGCGGCGGGCGTGTTGATCGCGAGTACGGCCTCGGCCGCATGCGTACGGACCTGATGGTGGCATGGAAGCGACCCACCGGCGAGCAGCGGG
>CAISJD010000011.1 GCA_903885605.1 uncultured Chthonomonas sp. | reverse complement strand
TCATCGACATGAACAACGCCCGCGACAAACAGCAGGTCATCAAGACCCTGGAGACGGCGCTGAGCCGCGACCGGAGCCGGACCAAGATCAGCAACATCAGCCCCCTGGGCCTGGTGGAGATGACCCGCAAGCGCACAGCCGAGACGTTCGCCGGCTTCATGACCGACGCCTGCCCGCACTGCCAGGGGCGCGGCAAGGTCTCGAGCCCGGAGACCGTTTCCATTCAGGTGGAACAGGCCCTGCGGCAGGCCGTACGCACGGCCAAGGCAGGCAAGGAAGCCTTCCTGGTGGAGTGCAGCCCCGAGGTCGCCGAAATGCTCATCGGGGAGCTGGGCTCCAACGTGGATCGGCTGGAGTCCGAACTGCGGGCCGCCGTGTACATCCGCGGCAAGCACGACCTGCACGTGGAGACCCACACCATCACACCCGGCACCATATCGGACTTCGACCGCCGATTGGCCGGTCCGCGCCGAGGGCAGGTGCTGGAGGTCACGATCACGCAGTCGGCCCTTGAGCCGGCGCCCGCGTGCGTGGGCTGGGCTGACGGGTTGCTGGTGGCGCTCGACGAAACGACCCGGACCAACCAGCCGAAACTGAGGGTGCGCATCGAAAGCGTACGCCGATCCTTCGCGGAAGGCGTGCCGATGTCCTCGCGCGGTTGACAGGAGCGGCTTGATAGCGCATAATACTGGTCTGTCTGCGGCATTGCGCTAGGTTGGCGGCCGCACCAAGTCGCCAGGGAGCGCTCCTCCGGCGTGCCGGCGGAGCGCTCCTGTGTGATTGACCCTCCAGACAGGGTCGTGGCGGCGTAGAGAATGGAGGACGGCAACGTGTACGCGATAGTGCGAACAGGCGGCAAGCAGTACAGGGTGAACGAAAAGACCGTGTTCAGCGTCGAGAAGCTGGCGGGTGAAGTCGGTGAGACCCTGCAGTTGACGGACGTGCTCATGATCGCTGACGGCGACGGCGTGCAGATCGGCCAGCCTGTTGTGCCGGGCGCTACCGTGACGGCGACCATCATGGAGCATGGCCTCGGTAAGAAGATTCACGGCTACACCTACCGCCCGACCAAGGGTACGCAGCGCCACTACGGCCATCGACAGCCGTACACGAAGCTGAAGGTTACAGCCATCACGGTCTAGAGCCCTCCTTGGCCTCGGCCGCCGAATCATAGAAGGAGTTCTGCTATGGCACATAAGAAGGGCGTAGGAAGCTCGCGCAACGGGCGCGACAGCAATCCGAAGCGTCTGGGCGTGAAGGAGTTTGCGGGGCACGAGGTGCGTTGCGGCGCGATCCTCGTTCGCCAGCGCGGCACCCCATTCCGCCCCGGTAAGAACGTAGGGCTGGGCCGCGACCACACGCTGTTCGCGCTGAAGGACGGCACCGTGAAGTTCGAGGGGCCGAAGGGCAGCCGCAAGGTGAGCGTCTACCCGCACGAAGCTGCGGTGGTAGCCGAGGTAGCGGCGCCCGTAGTCTAGGCGCCAGGTTCCGAGAGGGGTGACGCTTGAGCGTCACCCCTTTCTTTGTTTGTGCGCCGCCACGGTGGCCGGCGCTGAAACGAGACCCATGTTTGTCGACCAAGTCGAAATCGATGTCAAAGCCGGCGACGGCGGCAATGGCGCCGTATCGTTCCGCCGCGAGAAGTGCGTTCCCCGGGGCGGCCCCAACGGTGGCGATGGCGGACGGGGCGGCTCCATCATCATCGAGATCGACCTGAGCCTCTCGACGCTGCTGGACTTCCGGTACAAGAGCCGCTACCACGCCGACCGCGGCGGCGACGGCCAGAGCAAGGACATGTCCGGGAAGAACGGGCAGGACCTCGTGCTCCGCGTCCCGCCCGGCACCCAGGTGTACGACGCCAAGACGGGCCAACTCGTCGTGGACATGGCGCCGCCCGTCATGCACTTCGTGGTTGCCAAGGGCGGGGGCGGAGGCAAGGGCAACTCGCACTTCGCCACTGCGGTGCGCCAGACCCCGCGCTTCGCCGAGAAGGGCGAGCCCGGCGTGACCGCACGGCTCCGGCTAGACCTGAAGCTGCTGGCCGACGTGGGCATCATCGGCTTCCCCAGCGTGGGCAAGTCCACTCTCATCGCCGCCGTCTCGGCCGCGCGCCCCAAGATCGCCGACTACCCCTTCACGACGCTGGTCCCGAACCTGGGCGTCGTGGCGGTGGACGATGGCCGCTCATTCGTCATGGCGGACATGCCCGGCCTCATCGAGGGCGCACACAAGGGCGCCGGCCTGGGCCTGCGCTTCCTGCGCCACATCGAGCGCACGCGTGTGCTGGCCCATGTCCTTGACGTGTCGGGCCTCACCGACCGCGACCCGATGGAGGACTACGAGGTCCTCAATCGCGAGCTCCGCGCCTACGACGAGAACCTGGCCGAGGCGCCGCAGATCGTCACGCTGAACAAGGTCGATGTGGCAGGCAGCGAGGAGCTGGTGAGCCGGCTTACGCAGGAGCTGGAGGCGTGCGGTTGCCGGGTCTTCTGCGTCTCCGCCGCCACCCGCCAGGGCCTTCGCCCGTGGCTCTTCGCCCTCTGGGAGGCGCTGCAGGCGACCCCGGCGCCGACGCCGGGCGTCATACCCGACGATGTGGCCCACTTCGGGCCGCCCGAAACGGCGCACCTGAAGGACTGGCACGTCGAGAAGACAGGCCCCGACTCGTGGATCGTGGCCGGCGAGGCCCTTGATCGGCTGACGCGCCGCACGGATCTGGAAAACGAGTACGCCCTGGTCCGCCTGCAGCGCACCATGGAGCGGCTGGGCGTCTATCGCAAGCTGGCCCAGGAGGGCGCCGCGGACGGCGACACCGTGACCATCGGTGGCTTTGAGTTCGAGTATATCGATGAGGATGCCGGAAGGTAGCATCGCCGGGGCCTCCAGCCCGGACGGCCCCATCCGAGGAGATGTGCCATGAACAAGACGCTTGGCGACTGGCTGGGCAGCCAGCTCGACGCGCTGCACACGCAGCACCTGTACAAGCCGCTGGTGGAGGTGCAATCGCCTCAGGGCGGCAGCATCACCGTGGAGGGGCGCCGGGTCATCAACCTGGCGTCCAATAACTACCTCGGCCTGGCCAACCACCCGAGACTGAAGCAGGCCGCCATCGAAGCGGTCGAGCGCTGGGGCGCGGGCGCGGGCGCGGTGCGGACCATCATCGGCACCATGGAGATCCATCAGGAGCTCGAGCGCCGGATCGCCGCGTTCAAGCACGTCGAGGCCGCCATTGTCTTCCAGTCCGGCTTCACGGCCAACGCAGGCACGATCCCCACGATCATCACCAAGGCCGACGCCATCATCTCGGATGAACTGAACCACGCCAGCATCATCGACGGCTGCCGGCTGGCGGGTCTGCCCTCCGACCGGCGGCCCGTCTACAAGCACCGCGACATGGCCTCGCTTGAGGATGCCCTGCAACGATGCCAGGGATACGAGAAGCGACTGATCATCACGGACGGCGTCTTCAGCATGGACGGCGACGTGGCGCCCCTGCCCGACATCGTCGAACTGGCCGAGCGTTACGACGCCGCCGTCATGGTGGATGACGCCCACGGCTCCGGCGTACTGGGCGGCGGACGCGGCACCGCCTACCACTTCGGCGTCCATCAGCGCGTCGACGTGCAGTTGGGCACGCTCTCCAAGGCCGTGGGGGTCATGGGCGGCTACATCGCCGGCAGCGCCCTTCTCCGCGACTGGCTGGTGCAGCGCGCCCGGCCGTTCCTCTTCAGCACCGCCCACCCGCCTGCCGTGGCCGGGGCCATCCTGGCGGCGCTGGACCTGATGGAGACCGACCCCAGCTTCACCGAGCGGCTCTGGGCGAACACGCGCCACTGGCAGGGAGGCCTGAGGGACATGGGCTTCGACCTCGGCGTCACCGAGACGCCCATCACGCCCATCATGACCGGCAGCGAGGAGAAGGCCCTGGAGCTGCAGCGCCGGCTCATGGCCGAAGGCGTGCTGGCCCTGGCCGTGGTCTTCCCCACCGTGCCGCGCGGCAAGGCCCGCATCCGCACCATGCCCAACGCGTCGCACAGTGTCAAGGAGTTGGATGAGGCCCTGCAGAGCCTGGGCCGCGTGGGACGAAGCATGGGATTGATCGCCTGAGCAGCCGGTTTCGGTTGACTCCTAGGGGATCGTTAGCGTATAACCCCTCGGAAACGAGGGCAGTCCATCTAAGGAGAGTTCGAGCATGAGCGCCGCCAAAGCCGTCACGTCCGCCGACTTCGAGGCCGAAGTACTGCAGTCCACCGTTCCGGTCCTTGTCGATTTCTGGGCCACCTGGTGTGGGCCGTGCCGCCAGATCGCGCCGCACGTCGATGCCGTCGCCGCCGAGTTCGAGGGCAAGGCGAAGGTTTTCAAGGTCGACGTCGACACCGAGGGCGAGGTCGCCGGCAAGTACGGCATCATGTCCATCCCTACGCTGCTCTTCTTCAAGGACGGCAAGATGGTCGACCAGATCGTCGGAGCCCTGCCGAAGAAGGCCATTGCCGAGAAGCTGCAGCGTCTGGTAGAGTAGGTCGTAAGCCCGGCCACCTCGTGGCCCACAAGACAACTGAATGAACGCTGGGGGTGCCGGTGTGGGCCGGCTGAGACCTCGTGCCGAACGAGGAACTCCTGGAACCTGATGCGGGTAATCCCGACGGAGGGAAGCGATACTGAGGCGTCAGAAGGCGCCGCGCTTTTCCGGGAGGTTGCCGGTGCGCGGCGCCTTCAGTGCGCCATGCGGCCGGCGGCCGACAGAGGACCCGCCTCTTCCTGAAGGAGGCACCAGGAATGTCACGCAAGCCGAACGCATTCACGCTCATCGAGCTACTGGTCGTCATCGCGATCATCGCGATCTTGGCGGCGATCCTCTTCCCCGTCTTCGCCCAGGCGCGCGAGAAGGCCCGGGAGACCAGCTGCACATCGAACAGCCGGCAGGTGGGTCTGCAGGTTCGGATGTATGTGCAGGACTACGACGAGACGATGCCCATCTTCTACGCCTACAACAGCAACCCGGCCTCCGGCAGGCCGGGCCACAAGGGCGTGGAGGAGCTCATCCTGCCCTACGGCAAGAACCGGCAGATCTTCCGCTGCCCGGACGACGCAGGCGGCCCCGCGCTGGGCGACGCCACCTACGGCTGCCCCGGTCTGGGCTCGTACCACGCCTGCTACGGCTCGAGCTACCGCTTCTGCCATGGGAGCTTCAGCACCGTGGCCGGCGAGTCGAGCCAGAACAACGAGCCCTACAGCAGCGGCGAGATGGTGGCCGACGCCTCGTTCGCACTGCCGTCCGAGACGCGGATGATGCGCGACGATATGATGGCCTTCTTCACCGATCCGCGCTACGGCTACTCGCCCGACTACTTCCGGCAGTGGCACCCTCGCGGCGGCTCCACGATCTTCATCGACGGCCACGCCAAGTTCACCGTGAGCGCCGGCGCCTTCGACCAGCAGGTCGTCTGCGCCGCCGGCGGCAGGAGCGGCGACATCAACCCCGCCACAGGATCGATGTACTACTGGGGCTGCGACTAGAGTGAGCCGGCCGCATCCGGCGACCCGCGTCCTCATCTGCGCCAATGGCGAACCGCCGTCGGCAGCCTGCGTGGCGCGGTTGCGCGCGGCTCATGACCTCTGCGTCGCCGCCGACGGGGCCGTAGAGTGGCTGCTCGGCATGGACCAGACGCCCGACTTCGTGCTGGGCGACCTGGACTCGGCCTCGCCGGATGCGCTGGCCGCCCTGCCGGCGGGCGTGGTGGAACCGACGCCGGACCAGGAGGCCTGCGACCTGGAGAAGGCCGTGCGCTGGTGCCTGGCGCGCGGCGCCCGCGGCATCACCATGGTCGGCGCCACCGGGCGGCGCTTCGACCATACGCTGACCACCGTATCCGTCCTGATCGCGCTGCACGGCGAGGCTGACCTGCGGGTCGTCAGCGGCGGCTCGATCACGCGGGCCTGCTCGCGACGCCTCACCGTGGACGGCGCACCCGGCGACCGGCTCTCGCTGACCGCCATGGCGCCGGCACACGGCATCTCGGTCACAGGGGTGCAGTGGCCACTACGGGGTGAGACGTTGCTGCCCGGCTCGCGCGGCGTGAGCAACGTCATCACCGACGCGGCGGCCTGCGTCACAGTGGAGCAGGGCGTCGTACTCGTCACGCACTTCCCCGCCGACGAGCCCAAGCCATGAGGGCACGCTTTGAGCCCATCGACATCGCGATCCTGGCCGCGTACATGGTCTTCACGCTTGCCGTCGGGTTCTGGAAGCGGCGGCAGACCGCCGAGCAATTCCTCATCGGCGACCGCGCCCTGGGCCTTCCCGTCTTCGTCGCCACGCTGGTGGCCACCTGGTACGGAGGCATCCTGGGCGTCGGCGAGTTCACCTACCGCTACGGCCTGGTGAACTGGACCACGCAGGGGCTACCCTACTACCTCTTCGCCATCCTCTTCGGGCTCGTGCTGGCGGCCCGCGTACGCAAGGCGGCGCACTATACCATCCCCGACAAGCTGAACGAGGCCTACGGCAGGCCCGCGGCACTGGTGGGATCCGTCTTCACCTTCTTCATGTCCACGCCCGCACCCTACATCCTCATGGTCGGGCAGCTCATCACCGTGGCGACGGGCCTGCCGTTGGTCTGGGCGGTCGTCGCGGGCACGGCACTGTCAACCGCCTACGTCTACGTGGGCGGCTTCCAGTCGGACGTGCGCATCAACATCTACCAGTTCTGCCTGATGTTCCTGGGCTTCGGCGTGGCGCTACCGGTGCTCATGGCGCGCACGGGCGACCTGCCTTGGCTCAGCCGGACACTCCCGCCGGGACACCTGTCGCTGGACGGCGGGCTGGGTGCGGGCTACATCGCGGTCTGGTTCTTCATCGCGCTCTGGACGCTCATCGACCCCGGCTTCCACCAGCGCTGCTACGCCGCCCGGTCGCCGGGGGTGGCGAAGTGGGGCGTCCTGGCGGCCGTCGGATGCTGGTTGCTCTTCGATACGCTGACGACGCTGACCGGCCTCTACGCCCGCGCCGCCATGCCCGACCTGGGCGCCAAGGGCGCAGGTCTGGCCTTCCCGATGCTGGCGCAGCGCCTCTTGCCGGGAGGAGTGCGGGGGCTCTTCTACGTGGCGATGCTGGCCACCGTCATGTCCACCGTGGTCTCGTACACGTTCCTCGGCGCCATGACAGTGGGGCGCGATATGATCTGGCGCGCCCGCGGCGAGACCTCCACGGAGAAGGTGCCCGGCTACGCGCGGCTGGGCTTCCTCGCGACCTGCGGCGTGGCCATCGCCATCAGCCTCTGGCTTCCATCGGTGGTACGGCAGTGGTGGGCCATCGGCACGGTCTTCGTGCCGGGGATGTCCTTCGCGCTCCTCACGGCCTACTGGCGCATCGACGCCCTGCCGCCCCGCTGGGCGGTGGCCTCCATGCTCTGCGGCTCGCTCACGTCGGCGGCATGCCTGGCCGCGGGATGGGCAGCCAAAGGCGCGGGAGCCGACGTGACGGACAGCGCCATCTTCCCCTTCGGCGTCCAGCCCATGTACCCGGGACTGGTGGCGGGCGGACTGCCCTGGGCGCTGGGTTTGGCGGCGGGGCGGCTCAGGAGACGGGCGACTCCAGCAGCGTGAGCGTGCCCGCGCCGGCATCGAGCCGCGCCATGCAGCCCAGCGGGAAGGTGAGCGGCTGCGGCTCGTGGCCCATGGGGAATCCTGCCACGGCGGGGATGCCCAGCGGCGCGATGATCTCGTCCCAGAGCTCGTCCAGCGTGGGACCTTTTCGAGAGAGCCGCTGCCAGCCCGTGGCGTTGCCGATGACGATACCCGCGGCCCGGCCCAGTCCGGCGCCTCGGATGAGCTGCGTGACGTAGCGGTCCATGCGGTAGACCGGTTCGCCGACATCCTCCAGGATGACGATCTTCTCGGTCAGGTCCGGCGCCTCCCAGCATCCCACCGACGCCGTCAGGATCGTGATGCACCCGCCCGCGAGACGCCCCTCCGCCACGCCGGGCGCCAGCGTGCGGACGGGCGCGCCCGCCGACGGCATCATGTAGGGTGGCTCGAAGCCCTCCACCATCGCCCAGAAGCAGTCCAGGGGCTCAGGGGCGAGCCGATCGCCCAGGCTGGCGGCCATCAGCCCGTGCAGCGTGGGCACGCGAGTTCGGGCGGCGAAGGCGAGGTGCAGGGATGTGATGTCGCTGTAGCCCGAGAAGAGGCGCGGCGCGGCGGCGACGGCATCCCAGTCGACGCGGTCCAGCAGGCGGCACGCGCCGTACCCGCCGCGGCTGCAGAGGACCATGGCGATGCCCGGGTCGGTGAGCGCCGCCTGCAGGTCACGGGTACGGGCCTCATCGTCACCGGCAAGGTAGCCAAGGCAGTCGTGGGCGTGGGGATACACGCGCACACGGTATCCCCTGGCCTCGATGGCGCGAACGCCGGCGGAGAAGCGCTTGGTCCGGACCGCGCTGGAGGGCGAGACGACGGCGATGGTATCGCCGGGCCGAAGGCGCGGCGGCGCGATGCGGTCGTTCGTCACGGCTCCGACGGGAAGCCCGCGGCCGCAAGCCGTGCGGCAATGGCTGCACCGTCGGTGACCGCCTCGTCATACTGCACCGTGACGGCCGTCGTCGCCACGGCCACGTCCACAGCGGTAACGCCGCGCAGCTTGCCCAACGAGCGGCGAATCGAGCCCGCGCACCCCTCGCAGTGGATGGCAGGGCAGGTAAAGGTCTGTGAAGCCATGGTACGGTCCTCCGCGGCGCTCAGCGCCAGAATCGGTACCGAAGCAGCGTCCAGATGGCCTGCACGCCGTCGGTCCAGCGTATCTTCTTCCCCTCGGCGAACCCTCGCGCCTGATAGCTGATCGGCGCCTCGACGATGCGATGCCCGCGGCGCAAGGCCTTCGCCGTCACCTCCGGGCAGAACTCGAAGCGCCGGCATACCAGCGGCAACGAGACGAGGACCTCGCGCCGGAAGAGCTTGTAGCAGGTGGCCTCATCGGTGAGCCGGGCGCCGTAGAGCGCGCGCACCATGGCGGCGAGCAGCCAGTTGACGATCTTGTTCGGTAGCCGCATGGCGGGCCAGCCCCGGCTGAAGCGCGTTCCGTAGACGACGGGCGCCCCGGTCTCCTCGGCGGCGGCAAGGAGCTTCACATAGTCGGCCGGGTCGTACTCCAGGTCGCCGTCCTGGATGATGACGTACTCGCCCACGGCGTGCGGCAATCCCGCCCGGATGGCCGCGCCCTTGCCGCCGTTGGCGGGCAGCAGCACCACCGTGACGGCGTCGCCCCGCGCCTGGGCCTCGGAGGCCAGCACCTCTCGCGTGCCGTCGGTGGAGGCATCGTCGACCATGACGATCTGCATCTCCACAGGCACCGCCGACACGCGCTGAAGCAGCAAGGGCAGCGTGGCGGCCTCGTTGTAGAGGGGCATCAGGACGGATAGCTTCGGACGGCGCGCTGGATCGGCCACTAGCCGCCCTTCGCCTCGGCAGCCTGCCGCAGGGCCTCACGCAAGGCGTTGTTCTGCACGGTGAGCGTCAGGTCGCCGCGCGTGCGCTCGAGGACGGCCCGGAAGGCGTCGGTCGTGCGCCTCAGGCCACCGGTGATGGCGTCGGGGTAGTCGAACGTGACGAGTTCATAGTAGATGTCGTCCATGGCGCGCATGACGGCGTCCGCGCCCTCGGTGCTCCCCTCGCGGAGGCGGTCCAGCACGAAGCGGCGGCACTCAGAACCGGCTTCGGCGAGGCCGTTGAGGTAGGCTGCTGGCTCCACGCCCAACTCGGCGGGATCGGGGAGGGGCATATTCCGAACCATGGCGTAGACGGCCTCGGCCTCGACATACTCCTTCTGCGAATCGTGCACGTAGCCCGCGAAGAAGAGGTCGGGATGCCCTACGAGGGCCTCCTTGGCGCGTTCCACCGTGGCGCGGGCTTCGTCGATCAGGCCCCGGGCTGCCTCGAACTCCAGGCGATGGACGGCGCGGATGGCCCGTGACGAGATGCGGATCGTCTCGCGGCAGAGCCTCAAGGCGGCCTCGCGGGCGGCGTTCTTCTGGTCCAACGCCTCGCGCAGTCGGGCGGCGATGGCGTCCAGGGCGATCAACCCATGGCCTTGATGCGTTTCATGCTGGTCCATCGCCCATCTCCTATGATGATGTGGTCGAGTACGTCGATGCCGATCAGCGCGCCGGCGTCGGCGAGGCGACGCGTTACGGAGCGATCCTCGGCGCTGGGCTCGGCGCTGCCGCCCGGGTGGTTGTGCGCCACGATGACGGCCACCGCATTGGCCGCGATGGCCGGCCGGAACACATCCCGCGGGTGCGCCATGCTGCTGTCCGCCGTGCCGGTGGAGACGTGCTCCACACCCAACACGTTGTTGCGGCTGTCCAGCATCACCATGCGGAACTCCTCCACCACGAGGAAACGCATATCCGGCATCAGAAGGTTCACCGCGTCCTCGGGTGCGTTCACCACGGGCCGGGCCTCGGGGGCGAGCGCCGCGATGCGCTTACCGAGTTCGATGGCAGCGGCGATCTCGGTGGCCTTGGCGTCGCCCACCCCCGGCACGCGCTTCAGGTCGGCGATACTCGAGCGCACAAGGCCGTGCAGGTCCCGGTTCTCCAGCAGCTTTTGAGCCACATGGAGGGCGCTACGGCCCTTCGACCCCGTCCGCACCAGGATGGCCAGCAACTCGGCGTTGGATAAGCTGCCGGCGCCTTTGTCGCGAAGCCGTTCACGCGGCCTGTCCTGGGCCGGCAGGTCCGTGATGCGGACGGAATAGTCGCCTGGTTCGGTGCTGGGTGCCACGGTTGCGCTACTGTACCCCATGGGTCCGTCGTGCGGGTATGATGCGCCTGCGCCCGCAGGTTCGGGGCGCTCCAGGAACCGTTACCATGAAACCGTCCCTCCTGCGCCGGGCCCTGCCCTGGGTCGCCGCGGCGCTTCTGACGCTCGGCACCATGGCCTATCAGGACAAGACCGGGCCCACCTACCCGCTGGAGGTCTCGCTCTCTACGGCCGCCGGGCCTGTCCACGGCATCTTCCTGCGGAGCGAGACCATCGGCACGTCGTTGAAGGTGATGCTGGTGGACCCCGTCCCGCCGGGTGTGTCAGCGCAGGTCCGCTATCGACGCTACCGATCAAACGACGAGTGGAGCACGGTGGCGATGCAGCGCGGCGAGTTCTCCATGACACGGCGGGGCCGGCAACGGGTGGTCCGGGGCCTGGGCGTTGAGCTTCCCAGCCTGCGCGAGCGAGCGGGTAAGTACGAGTACTTCGTGGACGTCATGGGCGGTGGCCCTAAGGTCTCCGCTACGGGCGACAAACCCATCTACGCCCGTTACAAGGCGCCGGTGCCGGGGCCGGTGCTGGCCCTGCACATCCTCGCCATTTTCGCCTCACTGCTCGTGGCAATGCGCACGGCCCTGGCGGCCCTGGGCGACGGCCCGTTGAAGGCCCTCCTCCGCTGGACGCTGGCGCTGCTGCTGGTGGGCGGCTTTGTGCTGGGTCCGATCGTGCAATGGTATGCCTTCGGCGTACTCTGGTCGGGCTTCCCCTATGGCTACGACTGGACCGACAACAAGGTGGTGGTGGAGCTGGCATTCTGGCTCGTGGCCCTCTGGCGCAACCGGGGCGAGCGCCGCGACCGCTGGTCGGTGCTTGTCGCAGGTATGGCCACACTCGCTATCTTCCTGGTCCCGCACAGCATTTTCGGCTCGGAGTACAACTACATCACGGGCAAGGGGCACGGAACGACCGGCTGACGCCCAGATTGCAGGTGACACCCAGCGTCTCGGCCACGGTGGCGGCCACATCCGCGAACGTGGCCCTGACGCCCAGGTCCCTGCCCGTTCCCGGGTAGGAGAGCAGGAGTGCGTGCTCGCGGCTGTGGTCCGTTGAGGGCGTCGTGGGATCATTGCCATGGTCGCTGACAAGCAGGAGGAGCACGTCGGGTGGAACTACCGGCAGTAGGTCGGCCAGCATCGCGTCGAACTCCGCCAGATGCGCGGCAAAGCCCGGCGCGTCGTTGCGGTGCCCGTAGAGCATATCGAAGTCCTCGATGTTGGCGAAGACGAAACCCAGCGACGGGTCGAGGAGCATTCGCCGTAGCGCCGCCACCTGGCCCACGGTCCCCTCTACCGGGTCCGACACGGCGATGCCACGGCCGGAGAAGTACTCGGCGATCTTCCCCACCGCGCCCACGCGAACGCCCGCCGCGGCCAGCGCGTCGAGCAGGTTCAGCGGCGGCGGCAGCGGATAGTCCCGGCGGCCGCGCGTTCGGGCAAAGCTGCCGGGCTCGCCTGCGAATGGACGGGCGATGACCCTCCCCACGGCGTGGCGGCCCGTCAGGGCGGCTCTGACGGCCGCACAGAGGGCATGCAGCTCCGCCTGCGGCAACACAGCCTGATGCGCCGCGATCTGCAGCACGCTGTCGGCCGATGTGTAGAGGATCGGATTGCCGGTGCGCAGGTGCGCCTCGCCGAGCCGCTGGATGATCTCCGTCCCGGACGCGACCTCGTTGCCGAGGAGGCCGCTCGGGACCAGCGGCGCCAGGGCGTCCAGCACCTCCTGCGGGAAGCCATGGGGATAGGTCGGCATGGCGGGCGCCGGGCTGACGCCCATCAGCTCCCAATGGCCGGAGATCGAGTCCTTGCCGGGCGAGGTCTCCGACATGCGGCCGTAGTCGCCTCGGGGCGAGGCGGCGGGCGGCACACCGTCGACAGGCGAGATGCACCCGAGCCCCAGCGAGGCCAGGCAGGGCACACGAAGGCCACCCACGGCACGCGCCAGGTTGGCGAGCGTGCTGCTGCCCTCGTCGCCGTAGGCGTCCGCATCGGGCAGTTCGCCGCATCCCACGCCGTCCAGCACCACGACCGCCACGCGCGAAAAGGTCATCGCTTCGCCCTCGGATGCGCCGCATCGTAGACGCCGCGCAGGCGCGAGGTCTCGACGTGGGTATAGATCTCAGTGGTGGTGACGCGGGCATGGCCCAGCATCTCCTGGATGGCCCGCAGGTCCGCGCCGCCGGCCAGCAGGTGCGTGGCGAAGGAGTGGCGGAACCGGTGCGGCGTCGCCTCGATACCTGAGGCGCGGGACGCCTCCTTCACCACCTGCCACGCCCGGAAGCGCGTCAGCGGGCGGCCGGCGCGGCCGGCGAAGACTGGATCAGCGGGACGCGCCGTGCCCGCGCGCGACCGTCGGAGATGCGCCTCCAGCCACGTCAACGCTTGCCGACCCACGGGGACCACACGCTCCTTACCGCCCTTGCCGAAGCAGGTCACGGTCCGTGCCTCGGGGTCGATGTCGCGCCAGCGCAGGGCCACGGCCTCGCTGACCCGAAGGCCGGAGGAGTAGAGCAACTCCAGCAAGGCCCGGTCGCGCAACCCCTCGGCCGTCACGGTCTGCCCCGCAGACAGCAGACGGCGCACGGCCGACGGCGAGAGGACGACGGGTAGCTTGCGGCGGACATGGCCGCTCTCCACGAGGTCGCTCGGATCGCTGGGCAGGGCGCCCTCGCCGTGGAGGAAACGGGCGAACATGCGCAGCGCCGCCTGCTTGCGGGCCAGCGACGCCTCCTTGAGCCCATCTCGCCGGAGCCGGGCCAGGTGGAGCCGCATCTCCGGCGCACCGAAGGGCGGGCCGACACTGCCTGATCGATCGCGCAGACCCGTCTCGAACTGCCTAAGGTCGCTCAGATAGGCCGCCACGGTCTGCTTGCTCAGGCCGCGCTCGGAGGCGAGGTGGTCGCGGTAGCGGGCGATCCACTCCGACAGCGGGCCCGTGGGCGGCATCAGCGGCTCCAGTAGAGCGTGACGCGGGGCCAGATGTAGAGCAGGTCGTTCGGCAGCGTCGGCTCCTTGCGAAGGGACATCCCCAGCGCATCTGCTCGCCCTTCGAACATCTGCTCACGGCGCGGCTTCAGCGCCGACATGAAGGCCATGACGCTCTCTACCCGTAGCCTCAGGGCGTCCTGGCTCTCCAAATCGCTGACGGCTACGACCGTGGGCGACGGGTTCAGGGCCGAGAGGTCCCACTCGGTCTCCTCGGCGGGAAGGCGCAAGCGGGCGCCGGCCTCCGAGGCGAGGATGGCGCGACGGCGCGAGGCCCCCGACGAAGGCAGGCCGAACTCGGGCGCCAGCGGCGGCGACCAGTACCACGGCGTGGTGGCGAACGCCACGGTGGCCTGGGGACCGGCGGCGCGGACGGCGGCGGCGGCCTGGTCGCGCGGATCGGCCGACACCATCAGGCTCGTGTAGGCCGGCGAGAGCCACGCGGCGTAGGCCAGCCCCACAGCCACAAGCGTTCGGCCCAGCCCGGCCGCCCGGAACCGGCGGCCAGGATCGCCGCAACAGGCTGCCAGGGCCGAGGCGCCCAGGGCCAGGACCGGAAGCAGTGGCATGACGTAGCGCCAGAAGCGGACGGCCGCAGATCCGATCAGCAGGTAGGTCACGAGGCCGAACGCCGCCACGGGAGCCGCCTCGCGCGCGCCGCGCCGGGCCATGAGAACCCAGCCCGCGAGGCAAGCCGCCAGCAACGGCCAGCCCATCGCCAGCCGGAGCGAGGTGGCGAAGTGGTACCACCAGCCGTTGCCGGTCTGCGCGAAGAGCAGTCCCATGCCCGTTCGCGACTTCTGCATCTCGAAGATCAGGTCCGCGCTGAAGCGAGGCCAGTTCAGGTAGACGCCGGGGCAGGCCAGCAGGAAGAAGGCAACGCAAGCCGCGGCCGCCCCCAGGGCGATGAGGGCCCGGCGGCGCCACGGGAACTGGAGGCAGAGCGCGGCCGCCAGCGGCGCCGCCAGCGCGAGGACCGCGTTGTACCGGGCGGCGCCGGCGAGCCCCGCAAGGCCGCCCGCCACGGCCAACCAGAGCCCTGCCCGGGCTTCCCGTGAAGCCTGAACCGAGGCCCAGAGCGCGGCGGTGGTAAGCAGCGTGGCAAAGGCGTCCACGGTGGCGAAGCGGCTGTGGATGACGGCCAGCGGCGCGACGGCCACGGCGGCGGCGGCCACGAGGGAGCCCCTGCGGCCATGCAGCCGACGCCCGATGAGCCCGCACAGCAGCACGGTGAGGGCCGCGGACAGGACGGATATCAGGCGGCCCACCAGGATGAGCGCGCCGGCGCTATCGGTGCTGGGTCCGGCCGGCGGCGAGGGCCACGAGACCAGCCCATACGCGCTGTTGACGGCCGCCGCCGCCTGCCAGACGTAGAAGTAGAGCGTGCCGTAGTTGTAGAAGCCCAGGTCGAGGTGCGGCCGAAGCCTGCCCTCCTGCAGCACGCCGGAGACGAGGTTGACGCCCTCGTCCGGGTGGTAGGTCAGCAGGCGCTCGCCGGCCGGCAACGACCAGGTGATGCCCCAGAGCCGCAGCGCCAGAGCCGCCACGACAACGAGCGCCAGCGCCATGCGCCAGGCCCGCTCAGCCTGCGGCAACGGTGGCCTGGCGGGCAGGCGCTCAGACGACGAAGGTCGCCCCACACTCCCGCTCCAGTGACGCGCGAATGGCGGCCATGGCTGCCTCAACCTCGTCGTCGGTCAGCGTGCGGTCCTGCGCACGGAAGGTGAAGGAGAGCGTCAGGCTCCGGCTTCCGGCGGGCAGGTTGGGACCGGAGTAGACATCGGTCAGGGCCAGGGCCTCCAACGTGGCCGGAGCCGCGTCCAGGGCCGCCTGCCGCACCGCCTGGTAGGGCGTGTCGGCGGCGATGCGCGGAGCCAGGTCGCGGATGACGCCGGGGAACGCGCTGGGCTCGATGAACCCCATGGTCCGTCGCCCGGCGGCAACGAGGCCCGCCAGTGAGAGCTCCAGCGCCACGGCGCGCTCGCGCAGGCCCAGGTCGGCCGCCACGGTGGGGTGCAGCTCGCCGGCGACGCCGAGGACCTCACCGCCGACCACAACCTCGGCGCTACGGCCGGGATGGAAGCGTGCGTCGGCGGTGCGGCGCAGCACCGGCGGCTCGGTCTTGAATGCCGCGCAGAGCGCCTGGGCCAGGCCGGCGACCGTGTAGTAATCGGCCGGAGCCGGTCGGTCTGCAGACCTCCAGGCATCGGTGGACGGAGCGCCGTGCAACAGCGCGCCAATGGAGAGGGTCTCGGTGTGGCCGCCCGGGGCCTCGTGGAACACGCGGGCCACCTCAAACAGCGCCACCTGCGGCTGCCCGCGCCGCACGGACCGGGCGAGGACATCGGCGAGGCCCGGCAGGAGGCTCCGGCGCAGGCCGGATAGCTCCGATGAAAGCGCGGTGCGGATGGCGACCCGCTCCCCGCCGTCCTCGTCCAGAGGTGTCGCGGCGACCAGCGAGTGGCCCACCACCTCGGTGAGGCCTGCACCCACCAGCACCTCGCGCGCCAGCGTCGTCTGCCGCCCAAGGTCGCTGTCGCCGCCCTGGGTCGTGGCGCCGGAGGGCAGCTTCTCGGGCATCCGCTCGTAGCCCACCACGCGGCCGACCTCCTCGATCAGGTCGATCTCCCGCACCACGTCGGGCCGCCACGACGGCGTCTGCACGGCCAGGGCCTCACCCTCGCACTCAGTCACCTCGAAGCCGAGCGCTTGCAGGCTCGTGCGCACCTCGTCGACCGACAGGTCGAAGCCGAGCATCTGGGAGACGCGGGCCAGCCGCAGCGTCACGGTCCGCGCGGGAGCCGCTCCGGGATAGACATCCACGACGCCCTCCACCAGTGCGCCGGCGCCCAGTTCGGCGATCAGGTCGCACGCGCGGTTCAGGGCTCGCACCACGCCGTCGGGGTCCACGATGCGCTCGAAGCGGTACGAGGCCTCGGTCTGTAGCCCCAGCGCCTTCGACGACCGGCGCACGGCCTTTCGGTCGAAGTGCGCGGACTCCAGCAGGATCGTCGTCGTCCGTGGCCCGACCTCGGTATCGGCGCCACCCATCACGCCTGCCACAGCCACGGGCCGCTCGGCATCGGCGATGATGAGCAGGCCCTCTGCCAGAGGCCGTTCGGCGCCGTCCAGCGTCGTGATGGCCTCGCCCGGCGCCGAGCGCCGCACCCGGATCGCGGAACCGCGCACTAGCGGGAGGTCGAAGGCGTGGAGCGGCTGGCCGAGCTCCAACATGACGTAGTTGGTGACATCAACCACGCTGTTGATGGGCCGCATACCCGCAGCGGAGAGGCGTCGCTGCATCCACTCCGGCGACGTGCCGATGGTCACGTTCCGCACCACGCGGGCCGCGTAGCGCGGGCAGAGGTCGGGGGCCTCGATGGTGACCTGGATCAGGTCCGCCGCCTCGCCGCCGATCGGGGTGTCGGCGGCGACGGCATCGATGAACGGCTTCCGCGCCGCAGCGGCCATCTCGCGGGCCAGGCCCACCACCGAGAGGCAGTCGCCCCGGTTCGGCGTCACCTTGATGTTGAGGACGGGCCCCAGGTCGGACTCCTCCGTCTCCTCCACCTCAAGCCCGGCCATGGTCAGCGTGGTCGCGGCTTCGTCGGCGGTCATCCCCGTGGGGGCGTGCTGGTCCAGCCACTCAAGCGAGAGTCTCATGGGGTCACTCCGTTCATCCGGCTCATCGTGAGGCGCGCTCTAGAACTGGCGCAGGAAACGCAGGTCGTTGGCCAGGTACCAGCGCAGGTCGGAGACGCCGTTCTGGATCATGTGGATCCGCTCGATGCCCAGGCCGAACGCGAAGCCGCTATACCGCTCCGAGTCGATGCCGTGGCTCTCCAGGATGTTGGGGTGGATGAGCCCGGCGCCGCCCAGCTCGAGCCAGCGGCCCTGCCAGTAGATGGAGTAATCGACGCCCGGCTCGACAAACGGGAAGTAGTCGGGCCGGAAGCGCACCTGCACATCGCCGCCGAACATGGCTCCTGCGAACTGCTTCAGGGCGCCCTTCAGGTCGGCCATGGAGACGCCCTCGTCCACCATGAAGACATCGACCTGGTGGAAGGTGTGGTGGTGCGTGGCGTCGACGGCCTCGTACCGGAAGCACCGACCCACCGTGGCGCAGCGCAACGGAAGCTGGGCGCCGCGTAGCGTACGCCCCTGGAGCGCGGTGGTCTGGGTGCGGAGCAGCCGCGTGTCATCGACGTAGAAGGTCATCTGCTCATCGAAGGCAGGATGGTCCTCGGGGTAGTTCAGGGCGGCGAAGTTGAAGGCGTAGTCCTCCAACTCGGGACCATCAACGATCCGGAAGCCGAGGCCGATGAGGACCGACTTCACCTGCTGGATCGTACGCGTCAGCGGATGGATGCGGCCGAGAAGCGGCGGCGCGCCGGGAAGCGTGACATCGATGGACTCGGCGGCCAGGCGCCGGCGGGCCTCGGCCGCCGCCAGATCGCTGCGGCGGGCCTCGATGGCGGCAAGCACGGTCGCCTTGGCTGCGTTCAGACGCGCGCCGAAACCTGGCCGATCCTCCTTGGGCAGCGACCCGATGGTCTTCAGCTGCGCCTGCAGCGCGCCCTTGCCGCCCAGGTAGGCGGCCTCCACCCGGGCCAACCCCGCCGTGGAGCCGGCCGCTGCCACCTCGGCCTCCGCCTCCGCCACCAACCGTGCCAGATCATCCATGCCGTCGCCCCCTGACCTACGCCCCTCGCACAAACGCCCCGCGTGCAAGCTCCCGGAAGAGCCTGCGAGCGGGGCGTAAGCTTTGCCTGACAGATGTTCGAACTGAGACGCCGGCTACTCGGTGACCGTAAGCCCGCTCGCCGCCTGGGCCACGATCTTCGCAAACGTCGCCGGATCGTGCACTGCCAGATCGGCCAGGACCTTCCGATCAATCATCACGCCACCCTTGCGCAGGCCCTCCATGAAGCGGTTGTACGGCATCCCGTTCATGCGGCAGGCGGCGTTGATGCGGGTGATCCAGAGGCGGCGGAAGTTGCGCTTCTTGTTGCGCCGGTCGCGATACGCGTAGTTGCCGCTCTTCTGGATCTGCTCGTTAGCGGTCTTGAAGAGCGACCTCTTGCCGGCGAAATAGCCGCTTGCGGCCTCAAGCACCTTCTTGTGGCGCTTGTGGACCATCATGCCACGTTTGACTCTAGCCATTCATACTCTCCTCATAGACGGGAGGGGCCTGGGGCCCACTTCGGGTTCCCGTGCTCGAGCGCCGCCATGCGGCTGGGACTTGGGTTAGTTGATTCCGGCAAGCATGCGGACGATGCGGGACTTGTCACCCTTGAAGAGCTCGGTGCCCTTGGTGAGCACGCGCTTCTGGGAGTTGGTCTTCTTCCGCATCAGGTGGTTCATACCGGTTGAACGGCGCATGAGCTTGCCGGTACCGGTGATCTTGAACCGCTTGGCCACGGTCTTACGCGTCTTCTGCTTCGGCATCCTGTCACCTCGAGGCGTGGCGGTTAGGTCCGCCAAGCCGTACACGAACGAACGGGCGACGACCCGCGAGCGGGCCGTCGCCGCCACATCCAATCCGATGGACCCGTCGAGTTACTTGGGTGCGAGAATCATCGTCATGGTCCGGCCTTCCATCGACGGTGGCTTCTCAACGACTGCCACGTCCACCGAGGCCTCCACAACCCGGTCCAGAAGTCGCCTTCCGAACTCGGGATGGGTGATCTCGCGGCTCCGGAACCTGACGGTCACCTTCACCTTGTCCCCATCCTGAAGAAACTTCATGGTGTTCTTGAGCTTGAACTCAAGGTCATGGTCGTCGGTGCCCGGCCTGAGGAAGAGCCCCTTCAGGTCGCCACCCTTCTGTTTCTTCTGGGATTCCCTGTCACGCTTGCCTTGCTCGTACTTGTAGCGGCCGTAGTCCATGACGCGGCAGACAGGAGGCGCAGCCTGAGGAGCCACCTCGATCAGGTCGAGGCCACGCTCCTTGGCCATTGCCAGGGCCTGCCGAACTTCGATGATACCGAGCTGCTCGCCGTCTTCACCGATCAGGCGTACGTCCCGCACCCGCGGGTACTCCCGGGAGAAGCGCAGGATCTGCTCATTGACGCGGAAATCTTTGTTGATGGATGGACCCCCAGTGTGGTACTCGACTCGAACGGGGTCAAGTATACCAGACCCCTACGGCCGAGTCAAACGATCGGCGCCGAGGGGTATGGTGCGGACGGTGGTGGCAGAGGGTCTATAAGCCGGGTTCTGTCTTTGTGTGGCCATCTGTCTGGGACGCGCGATTGCTCGCGGCCTCAAGCGGCTCACCCGGAGGGTCAGCGGGCAGCTTCACACCCTCCTATCGAGCCTTGCTCCCAATGGGGTTTGGCAGGCCGACCGGTCTCCCGGCCGCCGGTGCGCTCTTGCCGCACCATTTCACCGTTGCCGCCGAAGCGGCTGTGTCTTTTCTGTGCCACTTTCCGTCGGGTCGCCCCGCCCGGACGTTATCCGGCATCGTGCCCTGTGGAGCCCGGACTTTCCTCCCCGGCAAGCGCCGGAGCGGCCACCCAACCCTCTGCCGTTGGTGATTGTAGCACGGCAGGTCCAACCGGTAGAATATGGGCAGGTGAGTCGCTCGCGATTGCGGGCTGGAAGAGGATCGTATGCGCGAAGATGCAACACGGCCCGGCAATGAGACCGCGGCGACGTTCAGGCACGTGATCGACGCGGCGCTGGGCGCCCGCTCCGTCGCCGTGCTCGGCGCGTCGCGAGACGCGGCGAAGTACGGGCACAAGGTCTACACCTCCATGAAGCGCGCCGGGTACCAGGTCTACGCCGTGAACCCCAATGCAGACGAGATTGACGGCGACCCGGTCTACCCTCAGCTCGACTGCCTGCCAGTGAAGCCCGACTTGCTGGTCACAGTGACGCCGCCCGCCGCCACCGAGCACGCCCTGCCCGCGGCGGGAGATGCGGGCATCCGCATCGTCTGGATGCAGCCCGGCTCGGAATCCGAAGCCGCGGTCAACCTGGCCCGCGCCCACGGCATGCAGGCCGTCTACGGAGGCCCCTGCGTCATGGTGGCGGTAGCCACTCGTTTCCGTAAGTGAACACGACCCAGACCCGAGAGGTCGAGGAGAAGCCAATGGTACGATGGGCAGCGGCCGCACTGGTTGCGGCAAGCCTAGCCGCTACAACGCCCGCCTGGGCGACTGCCAAGTACGCAGCCAAAGAGAAGAAGGCGTGCACCTACTGCCACGTCTCCGCTGACAGCGTGAAGCTGAACACCAAGGGCGCCTACTACAAGGCCCACAAACTCAGCCTGGCAGGACTGCCGCCGGCCTACGTCTCCTCGTGGCGCGTCGAGGCGCCGGCCGACGCCCGCCGGGCCGCCCTGGTCGACGCCGACGGCAAGCACAGCATGCGCGTCGCCACCTTGGGTGCGGGCACGACGCTGACGCTCCACAAGATTGCGGACGGCAAGGCGGTAACCGATACCACGGTTGACCTGGGCCCCAAGGCCTCCCAGTTCGTCGCCGGCTCCTTCTCAGGCGCCAGTGCCGGCGGTTCCATCGTCGTGCCAGGCGCCGTCTTCGTGAAGAAGGGCGACGCCTACACCAAGATCGCGTCACCCTCCGTGGAGGCCATCACCGGCAGCGTCCGCTTCACCGACGGAGTGGAGTGCGCCTTCTTCTTCGACGGCGCCGGCCAGCCGTCCGTCTGGACCGTGAAACCGGACGCCGCCGACGGCCTCGGGTACGGCCCCTCGATGGTGATGCCCGACCAGGGCGCGGGAACCTATACCTGGCTGACGGCAAGGTTGCCAGTGGAGGCCCTGGCTGCCCTGGGCTGGCCTAGCGACCTGATCAAGACAGGCATCTTCGGCCTGGTCGATGCGCGGGCGGACAATACCCTCTCCGCGTGGGTCGTCATGGGTGAGGGCGCTGACGCCAAGATCGTGGTCACCGATATGGCAGCCATCGCCGCCGGCTCGCTGAAGCCGATCTGGACCAGCCCCAAGCTGGCAGGCACGGTGCTCGACGTCGCCTACGGCCTCGATCCCAAGGACGGCAAGACCTGGGGCTTCCTCGTGCTGACCGCAGGCAAGGACAACACGGGCAGGACCCTGGAGTTCTTCGCCCTCGACTAGGCTGATACGTGCACCCCTGCCCGCCTCTCCGGCCGGCAGGGGTGCCGCTACCGGCCTCGAGCCGTTCATGCAGAAGCTACCGAGGTGTGGGAATGCCGAAACTGAGACCTTTGGTATGGCTTGCCGCGGTCACGTTCGCGTTGTGGCCGCACCCGTGTTCAGGCCAGTTCTTCCTCCAACCCAGCGACAGGGTAGTCCTGTACGGTGATAGCATCACAGAGCTGGACAAGTGGCCACTTGTGCTTGAGACCTTCGTCGCAACGCGCCTCCCGGCGCACCGATGCCGCTTCTTCAACGTGGCGTGGTCAGGCGAAACCACATGGCGGAGCGCCGGCGGCACCATCGACACACGCATCAACCGGGACGTGGCGCCGCGTCTGCCCGACGTCATCGCAATCCTGTTGGGGTCGAACGACGGCGGCTATGTCGCGTTCTCCGCCGACCGCTTCTCGGCATTCACGACGGGCTATCGAAACCTGCTGGCAAAGATGAGCTACGCGTGCCCGGGCGTCCGGTTCACCCTGAGCACGCCGCCGGCCTATGACGACGTGACGCGCGAGCCCTCGTTTGCCGGTGGCTACAACGGGGTCATGCAGACCTACGGCGCCTACGTCACGAACCTGGCGGCCGCGCAAGGCCATCGCTCGGTCGATATGAACACGCCCATGGTCGATGCCCTGAAGGCCGTGCTGCCGGTGGACGCCGCCTGGGCCAAGCTCCTTATCGGCGACCGCATCCACCCCGGTGAGGGAATGAGCCTCGCCATGGCAGGCGCCGTGCTAACCGGCTGGAATGCACCGGGAACCGTCACCGATGTCCGGCTCAGCGCTTCAGGCACGGTGACAGCATCTGTCAATGCCTCATTGACCGGCGTCGTCGCCACCGCCACCACCCTCAAGTGGTACCAGACCGACACCTGCCTGCCCTACCCCGTGAACTGGGGTGACAGGGGTAGCGACCTGGCCGCCACCTACTCGGGTTTCATGGACAACCTCAACATGGAGCGGCTTCAGATCAGCAACCTGCCGGCGTCGCGCTACCACCTGTTCATCGGCACCTCCTATGTGGGTGACTTCACGCCCGCCCAGCTCGGCGCCGGCGTCAACCTCGCACGGTACTCCACGACGCCTATGTACAAGCAAGCCTGGCAGGTCTACCAGGCGGTCCAGGCCCGGGCGGCCCTCTTCCGCTCACGCTGGCGGGCCCTGGAGTATGCGCTGTCACCCGTGGTCAGCCAACCGACCATGGACCGGGCGGCCACGGCGATGGACGACGTGGAGACCGAACTGGCACAGCGGGTCTGGTCGCTGGCGCAGCCCAAGCAGCAGTACTACCAGCTCGTCGCCTTCTAGTCGCCGGCGCGTCGGGCACGAAGGAACCATGATGAACAGATCACGACTGCTCCTCACCCTCGGCGCTGCTGCGGGAGCCCTGGCAGGCGGCTCGGCGCCGCGCCGGGCGCACGCGGGCCCGCCCGTGCTGTTCGAGAAGAACCTTGGCCAGGCGACGCCGGATGTGCAGATGGCCGCTCGGGGACGCGGGTACGCGCTCCTGCTGCGGGCCGCCGATATGACCCTCGTCTTCGGCCGACCCGGGCAGGTTCCCGCCACCGTGCGCATGGCGGTGCCGGGAGCCGCCGCAAACGGCACATGGTGCGGCGAACAGGCCACCGGCGGAGCAGTCAACAGCCTGGTCGGCGCCGACCGAACGCGCTGGGTCACCGGGGCGCCGCTCTTCGCACGGGCCCGGCGGAGGAACGTGGCGCCGGGCATAGACCTCGTCTTCCGCGACGGCGGCCGCACGCTTGAGTACGACTTTGTCGTGCGCCCCGGAGCCGCCGCCCGCCGCGCTGCCCTCCACCTGACGGGCGGCGACGCCATCCTCACGCGCGCAGGCGGCTTAACGCTGGCCACAAGCGCGGGCGCCCTCAACTGGCGCAAGCCGGTCGCCTATGCCGAGCGCGCCGGCAGACGGACGCCCGTCCCGTGCCGCTATGTCCTGACGCCGGCGGGCGCCGGGCAGACGAAGGTCGCCTTCCGGGTCGGTCGGCATGATCCGCGCGCCACCCTCGTCATCGACCCTGCGCTGGAGTACTCATCACTGCTCGGCGGGTCGGCCCAGGATGAGGCCCGCGCCGTCGCGACCGATGCGGCGGGCAACACCTACGTCGCCGGTTGGACCTACTCCGCCAACCTCCCCGGCACCACCGAGGGCATGCAGCCCGAACGGTCGGCCGGAGGCTGCCAGGACGGCTTCGTCGCCAAGCTGACACCTGACGGCGCCGGCATCGTATATGCCACGTACTATGGCGGAACGGGAACGGACCGCATCCTAGGGCTGGCGATCGACGCCGATGGTTGCGCCTACGCAACCGGTGTCACCGACTCGCCGGACCTGCCCACCACGGCCGGCGCCCTGCGCACGACGGGCCCCAGCGGCGCCACCGACGGTTTCGTCGTCAAGCTCAGCGCAGGGGGCTCGGCCCTGGGCTTCGGCACCTACCTCGGCGGGTCCTCCGACGAGCAGATGAACTCGGTGGCGATCGATCCTTCGGGCGCCGTCGTGGTGGCCGGATCGACCTCATCGACCGATTACCCTGTCACCCCGGCGGCGTTCCAGACGGCCAACAGGTCCGACTTCCTGTACAACGAGTACGACGCCTGCGTCACGAGGCTCTCAGCCGCCGGCGCGACGCTGCTCGCGTCCACCTACCTCGGAGGCGCCGGAGGCGACTCGGCGGGTGGGGTGGCTGTTGACAGCCAGGGGCGCATCGTCGTGGCGGGCCGCACCTCCTCCGCCGACTTCCCCGCCGCCGCAGGCGCCCTCCAGGCCACGCTCAAGGGCGTTTCGGACGCCTTCATCGCCCGGCTCGGAGCCGACTGCGCGGTCCTCTCCGGCGCGAGCCTGCTGGGCGGTTCAGGCATGGATGAGGCCACGGGCCTGGCGTTGGCAGCAGACGGCTCGATCTGGATCACCGGAAGCGCAACCTCCGCCGACCTGCCGACCACCTCCGGCTGCCTCCAGTCGTCCAATGCGTCCGCGGCGCCTGCGACCCGCGACGCATTCATCGCGCACCTACCGCCGGACGTTGGCGCCCTGCTCTATGGCAGCTACATCGGCGGCTCGGGCAACGACACAGGCAACGGTGTAGCGGTCCTCACGTCGGGCATGGCGGCCATCTGCGGCGCCACGGCCTCAAGCGACCTTCCCACCACCGCCGACGCCGTGATGCCCGGAGCGGCCGGTAGCGGCGACGCGTTCGTGGCCCTGTTGGACGAGGCGGGCGCCCTGCAGCACGCGACCTACCTGGGGGGCCTCGGCCTCGACGCCGCCTACGCCGTGGCGCCGGCGCCCGGCGGAGACGCCGTCGTCGCGGGCGTCAGCCAGTCTGGCGCCTTCCCGACCACTCCATGGGCAGCACAGACAACGCCGGCCGGCAACGGCGATGCGTTCGTGGCGCGCCTCCGGACGCGTCCCGCGGACGCCAGCCTGATCGTCCTGCCCGACGCCACGGCCTGGGCCGGCGCCAAGGCCACATTGGCGGCGTACCTGATCCGCGAGGAGGACGGGGCCGGGATCGCCTACAGGACCTTGACGTTCGGCATCGACGGCACCGCCCTCGCGAAGGCCGGCCCCACGGACGGCGACGGCCGGGCGGCGCTCAGCTACGCCATCCCGCCTGCCGAAGCCGACGCCACGCAGGCCATTGATGCCTCGTTCGCCGGCGACGGCATCTACGCCTCCTCGTCGGCCACCGCCACCCTGACCGTCTACGCCAAGGCCGACAGCCTGGTCTGGGTCCCGTCGGGCAACGCCAACGCGGGCGCGCCGGCCACCCTGACTGCCTACCTCTACCGCATCGGTCCTGCAGGCTCGTTGCGTGCGCTGGCCGCGGCAACCCTCCGGTTCAGCCTGGCCGGCACGAGTGTCGGAAGTGCGGTCACCAACCTGTCGGGACGAGCGGCCAGGGCGGTGACGATCTCCGGCGCCGCCGTCGGGCCCGTGAGTGTTGCCGCCCAGTTCGCCGGCAACTCGACAACCAACCCATCGACCGGCTCCAGGGCCTGGAGCATCGTGCCTGCTGGAGCCATCGAGGCTTCAGACACGTGGGGATGTGTCGGCAAATCCGTCGCGCTCACAGCCCGGTTGACGCGACAGTGCGACGGTGCGGCCGTCGCCGGCAAGACGCTCACCTTCCGCGTGGCAGGATGGACGGCATCAGCCACCACCGACGCCACGGGGCAAGCCGCCACGTCGTGGCTCATTCCGGCAAGCGAGGCCGCAGGGGTGAAGCCGCTCACCGTCACCTTCGTGGGCGGCGCCGATCTCGTGGCCGCCGGTGCATCGGCGAGCGTGCGCGTCTATAGCCGGGCTTCGGGCCTCACGGTGGCGAGCCTCTCGTCTCCGGCGGGGCGTACGGTTGACCTTACCGCTCTCCTCACCGACTCATCCTTCGGCGCACCGGCCCCGGCTGTTGTCGTTTCGTTCACAGTGTCGGGTGTCGCGGCGGGATCGGCCTCCACGGACGCCTCGGGCGCCGCTAGGTGCGCATACGCCATCCCGGCCACTGCGCAGAGCGCCGGCTACCCCATCGGCGCGTCTTTCGCCGGCTCCGGGTCTGAATGGTCGCCGGCTGAGGGCTCAGGCGTCCTGACGGTGACGACCATGGCGACAACGCTGGTGGCCGCGAGTGCGGCAGGCGCCGCAGGCGACACCGTCATGCTCGCCGCGACGCTTACCTCTGCGGCCGGCCCCGTTTCCGGCGCATCCGTGGCATTCCGCGTCAACGGGACGGCCGCAGGCGGCGGCCTGACGGACGCATCGGGCAAGGCGACGCGAGCCTACGCAATACCTGCCGCTGCTTCCCTGGGTGAGCAGGCCATCACCGCCGACTTCACCGGCGATAGCCAGTACGCCGCAAGCTCAGGCGCCGGCAAGCTGACCGTGGCAGCCCGCACCAGGGTCGCAGGGATGCCGGCGTCGGGCGCGGCAGGCGATCAGGTGACCCTGAGCGCATACCTCTTCAGCGGGTCATCTGGGTACACGGGCGTGGGCGGTAAGTCGCTGGCGTTCGCCCTGGACGGCAGCGCGCTGGGTTCAGCGGTGACCGCGAGCAACGGCATCGCCCGGCTGGCATGGATCGTGCCCGACGGGCTCAGCATCGGGGCTCATACCCAGACCACCGCGTTCGCCGGGGACGCCGCGTGGGCTCCATCGACCTCAGCGGTCGCCTTCACGGTCCTGGCATACGCCAAGACCTACCTTTGGACTACCAACCGGACGGCGAAGGCCGGCACTACTGCCACCCTGGTCGCGATCCTCTACCGACAGCATCCAAACGGAGCGTTGGCGCCCCTCGCATCCAAGCGGGTGGTCTTCGAGGCTCCGGGGTTGTTGGCCCGGACGTCGGTGACCACCGGCGCCGATGGGTCGGCGCGGGCCTCGTTCACCGCTCCGGCAGGTAGCGCGGGGGCGTGGCCGTTCACAGCCACCTTCGAGGCCGACGCCGCCTTCGCAGGCTCATCAGCCACCGGCACCCTGACCATCAACTGACGCACCGAGCCACCGGCGCAAAGATGGCCCGGTCCCGTTCACAGGAGCCGGGCCATCGCCTGTCATGAACCGGCGCGCCTACCGGATCGGGTCCGTCCGCGGCAGCCAGCGGTTGTCGAGTAGCTGGCACTGCGCCACCTGGCCCAGGGCGGGATCGACCACCTGCCAGACCACGCGCTTGTCCGGCGTCACCTCGATGATGTGCGCCGTGTCCTTGCCCCCGGCGCCCTGCGTGTTCCAGTTGCATATCACTGTGTTGCCGTTGGGTAGACGCTGGATGCCCGCCGGGACGGCCACGTCGATGTCGGCCAGCCACTCCTTGTCCACACGCCAAACGATGGCCAGGTCCGGGGCGTACTCGGTGACGGCGCCGGCGGCGCTGATGAGCGTGTTGCCGTTGGGCAAGCGAAGGGCGCAGACGGGCATGGGCGCCGGCGGCCACTCGCGTAGGACCTTACCGCCCCGGTCCACCTCGCGCACGATCCCCTCAGCGGTGAACGGGACCAGATAGGTACCCTCGGGCGTCTGACGGCACATACGGAACTGGGCGTGCGGCTCTGCAACCGACGTCGACAGCTGGACCGTGTGGACGATGCGGCCCGACGGCCTCTCCACCTCCAGAAGGCGGCAGAGGCCCACCACCCCGATGAGCGCGTTGCCGTTGGGCAGCACCTGCAGCGACGGCACCTCGTTGGGCGCCTCCACCTTGTACTCCCAGACCAGCGAGCCGTCGGGGCGCAGTTCGCGGACGCCGCGGACGTGGGTAGTGATGAGGTTGCCGTTGGGCAGCAGCCAGGCATCCTGCGGGTGCGGCACCTTCCACTCACGCTTAACGGCCCCGGCCTCGTCCATCAGGACGACGCGGTCGTGGGCATGCTCGGCGACCAGCAGCTTGTACGGTCCGAAGTGGTTTTCGTGCCAGAAGTTACGGCGCAAAGGCGCGCCGGCGCCCTCCACGCCCTGCGGGTTGGCCGGGTCCACGTCCAGCACGGGCCACACGAGATCACCCTTCAGTTGCCGCTCCTCGTCGGTGTAGGCGCCGAGCCGCAGGGAGTTGGAGTCGAGCCAGAGGATGAAGGCGTGGCGGTCCGGCTCACTCACCGCCTTGCGGTGGGTCTCATCGAGTAGCGCCTTGCCGAGGATGGAGGCGCGGGCACCGAAGCGACCCGGAATGGTGCGCGAGCCGCCGTGTGTGCCGCTGTAGGGGCCATTCATATCCGTCCACATGGCGCCGGAGAACCAGAACGCCTTGTCGCGCAGCGCGTCGTAGCGCATATCCGCCGGCCCCTTGCCGGTGCGGGCGTGACAGGGCGCGCAGGAGCGATCGACGATGGGCGCGATCTGGCGATAGTAGCTGATCGGCTCCACGCTGCCCAGCTCCGGCCGCAACTTGGAGGGTGCGCGCCTCAGCGCCGCTGGGACGCCGTAGGGCTTGGGCGCCTTGCGCGGGCTCTCGTGGCACCCCTGGCAGCGCAATTGCTCACCCGGCTGAACCGATGCGCAGGCCCGCATGGAGTGCAGGGCCATATAGTTCTCGTCCAGCGCCTGGAAGATAAGCTGCTTGGCTACCGGCGCCTCAAAGTAGACGCTGCCGTCGGCCTCTACCGGCACGACGCCCAGGGGGATGCGCGGTGTGTTCTCGCGCTCGTAGCCGATCATCGGAGCGCCCATGAGGTGGTTCTCTTTGAGGATGTTCTGCGTCACGCGGAGCCACTTCACCTTCGCGCCCTTGGGTAGCGGCAGGTCGGCGTCGTAGACGTTCATCACGGCCACGGTGGCCTTGGCGGCCGCCTTGGCCGGGGCTAACGGTCGGGTGCGCGGCCCAACCGCCGGCGGACGGACCCGTTGCCGCACGGGGATGGGGTCGACCAGCCTGAGCCGCTCGTCCTGCGGACAGGGCAGCAGGTCGATCTCGCAGAGCAGTTCCCGATTGCCGTAGCGGTCCACCAGGAAGAGGTCCTCCCAGATGTTGCAGAGGTAGAAATCCTCGCTCAGCGGCCATGGCGTGCCGTACTTGTAGTGGCGTCGGCCGGGCAGTTCGCTCTCCGGGAAGAGCTCGTCGGGCGTGATGCGCTTGACCTGCGACATGTGGCCGTCATCGGGTACGGAAAGGTCCAGCAGGCAGAGCGTGCCGAAGGCCTGGCCGTGGTGCGGAGCGGCGGTGACGATGATCTTGCGGGAACCGGGAATGGCGCGCATGCCCATCTCGACGAGCGGCGAACCCAGCCGGCTGTCACGCAACGGAGCGCCGTTCACCACCTTCCAGGGCTGGTTGCCGTCCAGCGTGCTGAAGGGAAGCGGGTAGTTGCCGTGCGGCGACCGGGCGTCGGTTCCGTCGGCGCCGGCGATCCAGAGCCGCGTGCCCAGGCAGTTCTCGCGGTCGGTGTAGTCCCACCGCGTGTACAAGAGCCGCCCGTCGTTCGAGACGCTGGGGTTCCACTCGTCAGTCTCGAAGTAGCTCAGCGGCAGGAGGCCTGTGCCGTCGGGCCGGATGCTGAAGAGGGTGAAGTTCCGCACGGGCACGTTGCCGAAGCACCGGATGTAGCCGCCGCGCCGTTCGGAAACGAAAGCGATCCGGCCGTCGGGCAGCCAACAGGGGTCGAAGTCATCGAAGGGGCCGTCCGTGAGCTGTATCAGGTTCGAGCCGTCCACGTTCACGCGGAAGAGATGGAAGCAGGTCTCGCGGTTGAAGGCCCAGCGGTGCTCCTTGTTGGCCGTCCAGGCGAAGACGACGGTCTTGCCGTCGAACGAGAGGTCCGGCGTGGCGAAGGAGCCGCCCGCGAGCTTCCGGCCCTTCAGGCGCCCGTTCTGCACCACCGATGAGGCGACCACGTCCACGATGTGCGGTGTCGGCGACTTCAAGTCCTTCACCAGATAGAGCCCGCCGCCAGGCCAGGCGTTGAAGCCGAAGTACTGGGTGGCGAAGTGGCCGCCCTGGACGTCGCTGGTGCCCGGGTTGGAGCGCACGGAGCCCTCATAGGTGCCGCGCGCGGCGAAGAGGAGGGGCGCATCGCCGAGCAGCGGATTGGCCAGGGCCACGCGGCGGCGCACGGCGCAGAGCGCCAGGTAGAGGCCCTGGTCTTCATCGCTACCCGTGGCAGCCATAGCACGGCGATGCTCGGCGGCGATGAGGTCCAGGTCGGCGGCCTCGTGGGCCAGTGGAATGCCGCCCGGCCGCGCCAAGTTCCTCATCAGCGCCCGCGTGCGCCGCAGGGCCACGGAGAAGGGCCCAGTGTCGCCCGCCTGCGGGAGGGCCTGCGCGTCCAGCGTCTGCCCGGCCAGATCGGCGGGTTTGACCCAGACGGCCTCGGGGTACTCGCGGGAGCCGTTGAGGCGGTACTGGAGCAGCCAGTCGCGCAGGACGCCGTCGCGAACCCGGTCGGCCGAGACCGTCTTCAGGCCCAGGCGTCGGACGGCGCCCCCCAGCAGAGCGCGCTGGGCGGCCACGGCGACGCGCGGCGGCATGGGGCGGAACTCGGACGTCTCGCCGCCGAGGAAGTTGTTGGGCCAGAGCCCGTTCTCCTGCGTGGCCTTGGAGAGGGCCGGGCGGCGGTTGGCGGAGAGGTCCGCGAAGCCGCCGTCAATGGCCGCGCCGAAGTCCCAGAGGCCGATGGTGGCGGCATCGGCCTGCCAGGGCTCCGCAGGGACGCCGGCGATCTCGCGAACCCCGGCCGAGAGCCGGGGGCGCAGGATCAGGCCGTTGCAGCCGATCTCGCCGTTCACCAGCGATCCGAACGCCAGCGGACCCGCGGCGCCGGGTCGGATGGGCGGCACAACGGCCTGGTCGGCCTCCAGCTTGCCGTCCACGTAGAGGCGCGCGCGGCGGTCCTCCAGCACGAACCCGATCGTGTGCCACCGCCCGTCTCCGATGTCGCGCTGCGATCGCACATGGTCCGGAGAGAAGCCGGGCAGATAGGCCGTCAGGGCGCCGGTATCGGGCCAGGTGAAGAGCTCCCAGTGGGTGGCCGACGGCTTATCCTCGTTGGCGACGAGGATGTTGAAACCTGATCGCGAGCGTACCTGCGCCAGGCACTCGAAGGTGAAGGGGCGCGCTGAGTAGCCCGCGAACGGAGCCACGGAGGCCGACGAGCGCTGCGCCGCCAGCGGCGTGCCGCTCTTGCGCGCCAACGCCTCGGCGGGCGACAGCCCATCGTCGCCCATAGAAGCCACGACCGCCGGCGCCGCCAGAGCCGCCGCCGCGAGAACGCCTAGAACCGACCATGCGGACCTGAACATCATTGGGGAGCCCCTCCGACGCAACAGATACGAGGCGGAGGGGCGGGACTCCTGCCTACGGATACCATAGGCCATGGCGCATGCCCAGCTTCACGGAAGGGGCATAGGAGTGACGGCGCAGGTCGCAGCACGAAGGCCACTCGGCATGACCGCAGTCGCGGCATCTTTGTGCTGGGCGACTTCCTGAGCAGGGCCTAGGCGACGCTGACCTCGAGCCGGATCAGGACGCCCTTCAGGGCGCTCGATGAGGAGTTGGCAGGTCGCGGAGTAGTGGGAGAGGTCCTCCTGTGCGGCGGCGCTGTCATGTGCCTCGTGTTTGATGCGCGAACAGCCACCCAAGCCGTCAATGCGGCATTCCAGCCGGCCGAGGCCTTCGACCTGATCGCCCGCTACTACCCTCGTGCGGCAATTCCGGCCAAGACGCCGTTCCCTATCGTGGCGGTACTCGGCTCCAAGGGTGACGAGCCCGCGCGCCCGGGCTGACGCCTGTGGCCGCTTGGTCTCCCTATCCCCGGCCAGGCGTCACCGGCCGATCATCCCTCACGACCGGGACGCCGGGCGCCAGGTCGGCACGGATGCCGCGGAGGGTCACGCCTGCAGTGCCCGGCGCGCAGTCGGCGCCGATGGTGATCGCCGCCTCACGGATGGAACGGTCGACCAGATCGAGACGATCCACCAGGACGCCGGAGCAGTTGCGCAGGATGATGCTGCAGTCCACGGGATACCATTGGGGATGGTTCCACGTGTTGCGGCGGCCCGGCTCGGTGGAGACGCGGTTGCCGGAGATCGTGAGCCCATCTACCCCCGCGGCCGAGATCGCCATCTTCCTCGGGTTCACGAACCGGTTCCCCTCCACCACGATCCGGCGGAGGTTCCTGAATGACGAGCCGTCGCCGGCCTCGATGGTCGGCGCCAATCCTGCCCCGGTGACGTTGCGAAAGACATTATCCCGGATCGTAACATCTGCGGGAATGATGCCCTCGGCCCATGCCGTGCCGCCGTAGCCCAGCAGCACGCCGTAACCCTCTGCGTTCTCGATGGTGTTGGCCTGAATCAGGCCATGCCGCGCCTGGATGAGCATACAGCGGCTACGGTTCTGCCCGAAACGGCAGCGCACGATCTTGAAGTTTGAGCCGGCCAGGTCGGTCACGTAGGCGGCGTCGGTCTTGGGGTCGTAGCCGACGCTGCTCAGTGGGGAGGCCAGGCGACAGCGGGTGACCTCGTGGGCTGCATTGGAAGCCACAGACAAGACGCGGATCGAGCCCTTGATCCTACCCACGGTCGGGTCCATGATCTCGATCGTGTCGCCCTTGCGGAGGTCGACCGGCGATGCGATTGCGATATCCCGGTCGCCCACGGGGCGGAACCACTGACTACCCCATGCGGTGGTGTGGAGGTTGATGCAGTCATCGCCCTGTCCCATGAACCGGCAGTTCCGGATGGTGATGCCGCCGCGCACGTTATGCACGTAGAGCCCGTCGGCGTTGGTGGCCAGCAAGCGATCCGACCCGGCTGGAATCTCGTCGGCGTAGCCGTCGATGCAGGCGCCGTCCACGTTGTTCAGCAGGAGCCCGCAGGTCGGAGAGGCATGGACGATCACATCCTTGACATAGAACGACCGCGTGAAGCAGGCGCTGAGGGCCGTCTGGGCGATGCGCCGCCCCACGAAGACGAACCGGTCGCCGGCCTTGAGCGTCCGTGCCGCGTCGCCGCCCACATCGAAGCGGGTCTCAGCGCCCTCGGCAGACGGCGGCGTTCGTGGCGTCACCCCTCCGATCGGCAACCACCGGTAGCCGTCCGCCTGCTGGAGCACATATCCGCCGTGGAAGCCGGGGATGCGCGCCGCCGTTTCGATCGGAGAGGGGTACCCCGCATCGGACCGCATGCGACACCAGCCCGCGGCCGGGTCCACTTGCGTGACCGATCCCTGGGAGAACGGGAGCGGGTTGTAGTCCACGGTGAAGCCCTGGAGCATGACGCACGAGCTGTCGGTCACCTGGAGGCCGCCTAGCTTCGGGTCCGCCATGACAAGCACCGTGCCCGGCCCCTGTCCGCGAACCCGCAGGCCGACCGCCTTGCGCAGGTTGAGGATCGCTAACTCATCGGATCCCAGCGCCGGGTCGGGACGGAACAGGTAGCGCCCCGTGCGCCGAAAGAGCAGTTCCGCAGGCGCCGAGCAACGGCGCGCCTCGGCCCAGGCCCGAGCGAAGGCGGGTGTGCAGTCGGTCCTGCCGTCGGGTCGGGCGCCGTAGTCATCCACGGCGAACGACCGCCGGCGGGCGGCCGGGAACGGCACGTTGAACCCGTAGCGCAGCGTCTCAGGCGTCTCGCGGAACGCCACCTCGGACACCGGCGCGGCGCCGGATCTGGCCGGCGGGTAGACAGCGGCGGGGAAAGCCGGCGCGAGCCTACCATCGCCCTGCAGAGCCGCGACCGGCGGCGGCGGCCACGAAGCCAGGGCCACGAGAACGACGCAAGCAAGCTTAGCCCGTCGGAAAGTCATCGTAAGCCGCCTCCAGGTCATGCCGGTCATAGGGCGTGATCGCCTGCACGAGCCGTTCCAATTCCACGGCGGGATCAGACGGACGGAACACAAGCGCCCCCGCCTCAAACGAAACATCCAAGGGCGATCCGCCAACGAGGCCAAGCTCCGCGACGAGGGACCGAGGCACCCGGACGGCCAGGCTGTTGTCCCACCGGGCAAGTCTGACATCCATGGCGCTTCCTCCTACGGCTACACAGAGTGTATCTCAACGGGCGACGCGCCTGGCCCGCGTCTGCGCCGTGCCGCCTCGCGCCGTGCAGGCAGGTCATACGCCCGTGCGTGGCGAACTAACCACCACGCCGGCGGCTCGCTGGGCCGGCGCCAGGGGGAACGCCATGAACCGTCTTCGGCCGTCTCTGTTCGCACTCACCGTGGTCGCGTGCATCACACTCTTCGGCTGTCGCAGCCCCAAGCAATCCGCCACGTCCACCGGCGCACCCAAGAAGCGCATCGCCGGCATCATCTTCCAGGAAGACCAGTACTTCCGGCTGGTGCTCTTCGGCATGCGCGACGCCGCCAAGAAGAACAACGTGGAGCTTCTGGAGGGCAACAGCAACAACAAGCCCGAGAAGGAAGCCGAACTGGTCAACACCTACGCCTCGCAGGGCGTGGACGCCATTATCCTCTCGCCGCTCAGCGCCAAGGGCTCCGTGGCCGCCCTCAAGCCCGCCGCCGACAAGGGCATCACCATTATCGCGGCCAACACGCCCATTGAGGGCAACTTCCACAAGGCCTACATCGAGAGCAACGCCTTCAACCTGGGTGAGCAGACCGGCAAGAAGGCGCGCGCCTATATCGAGCAGAAGATGGGCGGCAAGGCGACGATCGCCATCCTGGCCTTCAAGTCGCTGATCCCCGAGCAGAGCGACGCCCGCACCAACGGCTTCAAGGAGCAGATCCAGGGCATGCCCGGCGTGAAGATCGTCGCCGAGCAGGACGCCTGGCTGCCTGAGCAGGCCGTGAAGAAGGCCGGAGACATCCTGACGGCGCACCCCGAGATCGACCTGATCTGGTCGGCCAACGAGGGCGGGACCATCGGCTCCGTCATGGCCGTGAAGAACGCGGGCAAGGCCGGCAAGATCGCCGTCTTCGGCACCGACTCCAGCGAACAGCTGGTGGGCTTCCTCAAGGCGCCGGACGGCATCCTGCAGGCCATCACCAGCCAGAAGCCGGTGGACGTGGGCCGCACGGCCGTGGAGTTCGCCCTGAAGGCCATGAAGGGCGAGCCGGTGGAGAAGCATGTTGCCATGACCGGCATCTGCCTCTCTCGTGATGATCCTGCGGGCATCGCGGCCTTCGAGAAGCAGCTCAAGGAATGGATGTCGAACGGCTGATGCCGCGCAAGCTCCCCCACATCCGGCAGAGCGTCATGGAGGTGATCCTCCTGGCGCTCTGCATCCTTCTGGCCTGCTCGGTTCAGGGGTTCCTCACCAGGGCAAACCTGCTCAACGTGCTGCGCAACGTCTCCATGCAGGGGATCATCGCCTTCGGCATGACGGCGGCCATCATTGCGGGCGAGATCGACCTCTCGGTGGGCTCCGCCGTGGCCTTCGCTGGGTGCGTCACGGCCTGGGTCACCCAGTTCGGCATGGAGCGCTGCCATATGCCGCCCGTCGCCGCGGTCGTCGTGGGCATGGCCTGCGCCCTGGCGCTGGGCTCCTGCGTCGGCGCGCTGACCGGCTACCTGCGGTCGCGGTTCCGTGTGCCCACCTTCATCGCCACCCTGGCCTGGCTCACGGTACTCAAGGGCGCGTCGGAACTCATCACGAACGGCTTCCCGCTCACGCCCTTCCCCGACTGGTTCAACTTTCTGGGCGGCGGCTACTGGATGGGCGTCCCCTTCCCCGCGATCCTGTTCCTCATCACCTTTGTCATCGTGCATATCGTCATGCACAAGACCGCGTTCGGCAGGTCGGTCTACGCCGTGGGCGGCAACGTGGAGGCGGCGCGCCTGAGCGGGCTCGACGTGGGCGGCATCAAGATCAGGGTCATGGCCATCGTGGGCTTCTGCTCGGCGCTGGCGGGCATCCTGCAGGCCGCGCAGATCATGTCCGGCTCCGCGACGACGGCGCAGGGCTGGGAGTTGGACGTCATTTCGGCGGTCATCATCGGCGGCACCAGCCTTCTGGGCGGCGCGGGCTCCGTGCGTGGTACCCTCATCGGTCTCGTCTTCCTCGGCGTGCTGGTCAACGGGATGACGCTGATGAACGTGAACGAGTACTGGCAGCACGTCGTGCGCGGTGGGCTGATCCTTACCGCGGTGCTGATCAACATGGCGCCGGGCAAGCAGTCCGGCGGACGCACCGAGACGGCCTGACGACACCGCGCCGATCACAGAGGAAACGCACCGATGGAGCTTCGCCGCATCACTGAGGACGACCTGGGCCAGGTCTTCGGCCTCATCTCCCAGGCCTTCATGCGCGGAGGCAGGGACGACGGGTGGATCCGCGACCCTTCCACCCAGGCCATGAACGGCTACGGGGTCTTCGAGGGAGCCACGCTGAAGGCGCAGGCGGCCATCGCGCCCTACGAGTGCCACATGGGCGGCGACCTCGTGATGAAGATGGGAGGCATCGCCGGCGTGGCCTGCCACCCCACGGCGCGCGGCAAGGGCTACGCGGGCATGTGCATGCGCAGGGCCCTGGAGGGTATGCGCGACGAGGGCCAGACGATCTCCACGCTCTTCCCCTTCAGCTGGGCCTACTACCGGCGCCTGGGCTGGGCGTGGGTGGGCGAGAAGCGCCGCTACGGCGTTCCCACCTCCGCGATGCAGAACTGCCCCGAGACCCGCCACGTGCGCGCCGCCGAGGAGGCCGACCACGCCGCTGTCCAGGAGCTCTACGGCCGGTTCGCCGCAGGCTACCGGGGCCTCATCGCCCGCGACGAGGCGCAGTGGAAGCAGATGCTCGGCCACGCGGAGAAGGAGTTCACCTATACCTACCTCTATCCCGCGGATGGGACGCTGGAGGGCTACCTCACCTACCGCGGCGGGAGCCGAGACAGCACGCACCTCCGCGAGTTAATCTGCCGGACGCCGGCGGCCAAGCGCGCACTCCTCGGCCTGCTGCGCCGCCACGACATGCAGGTCTCGCGGTTCGAGTGGGAAGCCCCCGCCGACGACGACCTCCGTTGCCACCTCTGCCACTGGGACCTTGAGACCCGAACGGCGCCGGTGACGCAGGGCCGCATCGTCGATGTTCCCGCCGCGCTCCGGGCCTGGGGCGCCTCACGCGGCGTCGAGGCCTCCTTCATCGTGCGCGTGGCCGACCCAAGCGCGCCGTGGAACGATGGGACGTGGACTGTGACGGCAGCCTCAGGCGAGGCCTCGGTGGCGCCGACCACGACAGATCCGGGCATCGAGATCGAAATCGGCGAGCTTTCGCAGTGCCTCTACGGCGCCCCGACGACGGGCCAGCTGCGCCGGGCCGGCCTCATCACCGTCCACGACGAAGCGCAGTGCGCTGCCATGGAGCGCTTCTTCGCGGGCCCGCCCATGTGGACCAATGATTCCTTCTAGACCCCGGAGGACGCCATGAGCCGCCAACTGGCCCTTGATATCATCAATCTGAGACCCACCGGCCAGGTGGGCCACACCGAGTACAGCCTGGAGTACCATCCCGAGTACGCCGCCGCCCGGCTGGGTCTGGCGCAGGACGACCCCGGCCTCTGGCGCGCACTCTACGACGACTGGGGCATCGACCTCTGCTGGAGCACCGACGACGGCCTCCACGGCAACTGGGGCGCCCGCGGCCGCTGCACCGACATGGGCCACGCGGCCTACGCCGGTGACGGCAGCGACCTGCACCAGCCCGCTACCTGCCCCTTCACCTCGCCGGAAGAGGTCTGGGCCTTCGACCCTGTAGCCGAGTACGGGCTGCCGGACTTCGACGAGCAGGTGGCGGCCTACCAGCGCGGCGTCACGGCGGCGCTCCAGTCGCGGCCCAACCAGCTTGTGACGGGCGGCTACTACAAGACCATCGTCTCCGGCGGCATCCAGGCCTTCGGATGGGACATGCTGCTGGAGGCGGCCGCCAACCGCAAGCGCATGGAGGCGGTCTGGGACCGCTTCTTCCTCTTCACGCTGCACCATATGAAGGCCTGGGCGCAGACCAGCGTGGAGGTCATCATCCAGCACGACGACTTCGTCTGGAGCGCCGGCGCCTTCATGAACCCCTCAATCTACCGCGACATCATCATTCCCCGCTACGCCGAGCTGTGGAAGCCCCTCCACGCCGCCGGGAAGAAGGTCCTCTTCTGCTCCGACGGGCTGTTCGAGATGTTCGTGGAGGACCTCTCCGAGGCCGGCGCTGACGGCTTCATCTTCGAGCCCTGCAACCGGTTCGGCGCCATGGCAGAGCGCGTGGGCAAGAGCAAGGCGCTGGTCGGGAGCTGCGTGGACTGCCGCGACCTCTCATTCGGCACGTGGGAGACGGTGCGCGAGACCATCGACGAGACACTGCGCATCGCGCGGCAGTGCGCCGGGGTCATCCTTGCCGTGGGCAACCATATGCCGTCCAACATCCCCGACAGCATGATGGATCGGTTCATCGAGCACGTGAAGGCCAGCCGGGTGTTCCATGACTGATCCGGCGACGCCGGCTCTGGAGCCCATGCCCGGCCCATTCGAGACGCTGGAGGACCCCTACCGGCCAGACCTGCTGACCGCGGGCAAGCGCACAGCCCTCCGCATGCGCCGCTGCGCTCCTGCGCTGCAGGGCGAGCCCGCCTTCGACCCGCGCCGTGTGAAGCGGCTGGCCGACGCGCTGGCGCTGCCCGAAGGCGCTCGGTTCGAGCACCCGCTGATGGAGAAGGCCGTTCGCATCGGCCTGGCGCACATCGACCTGACGTTCCAGGGCGACCAGCCCAAGTACGGCGCCGACGCCTACGCCGCCGAGGAGCACGACGGCTTCCCGCCCACCATCATCGCCGCCGTCGATGCGCTGACGGCCTGGGGGTTCACCGAACGCGCCCAGCAACTGCTGGAGGCGTGGACCCGGCGGTTCGTGCGGCAGGACGGCACGGTCGACTACTACGCGCCCTCGCTCAGCGAGTACGGCCAGCTCCTGACCACGCTCCGCCGAGTGGCCGAACGGGGCGGCGCGAGGGCGTGGGTCCGCCTCCACTGCACGCCCTTCCTTCGGATCGCGCGGATGCTGGCCGACGTGGTCGGTCCCGCGCCCATGCCCGAGCTTCCATCCGGCGTGCCCGAAGCCGACATGGCCCACCTGCCCGCGCGCTATTTCCACAACGCCGCATGGATCTCCCGTGGCCTGCGCGACTGGGCATGGCTGGCGGAGAAGAAGCTGGGGCTCGCGGGCGATGCGGTAGATTCGGCCCGCACGGCCCTCCGCCTGCGCCTCACGCTGAACGGAGCCGTCCGCGAGACATGGGGCGCAACCCGCACGCCCTGGTGGCTGGCGCCCTTCGCAGAGGAGCCCGCAGGCCTCGGCATGGAGGCGCCGAAGGAGCGCGTCACCGACACAGAACTCGGATCCTACACCAACTACCGCTACTGGCCGGAGTTGCTGGCCAGCGACGCCCTGACGGAGGACCTCTCCCACCGCATCGTGGCGGCGCGGCTGGCGGGCGGCGGCCAGTGGCTCGGCATGACCCGTTTCCTCGACCGCGCCGACGATTGGCCCATGGCGGACCTGCTCGACGGGATGTGGCGCCTCAAGCTCAGGAGCGAGGTCCGCTACTGCCTCTGGGGCCACATCCTCTACCACCAGGCCGAGGGCCACATGACCGCCTACGAGCAGGTCACGCTGCCCGCGGGGGCGCCCGCCGCACCCTATTGCCTTCCCGCCCAGCTCGTGGCGGTGCGCGCCGCACGCCGATTGACCTGAACCGCCGATTGTGCGGCCACAGGGCAGGAAAACGCCTGCCCGCTGTCAAACAACGCCCAGAAGCACCACACTTTCCTTGAGGACACGCGTACAATGAGCACCTGCTGCACCGGGCGCAAGCCCAACATCCTACTCCTGGGGATCGACTCCCTCCGGGCCGACCACATGAGCTGCTATGGCTATCCGCTGAACACCACGCCGCACATGGACAAGCTCGCGGCCGAAGCCACCCTGTTCGAGCACGCCATCAGCGCCCACATACCGACCACCAGCGGCTACTCCAACATGCTGACCGGCATGGACTGCTTCGGCACCTCCGTCGTGGCCCTCCGCCACCGAGGCGGCCTCCGCGACGGAGTGAAGACGCTCGCCGAGATCCTGCGCGAGAACGGCTACACCACCACCTGCGTCGGCTTCACCGGCAACCCGGCCTCCCGCGGCTTCGACACCTACCTGGACTTCTCCGGCTGGGGCGCCGAGAAGGACGGCAAGAGCCCGAAGGCCGAGAACCTGAACGCCGTGGCGATCCCCGAGCTGAAGCGCCTGGCCGAGCAGGACCAGCCCTTCCTGCTCTTCCTCCGCCACATGGACCCGCATACCCCGTACCTGCCGCCGGCGCCCTTCGAGCGCATCTTCTACCACGGCGACGAGTGCGATCCGGCCAACCAGTCCATGGAGCCGGTGATGACCTTCAAGCCCTTTTGCGACTACTTCGCGGCGTGGCTCCCCGTGGGCTGCTCGGACAAGGACTACGTCGTCGCCCAATACGACGGCGCGGTAGCCTACATGGACTCCGCCATCCAGGCGATCTTCACCAGCCTTGAGAAGCTGGGCATCGAGGATGAGACCATCGTCGTCATCACCTCGGACCACGGCGAGACGCTCTACGACCACGACTGCTGGTTCGATCACCATGGCATGTACGACTGCACGCTGCACGTGCCGCTGATTATCAAGTACCCCGGCAAGGTGCCCGCGGGCAAGCGGATCACCGGCTACAACCAGCACAAGGACCTCGTCCCCACGCTGCTCGAGCTCACGGGGATCGAGACGCCGGGCCATGAGTTCGACGGCAAGAGCCTCATGGACATGGTACGCGGCGAGGCGGCCTCCCACGAGACCGAGATCTACATCACCGAGTGCACCTGGATGCGGAAGCACGGCTGGCGGACCCCCGAGTGGAAGCTCATGGTCGCGCTGGAGCCGGACTTCCACTTCAAGCCGCCGGTGGAGCTCTACAACCTCGTACAGGATCCCGAGGAGTACAACAACCTCGCCGAGACCTACCCCGACGTGGTGGCCTGCCTGAAGGGCCGCATGGAGGCGTGGATCGCCAGGCGCGAGGCCGAGACCGGCGCCGCCAACCCCATGCTCACCCAGGGCGACTGGCACGGGTACGAGGGCGTTGGGCCGTTCACGTCATCGCAGCAGGCGTACGACACGCTGCATATCGGCGACCCGGGCCAGGCCGCCCGGCTGCAGGCCGAGGCCCGCAAGTAGCGGCCGGCTAGGAAAGGACCAAGACAGATGGCAGTCAAGGTAGGGATCGTGGGCATGCGCGGCATCGGCATGGGCCACGCCAACGCGCACAAGGCCGACCCCCTGAGCGACTTCGTGGCGGTCTGCGACGTCGTTAAGGCCCGCGCCGATGAAGCGGCCGAGAAGATGGGCGTCCGAGCCTACTACAGCCTGACGGACATGCTGCGCAACGAAGACCTGGACATGGTCGACGTGACCACCGGCGGCTACGAGAACGGCAGTTGGCACTTCGAGCCGGCCATGGAGGCCGTCGAGGCCGGCAAGAACGTGCTGGTCGAGAAGCCGCTCTGCAACGACGTGGGCGAGGCCCGGCAGCTGGTCGCCAAGGCCGCCGAGAAGGGCGTCCGGCTGGGCTGCAACCTGAACCACTACTTCACGCCGCCCGCCGAGAAGGCCATGCAGTACATCAAGGATGGCCGCATCGGCGAGATGGTCTACTGCCTGCACAAGATGGGCTTCTCCGCCGGCGAGCCCACCTATGCGCCGATGAAGGACTCCCGCTGGTGGGGCTTCCCGTATGCCCACCTCAAGGCCTTCCTGTCGCACCCGTTCAGCGTGATGCGCTACTTCTGCGGCGACGTCACGCACGTCCAGGCCTTCGCCAACCGGCCCGGCTGCCGCCGCAGCGCCAGCGATGTCATGCTCTCCTCGGTGAGCGTCAACGTGAAGTTCGCCAACGACTGCGTCGGCGTTCTGCTCAGCCAGCGCGGCGACGCCACCTACGGCCTGGGCGGCTGGTGGAGCATCGAGGTGGCCGGCACCAGGGGCACCTTCTGCATCGAGAACTGCATCGAGAAGATCACGTTCTGGCCCGCGCCCGGCAGCGAGGCGGCCGGCTCCGCCGACAAGCCCGGCGGCGGCTCCAACGAGCCCGAGACGATGAACACCGGGATCACGGACTTCGGCGAGACCTTCCCCCGCCGCATCCACGCCTTCCTGGAGGATGTGGAGAATCAGGTCTACTTCGAGAACGTCCGCGCCTCCGGCCGCGACGCCCTGGCCGCGCTCGAGTACACCTGGGCGGTCATGGAGAGCTACGAGCAGGGCGGCATCATGGTCCGCCCACACCCGCTGCCGCCGATCCACGGCGACCCGATGACCATCGGGTAGGCGATCCGAGCGGCAGGTACACGACGAAGGCCCGGCCGGGAGCGATCCCTGCCGGGCCTTCGATCACATGGCGGCATGTGCCTGGCCCGGCTATTCCGTGTAGTACGAGCGGAGCTCCTCGGGCGACTGCACCACCTTCTGGGAGTCCTTCACGCCCCCAGCACGTCCACGCTACTCACGGTGCGGATGGCATCCATCTGGCTCAGAGCCGCAGAGCCGAACCGCAGTTCGAGCCCAAGCTCAGTCGCCTGAAGCAGTCCACGCTGCATGCCCTTCTCTTCGTATACGTTCACCATTTTCGCCACCTCCTCCGCGCCCGTCTCCCGGATCAGCCTTTCCAGCCTGGCCTCCTGCGCTTCGGTGAGCCGCAGGTCGGTGAAGACCTCCTTCTCCAGGAACTGCAGGCGCTAAAAGTCGATCTGCTCAGCGATGCGCGGCAGGAACAGCCCTACGAACTCCGGTAGATACTCGTGCAGCGGCTCCTTCCGGACCTGATCGCGCGCCATGCCGGATCCCCCTCATGCAGCGTCCAGCGTCACACGCATTGCACGCCGGCGCGGCGCGTTGGGCAAGCCGGCCTACTTGTCCGCGATCAGCATCACACGCGAAACAAGCCCGCCTCCCGCCGCGGCGGGGTTCAGGCTCGTATGGACGCGGATGGCCACCTCGTTGCGCGCGCCGGGCTTCAGGGCATCCGAGATATCCAACGAAAGCTCGTTGGGCCGCTCGTAGGCCTCGCGGTAGGCCCTGTGTCCGACGTAGCGGCCGTTCACCCAGGCCCACGCCTCGGTCTCGACGGCCGGCGCGAAGAGGCGCACCTTCCGCCCTTTGGCCCAGGCGGGCACGTCAGCAGTGAACCGGTACCAGGCGGCGCCCGTGTAGGGATAGCCGTCACCCGACATGAAGCCCTGGGCGTAGAAGGGCTTGGTGGTTGCCACCGTGGGCCATGCCGCCGCGTTGAGGGAGGGCTCATACCAGCCGGAGAAGCGGCCCGTGTCTGTGGGATCGGTTCGAAACGCCGTCCTCTCGGGCAGAAGCGCCACCAGATCCCCGGTGCGCCCTTCCGTCTGGTCGGCCAGCTTGCGGTAGTAGGCGGCGCGGTCCAGGGCGCCCCAGTACCAGACGCCGGAGTCGTACCGCTGCTCGTCGGCGAGGCAGTAGAGCGGGTTGATGGCATTGAGCTGCTTGCGGCAGGCCATCATGGCGTCGGCCTGGCGGGCGGCTTCGAGAAACTTGCCGTCGAACTCGGCCTGGTTCATGGCCATGTATGCCTTCAGATGGTCGAGGATGAGGCGATCGGCCCGCACGTGGACCTTAGATCGATCGTCGGCGGCGAGACGCTCGGCCTCGGTCACATGCCCGTCGAGGGCCGCGATCAGTTCAGGGGTGTACACATACGGCAACACGCGGTCCTCGTGCCCCAGCATGTGCGTGCCCTCGATCACCTGCTCGATGGCATCCCAGAACGCCGCGGCGGGCGCGGCGGCAGCGCCGTACCAGCGGCTGTGGAAGTCCTGGGCGGCGCCCTTGACGTCAAGGGCCGTGTTCCACTGCAGGCGGGCGCGCAGGTAGCGGGTGAGTATGCCGCTCTCCATCCAGACGTTGCGCGACTCGCTGTGGAAGCCGATGACCCCCCACTTCTGCATCAGCGGCAGGTCGCGCGCCAGCTTGCGCGTCACCGGCACGGGCGTGAGCCCGGTGGTGAGCATCGTGTAGTCGTAACCGTAGACCCACACCTTGTCGCACATTCCCGCCCAGCGGCGCAGGTTCTGGCCCTGCCGCACGGCTTGCCAGCTCTTCGCGTCGTCGTAGGCGTGGAGCGTATCCGACCAGATGGCGGCATACATCACGCTGATGTGCGGGTCGATGGCCACGCCGAAGGGCGGCAGGTCTCGGTTGGCGTAGCCGTTCGTCACGACGATCCGGTCCGGGAACTCCTTGTTCACCTCGCGGGTGACGGCGTTGACGAAGGAGAACCACTCCTCGCTGGTGCTCACCTCGGCGGGCTCGCCCTCGCGGCCGCCCAGTTGCACGAAGTTCTGGTTCAGCTTGCGGGTCTCGGCGCCGAAGTCGCGCGGCAGCCCGTCGTCCGGCGCGATCCCGTGCGAGGCCACGTTGGGGTCCGCCCGGAAGATGGCCTTGATCTTGTCGGCCGCCAACTGACGGGCCTCGGCGCCGGTCAGGTTGGGCAGCGACAGGTTGGGCGTACCGTCGGCGTTCTTGGCGAAGAGCTCGGGCTTCGTTGCGGCCAGCGCAGCGTCGGCGACCACGCCACGGACGGACGAATCGCCGGGGATCGCGATGGGCGTCTCGGGGCTCATGCCGTTGCGCAGCTTCCAGATCCGTTCCTGCACGGCCATCTCAGCGTTGGTGTGCAGCCACCAGTTGCGGAGGCGGAACGAGGGCGTCTGGCGATCACTCACCGGCGGCAGGCTCAGGTCGGGCGTCGAGGGCAGGTACTCCCCATACGGACCGGGCATGAACCAGCGGGCGCCGAGGCGGTGGAGCAGGCTGTAGACGGCGTACTCGGTGCCGTGGTAGGGCCCCGCGTCGTTGCCGGCCAGCAGCAGCCTGTCCGCCGTGCAATGGAGGACAAACCCCTCCTCCTTCCGATCTGGCGTCAGGCCCGACGGGATCGCGACACCGGCTCGTTCGGCGGCCGCGCTCGGCCCGACCAGGATGAGGCGGCCCGCAGGAGCCGCATCGGCCGATGCGATGGGCAACAGGGCGCCCGACATCCTCCGGATCACGTCCTGCAGGTCCAGGGCCGCAGCGCGCCGCTTGGCGGCCTCGGGTCCGGGCGCCGTCGCCAGGCAGGCGGCGTCCACAACGATCGACGCGGTGGGCTTGCCCTCCTTCACCAGCACGAAGTCGGCCTCCGCGGCCGGGAGCAGCAGTACGGAGAGTGCAGCCAGGATCCCGAGTGCCATGCGTATCCCCCGTCTATGTGTCGACCGCCCACAGTGGATCAGCGGCGTCACCGTAGTCTTACCCCACATCGCGCTTCGAGGGCTTCGCGCTACACTATGGCAACCATCGGCCCTGGGCCCACGCGAGGTATCCATGCCCATTTTGCCATCTCTGCGCCGCACGGCGCTCGCCGCCCTGGCAGCCGCGGCGCCAACCGCACTGCTCCCGTCGGCATCGTCGGCCGCCTCTCCGCAGCCCGCGCCCAAGCCGGCACAGGCCGTGCGCACCATCAAGTTCCTCCCGCTCAGCGCAGTGGAGCGGCAGTTCATCTACCGCAACCTGGGTTCGCAGGAGATCGAGTCGGAGCGCACACGGTTCCAGGACGGCGGCTCCTACATCGTCTATCGCTTCGCCTTCAGGCCCAATACGCGGGCCTCGCTGGCGATGCGCATCACCGCCCAGTTCAAGGTGGATCTCTCCAGCGACGGCGAGCGCTTCGACCCGGCCGGCATGTACACCCGCGACAGCGGCGAACCCCTGACGCTCGACCTGTCCCCCTACACGCGGAAGGGCGGGTTCGTCTACCTGCGGGTGGGCGACGGCAAGCCGGACGACGGCTGGGGCGGCAAGATCCACCAGGTCACCGTCACCGGCGCCTTCCGGAACGCCCCCATCGGGCGCATAGCCGACATCAGGCCCCTCTTCCTGCCCCGACGCGACCACCTGTATGCCCGGCTGGCGCCACCCGAGCGCCGCCTCTACCACTTCGCCGCCGAGGGATGCAGCGCCGAGGAGTCGATCCTCTTCCGCACGCTCCAGGGGCTGGTGAACCGCACCCGCAACGAACTCCTTATCGCCGACCGAAACGGCATGTCGCGCGAGATGCTTCGCCAGGGGCGCATCGACGGCGTGGAGACCATTCCCGACGCCGCGGCCCTCTTCCGCCGCTACCCGCGCCGCGACGCCGTGGTCTACGATCCGGCGCTCCACGGCTCGGAGAACCTGGCGGTCATCATCGGGAGCATGGAGGGCTGGGTCGTCGCCCACCCCGAGTTGGTGCAGCGCCACGGGCTACGCGTGCGCATGGACCTGCGTGGCCGCTGGAAGCGGACGCTGGACGGGTACAAGGAGCTCACCGCCCGTTACAAGGCGCGCTTCAACCGTCGCACGCTGGTCCTCTCCGCGCCCACCAAGCGCCCGGGGCTGTATGACTACGCCATGGCGCACCGCACCTTCACCTTCTGGATCGTGGGCGGCACCGACGCCGACAAGCCCGGCGCCGACCGGTGGGCCGAGGAGGAGTGGTTCGAGCGGACCCTGTCCCGCGACTTCCCGGTGAATATCCCCATCCTTGGGTACCCGCAGGTGGAGCCCTCTGACGGCATCGGCGAGAACCGCGGCGTGGCCCTCTTCTCGCGGTGCGGCAAGTACCTGGTCCCGGCCGACCACATGGGCAACATGTCGCTCCTCTCGGCCTTCCCCAGCGCGCGCGGCACGTTCACCATGCCGCCCGTGCGCAAGGTGCCGCTGGACCGCGGCAAGGTCTACGCCTCGCTGGTGCTGTCGGACGGCGACAATCAGTGCCTCTGGAACGGTCCCGGCTCCTTCATGCTCGACTACATGCGCCGGATGCGCGAGAAGGGCCCGCGCGGCTTCGCCGTCTCCTACACCATGGGACCGAACATCGTGGACCTCAACCCGGTCGCGTTCTCCATGCTGAAGACGCATCTGGAGCCACAGGACAGCGTGGGCGGCGCGGTCTCCGGGGTCGGCTACATGTACATGTCGGCCTATGGCGACAACTTCGGCAAGGACCGCGGCCGCGTAGTGCAGGACTACATCGCCCAGACCTCCGCCTACCTCGGCCACGCGGGCGAGCGGTGGAACTGGATCATGGACTACGGCGGCCCAGGCTCGGCGAGGCTGAAGGACTACGCCGGACTGCGCAACTGCGTCGCCTTGATGGGCGGCTACGGCCGCGAGACCACCGACCCCGCCAGGACCGCCGAACCCGTGGGCGATGCCGTGGCGTTCCACTCGGTGAGCCGCATGGTGGATAAGGACGACGTCTACCGCGATGTGCGCCAGGTGATGGACAAAGGCGTGCGGCCTCTCTTCCTGCACGTCTTCATCGGCAACTGGGGCCTGAACGCCGACCAGTACCGCGAGCTGGCCGACCGCCTGATCGCCGACGGCGTGGAGGTGGTGATGCCCGAGACGCTCGCCGACCTCTACAAGCAGAGCCGCAAGCCGTAGCGCCATGCAGCAGGGCCCCTCGCCGGACCGGCAAAGGTCGGCGAGGGGCCCCGTGGCGTCTGTTGTGCGGTGCGAGCCGGCCTGTCAGAACTCGCGTGCGATGACGATGCCCGGTTTCGGGGTCGGGTAGCGGCCGTCGGGGCCGGGCTGGAGTGGCGCAGGCGTCTCCGAGGTCAGCTTGTCCAGGCCCGGCGCGAACTCGTGGTCGGAGTTCAGGATCTGGTCGTAGGTGATCTCCTGGCCCGTGTGCGCCGCCATGCGGCCCATGCTGGTCACCAGGCTCGCCTCGATGCCGCGCTTGGCCTCGTTGTAGGGCTTGTCCTTGCGGATCGCCTCGATCAACGCATCCCACTCGTTCTGGTACGGGTTGGACCGGTCGGTGGACTGCCACTGCAGGTTGGCCGGATCGGCGTTCTGGCCGCGGTAGATGGCCGACGGGCCGCCGCAGTCGTTGGCGCGCGAGGCGATAGCCAGCCCCTTGGTGCCGTGCAGGTAGCTGGAGTAGATGACCTGCGCGCCGTTCATGCACCGTCCATCGAAGAGGAACTTGGTCCCATCCGCGAAGGTGTACTCCACCGAGTAGGTGTCGAAGTTCTGGTCGACAGCCGGAGCGCCGTTCGGGCAGTTCTTATAGTGGCGGCCGCCCAGGGCCTGCGCCTTCACGGGCCACGCGTCCTTCATCCAGCAGCAGTGGTCGATCACGTGGATGTAGAAGTCGCTGAAGTTGCCGCCGCTGGCCCAGAGGAAGCTGTGAAAGCGCCGAACCTGATAGTCGAGGTCGCTGATGTCGGCCGGCTTGGCGGGAGACTCGAAGTAGCCGCCGGGGCCGTGCATGCGGTAGCCCCGCATGAGGAGGATTTCGCCCAGTTCGCCGCTCCGGACGCGATCATGCAACTGCTGCAGCGGGCGGGCATGGCGCGACATGAGGCCCACGCCGACCTTCAGGTTCTTTGCCACCGAGTCGGCCGCCAGCGTCAGCATCCTCTTGCTGGTCGGGCCGTCCACGGTGATGGGCTTCTCCATGAACACATGCAGCTTCTTCTCGATGGCGTACTGGAAGTGGACCCACCGAAACGCGGGCGGCGTGGTCAGGATCACCACATCGCCGGGCTTCAGGCAATCCATGGCCTTCCTATAGGCATCGAAGCCAACGAACCGGCGCGACTCCGGCACGTCCACCTTGGCGCCGGCCTCTTTGCTGATGGAGTTGAAGCTGCCGTTCAGCCGGTCGGCGTACGCGTCCGCCATGGCAATCAGCTTAATCGGCCCGCTCTGGGTGTTCAGGGCCTGCACGGCAGCCCCGCTGCCACGCCCGCCGCAACCGACAATCGCCACCTGGATCAGGTCGCTCCCCTGCACGTGCGCCGTTGGTAGCTCTATGCCGCCCAGCGCCGATAGCGCGGCGACCCCGCCGCCGTTACGGAGGAATTCGCGCCGACTCGTGGTTCCGGTCTCGTTTGTGTTCATGTGGTCCCCTGGTTGGGCCGGGCTCTGCCCTTGGCCTGCGCGGCCCGGGTAGTCCGACCGTGCTTCCGCCATCAGTCTAGCCCCAAAATCAGGCGCCTGCGCCTCACGGGAAGGGGGAGAAGCCGATCTGCCGGCATCTCCCCCCTTGATCCCCATCCGCGACGACGACGCGCTAGGCTCCAACGATGAACGTGGCCTTCACCATGGGCTCATCCACAATGCGCTGAAGCACGAAGCCCACCTTCTCGCAGACATGCTGCATGACGTAGTTCTCCGGCAGGATGTCGGCCAGGATGCGCTCGATCTTCTCGTCCCTGGCAACCTGGATCAGGCGCTTCAGCAGCTCCGTGCCCAGACCCCTGCCGTGGTACTCGTCACTGACGAGCAGCGAGAACTCGGAGTCGGCGGTGCCCGGAAGGCGGCTCAGGCGCGCCACGCCCGCGATCATCGGCTCACCGGTCCGCGGGTCCTGGATCTCGCCGACGAGCGCGATCTCGCGGTCATAGTCGTTGAAGCAGATGCGGACCATACGGTCGTGCGCCACGCGCTGGCTCAGCTTCATGGCGTGGAAGAAGCGCAAGTAGACGCTCTGGTCGGACAGCGTCTCGTGGAACTTCGCCACCAGCGGCTCATCCTCCGGCTGGATCGGCCGAATGGTGACGGAACCGCCGCCACCGATCTCCCAGGTGTCGATGTACTGGACCGGGTACGGACGGATCGCGAGCCTGGGCAGGTCGGCATCGGCCACGCTCTGGTCGAAGACGACGACGCGGGCATCCAGTGCGATGATGCCCTCCGGCGACGCCAGCAGCGGATTGATATCCAGTTCCTTGATCGTGCGGTTCTCCACAACCAGGTAGCTGAAGCGAACCATGAGCTGCTCCAGGGCATCCACGTCCACGGGCTTGCGGCCGCGCACGCCCTTGAGGGCCTTGAGGATCTTGGTCTGCTCCATCATGCGGCGGGCCAGCGTGGTGGTGAGCGGCGGGAGGCCCAGGGCGCGGTCCTTGAAGACCTCGACGAGCTGCCCGCCTGTTCCGAATAGCAGGACCGGGCCGAACTGGGGATCGACACTACTGCCGAGGATCACTTCGTAGCCGTCGAGCTTGGCCATACGCTGCACGGTGACGCCGTTGAAGTGCCCCGCGCCGGCAATCTCGTTCACCGACGCCTCGATCTCGGCGTAGGCCCGGCGCACGGCATCGGCGTCGCGAAGGTTCAGCTTTACGCCGCCCACATCGGTCTTGTGGGTGATGGTGAAGGAGTGGAGCTTCAGGACAATGGGATACCCCAGCTCATCGGCCGCCTTGACGGCCTCGTCGGCACTCTCGGCCAGGCCGGTCTCGACCGTGGGGATGCCGTAGGCTTCGAGCAGCTTCTTCGACTCGTACTCGGTCAGGATGGTGCGTCCCGAGTCGCGGACCTCTTTGAGGATGGTGGCCGCTGCGGCGCGGTCGATGCCGGCGCCGTCCGCATCCGTAACGGCCATGGGCGTCTCATAGAGGCCGCGGATGTTGTAGCTGTACTGCCACATGAAGTTGAACGCACGCGTGGCGCTGTCGGGATACGGGAACGTGGGGATGCTGGCGTGGTTCAGGATTGAATCGCCCGCCACGACGTCTGCCCCGCCCATCCAGCTCGCCAGGAGGGGCTTGCCCTCCAGGTGCGCGTAGGGGCGCAGGTGCTCGGCCGTCTGGGTCGGATCGGTCATGGACTGCGGAGTGAGGACGACCAGGAGCCCGTCGCTGTTCGGGTCCTTTGCAGCAATCTCCACTGCCTTGGCGTAGCGCGAAGGCGGCGCGTCGCCCAGGATGTCGATCGGGTTGGCGTGGCTCCACGCGGCGGGGAGCACCTCATTCAGCGCGGCGATCGTCTCGTCGGAGATCTGGGCCAGTTCGCCGCCGCCGGTGACCAGCGTATCGGTGGCCAGCACGCCGGGGCCGCCGGCGTTGGTGAGGATCGTGAGCCTCGGGCCCTTGGGGCGCGGCTGGCGGGCCAACACCTCGGCCATGTAGAAGAGGTCTGAGATGCGCTCCACCCGCAGGACGCCTGACCGCCGGAATGCGGCGTCCAGCACCTCGTCGCTACCCGTGAGGCTGCCGGTGTGGCTTGCCGCGGCCTTGGCGGCCTGCTCGGTGCGGCCGGCCTTGATCACGATGATGGGCTTGGTCAGGGCCACCTCGCGGGCGGCGGAGAGGAATGCCCGGGCGTCGCCGATGGACTCCATGTAGATGACGATGCTGCGGGTATGCGGATCGTCACCCAGATAGTCGATCAGGTCGCCCCAACCCACATCGGCCATGGCGCCGATGGAGACGAACGCGCTGAAGCCGACCTGCTCGTGGAGGCTCCAATCGAGCACCGAGGTACAGAGGGCGCCGCTCTGGCTGAGGAAGCCCACGGTGCCGGGCCGCGCCATGGCGGACGCAAACGTGGCGTTGACGCCGGACGGCGGCGACATGAGGCCCAGGCAGTTTGGGCCGACGATGCGCATCCCGTGCCGCTTCGCGTTGGCCAGCAGCTGCCGCTCCAGCTCGATGCCCGGCGCTCCCACCTCGCGGAACCCGGCGGAAATCACGATGGCCGCCTTGATGCCCGCCTGCCCGCACTCCTCGATCACCTGCGGAACGACGCGCGCAGGGGTAACCACCACGGCCAGGTCGACCTGCTCGGGAACCGAGGCTATATTGGGGTACGCCTTCACGCCCAGCACACCCGAACGCTTGGGGTTCACCGGAAAGACGGTGCCGCCGAACGGGTTGCTGACGAGGTTCCAGAGGATCGTGCGGCCAACGCTGCCGTGCTCTTCGGTAGCTCCGATGACGGCGACGGACTTGGGGTTGAAGAAGGCGCCCAGGGGGCGTTCGCGCTGGTGCAGAATGTCGTGCGCGGTCTCTGTGGTGGGCTTGCCGGACGGTTTCATGCTTGCTCCTAATTGCTTGCGCATGAACCGTCGTCCTCGGGCAACCCCGGGGCGAACGGCTCTACGCGTCTTTCTATGGCGCATGCCGCGACAGATTATACCTGCGGCCTACCCCGCCCCGCCGTCAATCCGCGACCCGAGTTGCATTTTGGGCGTCTGAGACCAGAACGGCCGGCCCATCCCTCGTCGCCGAGGGCGGGGCCGGCCGGAGTGCATCGAAGCGATGCGATGGAGGCTAGCTGGTCGGGTTCATCTTGTCGGCGGTCATATCCTGCCAGCGGATGAACTTGGCATGGCCGTCGACGTAGGTCATGTTCGCGCCCGGATTGTGGCGGGTGGAATCGTCGCACTTGGCCTGGCCGTAGCTGTTGATCCACTCCTGCGGGGTCCACCAACCGCCGCTACCGTTTGCCAGGTTGCCCCACATCATGCAGCAGCCCTCGCGCTGGGCGGCGAAGGCGGCGCGGGCGACGACCTTGCCCGCCTGGTCGGACCACGGGTCGATCAGCGGGATGGCGCCCTCGCCGACCATGACGGTGCCGGCAACATTGGTCACGCCGGCGATCTTGCCCTTCCAGACCAGCGGCTCGCTGTAGGCGTAGGAGTTGAACTTCGGGTTGCAGCGATCCCAGAAGTTGCAGCCGGCCGGCGTGCGGAACGGGTCGCCCGCGCCGCCGTCTACCACGTCGCGCGTCCAGTCGGCGGGCGTGTTCCACTCGAGCACGTCATCCGGGCACTGGAAGACCGCGAGGTTCTTGACGTACGGCATGATGGCCGGTGCCCAGAAGGTGCTGCTGGGCGTAGCGGCTCGGTTGCCCCAGTTCCAGAACGGGAACCGCTCGTCGTAGTCCTGCGTGTACATCTGCATGCCCATGTTGATGTTCTTGAGGTTGGACAAGCAGGAGGTCTTGCGCGCCATGGCGCGAGCGCGAGCGAAGACCGGGAACAGGATGGCGGCCAGAATCGCGATGATCGCGATCACGACCAGCAGCTCAATCAGGGTGAATCCACGACGGTTCTTCATGCTTCTTTCCTCCCCGGCCGGATCCAATCCGGCCTGTCTGAACGGCTCTCAGGATGCCGCCCGAAGGCGGGCCTAACGGGGTTGGCCCTGCATGCCACCCGGACCGGGCGTACCCGGGCGACTGCCCATGGACGCCCCATACGCCTTCATCATCTGCGAGTTGTCCATCTTGGCCAGCGGCTTCGGCCCCGCCGAGCGGTAGATGAAGAACCCGACTACCAGCACCAGCACCACGATGATGGCCGCGGCCACCGGCGGCGGTATCTCTATTCCGCCCTTCAATGCGCCCTCCTTCCGTGGCAGAACACCGAGCGCACACGCCACTCGGTGATCAGCGCGACTGCACGAACCTGCACCTAAATACGCTACCGCGCGCGCGTTCTCCTTCTTACGCACCGAGCCCCCCTGCGCAATATAGCCGACCACAGCAGGAAGCCCGCTTGAGCGCCCCACTGCGATCCGCCACCGCGCCCGAGCGGAGGTCGCTACAGCCGATGGGAGATCTGGCTCAAACAGCGCAGCGCCGGGGCCAGGGCCGTCCGACGGCGCCATCCCCGCCAGCATCGCCGCGCCGCGTGCGGTGGTCTCCAGATCGGCGGGACGCACCACCGGCAGTTGCGTCAGGTCGGCCTGCATCTGCATCAGCAGGTCATTCGCCGCCGCCCCGCCGTCCACGCGGATCTCGTTCAATGGCGCGCCCCGATCATCGGCCATGGCCTCCACTACGTCGGCAACCTGGTGGGCGATGCCCTCCAGCGTGGCCCGGGCGATGTGGGCTGACGTCGATCCCCTCGTGAGGCCGAGGATGGCGCCGCGCGCATCGGGATCCCAGTGCGGCGCCCCAAGGCCCGTGAAGGCCGGCACAACCACCACACCCGCCGAGTCCGGCACTGAAGCCGCCAGTCGCTCCACCTCTGATGAGCTGGGGATGACGCCCAGCCCATCGCGGAGCCACTGGACGGCGGCGCCGCCCATGAAGACGCTCCCCTCCAGCGCGTAGGCTGTATTGGGTCCGATGCTCCACGCCACCGTGGTCAGCAGACGGCTGTGGGAGCCCACGGGCGCCGCCCCTGTGTTGGCCAACAGGAAGCAGCCCGTGCCGTAAGTGCACTTGGCCTGGCCGGGGCGCACGCAGCCTTGCCCGAACAGGGCGGCCTGCTGGTCGCCCGCCACGCCCCGGATCGGCGCCGAACCGCCGAGGATGCCGTGATCTGTCTCATCGATCAGGCCGGAACTCGGGCAGATCTCGGGCAGCATCTCGCGCGGGATCCCCAGCAGGTCAAGCATGGGCTGGGACCACGTCAGGCTCGCGAGGTCGAGCAACAGCGTCCGCGAGGCGTTGGAGACATCCGTGACATGCCGTCGGCCACCCGTCAGGCGATAGATGAGCCACGCGTCCACGGTGCCGAAGGCCAGTTCGCCTCGGGCGGCGCGGCGGGCCAGTTCGGGGTCCTGGTCCAACAGCCAGCGTAGCTTCACACCAGAGAAGTAGGGGTCGATCTCCAGCCCGGTGATCTCCCGCACCTGCGGTGAGCATCCCTGAGCGCGCAGCTCGGCGCAGACCTCGGCCGTGCGCCGATCCTGCCATACGATGGCCGGGCAGACAGGCCTGCCGGTGCGCCGCTCCCAGACGACGGTGGTCTCGCGCTGGTTGGCGATGCCGATGCCGCTGAGCTGGTCCGCGTCCATGCGCGCCACGGCCAGGGCCTCCTGGGCGGCGTCGACCTGCGACTGCCAGATCTCCTCGGGATCGTGCTCGACCCAGCCGGGATGTGGGAAACGCTGGGGGAACTCGCGCTGGGCGACAGACAGCACCGAGCCGTCGCCTGAGTAGACGACGGCTCTTGAGCTTGTTGTGCCCTGGTCCAGCGCAAGGACGGCTTGAGCCATATCTGCACCGCAGGCCGCCGGTCAGGCGCCTGCCCGATGACCTGACTAGTAGATGGCGGCCTCGGTGGCCTTGTCGAAGAGGTGGCTCTTGTCCATGTCGAAGACGACATCGACCTGGTCGCCGGCCTTGGCCGCGGTCTTGTTGTTGATCATGGCGATGAGCGCGTGCGGACCTGCCGTCAGGTACATCTCCACGTCGTTGCCCAGGGGCTCCACAACGTCCACGCCGACCTTCACGGTATTGCCGGGCGTGGGCTTGACCAGACCGGCCAACTGCGCGTCGTAGATGTCCTCGGGCCGGATGCCGAGCGTGCACTCGGAGCCGACCTTGGCCTTCGCCACAGCCGCCTTGTCCGCGGGGAGCGCCACGCTGAACGAGCCCGCATCGAGCTTGACCGTGTCGCCTTCGGCCTTGACCGTGACAGGCACGAAGTTCATGGCAGGTGAGCCGATGAATCCCGCGACAAAGACGTTGGCGGGATGGTTGTAGAGGTTCAGCGGCGTGTCGCACTGCTGCATGAGGCCGGCGTTCATGACGGCGATGCGGTCGCCCATGGTCATGGCCTCGACCTGGTCATGCGTGACATAAATCGTGGTGATCCCCAGCCGCCGGTGAAGCTTGATCAGCTCGGCGCGGGTCTGCACTCGAAGCTTGGCGTCCAGGTTGGAGAGCGGCTCGTCCATCAGGAAGACCTTGGGCTCCCGCACGATCGCACGACCCAGCGCGACGCGCTGGCGCTGGCCGCCGGAGAGCTGCTTGGGCTTGCGCTGCAGCAGGGTCTCCATGCCCAGTAGCCTGGCCGCCTCGTTCACGCGGCGATCAATCTCCTGCTTGGAGAAGGTCCGCGTCGCGTTGAAGGGCCATGGCTTGCCGGTGGGCGTCCGCTTCAGGCGGAGGCCGAAGCTCATGTTGTCGTAGACCGACATGTGGGGATAAAGCGCGTAATTCTGGAACACCATGGCGATGTCCCGGTCCTTGGGCGACACGTCGTTCACGACCCGATCGCCGATCAAGATTTCGCCGGAGGTGGACTCCTCAAGCCCGGCCACCATGCGAAGCGCGGTGGTCTTGCCGCAGCCGGACGGACCCACGAGGACAAGGAACTCCTTGTCGCGGATCTCGAGGTTCAGCTTGTTCACGGCAACGACCTCTTTGAACTCTTTGGTCAGGTCGCGCAGAGTGACGCTCGCCATGCGGTGGTTCCCCTTCTGGTCGGACTACTGCCCTATTGCCTGCGATTATAGTCTGGCACGCGTCCGAAGTCAACCGGCGCAGGTCAGCCCTCATGTACAGACGGGGCGGATGTGACTCCGCCCCGCCGGGGTTGCAGCGCTTTCGGTCTACTCCGCCACGAAAATCATCAGCGCCATGTGCCGCGCCCGCTTGATGGCGGTGCTGAGCATGCGCTGGTGGCTGGAGCAGGTGCCGCTGGTGCGGCGCGGCACCATCTTGCCGCGCTCGGTCAGGTACTTCCGCAGGCGGGCCGCGCTCTTGTAGTTGATGGCCTTGGCCTTATCAACGCAGAACTGGCAGACCTTACGCCGCGGCCGCTTCCATTTGCCGGGGCCGCGCCTTCTGGGTGGAGGTGGTGGCATATTGGGTTCCTTTCGTGACTCTACTCGTCACCGAACGGGTCGGGATGATCACCGATCGAAGTGGGCGGAGGCGCCATGGGCTGCCGCGGAGCCGAAGACTGGCCGAAGCCGCCCGCGGGTCCGCCGTAGCCGCCCGCTGCACCGGCTCCGTCCTCATCACCCGTCTCGCGCGGCCGGTCCAACGGATCGACGCTGTCGACCAGGACCTCGGCCGACCGCCTCTTGCTCCCGTCCTGCGCCTGCCACTGGCGAATCTGCAGCCGACCTTCGACCGCCACGAGCCGCCCCTTATGCACATACTTGTGCAGGAACTCGGCCCGCTGCTTGAAGGCTACGCAGTCGATGAAGTCGGTATCGCGCTCGCCGTTCTCGTTGCGAAGCGGACGGTCCACAGCCACAGTGAACTTCGCGATGGCGACGCCGCTGGTGGCGTAGGACTGCTCCGGATCCCGCGTGAGACGACCGATAAGAACGATGCGGTTCAGCATGGTGTCGTCCTCCTGCCGCGCATCGCCCGTGCCGCTCGAGGGCAACGGGGGACGCGCGGAAGATGGCTCATGGCCTCACTCGGGGCCCTATGCCTCGGGTGTGGGCTCCGGCGCCGGTTCGACGGCAGGCTCGGCCACGGGCTCCGCGGCAGGCTCAGTGGCCGGCTCAGGAACGGGGGCGGGCTCAGCGACGGGCTCGACGACAGGGGCGGGCTCGGGCTCTGGCGCAGGCGCCGGCGTCACGGTAAGCTTGGGCTCCACCGGGCCGACCTCTTCAGCGCGGACGACCATGCTGCGCATGATGTCGTCGCTGATGCCGAAGACACGCTCCAGCTCCTTCGGGATGTCAGGACCGGACTCGAACTGCATCAGGATGTAGATGCCTTCGTGTCGGCCCGCGATGGGGTACGCAAGCCGTCGCCGGCCGCCTTCCCACGGGTCCGCGCTCAATACAACACCGCCACCGTCGGTGACGACCTTGCTGTAGCGCTCGATGATCCCCGGCACGTCCTCATCGGGACGATCCGGCACGATGATGTACATCGCCTCATAGCGACGCAATAGGGTAGTACCTCCCCTCGGTCATTGGCCCCGGTCTGTCCCGGAGCGGGAAGAAGGACGCCTACAGGCTGGCGCCCCGACTCGGGCATTATACCTGAGCCTTCCCGGCGGCGCGTAACGCCCGGTCAGGACGCCGAGGCGAGCCACGCGGCTGCCAGCAGAAGGGACGCCATGCCCAGTTGCCAGGCGCATGCGGCCCGCCCCGCGGCTCGCCCCGCGAAACCCAGCGCGTAGAACCCCTTGGCCGCCGCGTTGGAGGCCCCTGCGATGAGGATCGCCGCCGCCGCCGTGTGCAGGGCCAGCCCCGTCGCCGCGCTTCCCGCGATGCCCACCACAAAGGGCGTGATGTCCGTGACCCCTACGACGGCGGCGAGGCCGAGCACCCCGTTGCTGCCCAGCGCGCCCGACACCAGCTGGGTGATCACCAGCGTCGCCACGAACAGCGCCGCGAACGCGAAGGCGACGCGCAGCTCAAGCGGATTGCCCCTCGGGCCGACGCGGTCACCCGCATCGGCAGGCTCCGGCGACCGCACCGCCAGCGTGAGGCCCGCCGCGCAGGAGAGAACCATGATGCCCAGCATCCATGGCGCCAGCCTGGCGGCCAGCGGCGGCGACGCGAGCGCCACGAGGATCAGCCACCGCGGAAGCGCCATGGCAGAGGCCATGAGGACGCCCCCGGCCAGTTGGGACCCGCCGGCCCCGCCCGTGGAAGCGGCCCGCGCCATCGCAACGGTTGCCGCCGTCGAGGAGTATGCGCCGCCCACCAGCGCGCCGGCGACGAAACCGCCGCGTCCGCCTATGGCCCGCTGCAGCAGGTAGCCCGCATAGGAGATGAGGCTCACCGCCACCACCACATACCAGACCGTGAGCGGGTTGATGCGGAACTGCGACACAGGCTGGTTGGGGACAACGGGAAGGATCACCGCGGCCACGAGCAGGAACTTGGTGAACGTGACGATGTCTGCCGCCGACACGCGCCGCGCCAATCCCTCCAGCCCCGACTTCAGCTCCAGCAAGAAGAGGCTCACCACCACCATGGCGGTGGCGGTCCAATACTGGTCTTGCTGGACCAGGACGCCCACCACGTAGGTGCCCAGGGCTGAGACCTCCGTGGTGATGCCGGCGCACGGATCGCCCTTCATCTTGTGCAGGTACGAAGGCACCAGGAACGAGGCGAGCACCGCCAGGCCGATGGCGATCGGCATCACCTGCCCCACCGAAATGAGCGCGACGCCGAACCCCAGGATGCCGATCAGCGGGAACGTGCGGACGCCGCCGAAACTGTAGCCCTTCTCCTGCGACTGGTGCTCCTCGCGCTCCAGGCCGATGAGGAACGACAGGAAGAGCACGATGATCAAGCGGACGGCGTCTGGATGCATGGCCGTCTTCAGCTGCGCCCACATGGTCCCCTACCTCCTCAGCCCGACCGCCCCGCGCCCCTCAACTGAAGTAGCCGCGGTAGCGCTCCAGCGCCGTGAAGATGGCCTCGCAGTTCTCCAGCGGCACATCGTCGCCGATCTCGGCAACCAGCCACAGGCCGCCCTGCTTGCTCCCCAGCGTCTTGACCGACTCGCGGACGTGCGCGTCGATCTCTGCGGGAGTGCAGAAGGGAAAGAGCTGCCTGTCCAGATCCAGCGAAACACAGACCTTGCCCTTGCAGACGCGGGCCAGGTTGTCGAGGCCGTTGGCCCGCACCTGCGGGTTCACCACGTTGACGCCGCACTCGGCGAGATCCGGGATAATCTCCCATATGTGGCCGTCAGTGTGCATATACACGTAGTGCCCGGCGTCGCGGTAGGGCCTGTAGATGGCTTCAAAACAGGGCTTGAGGTACTTGCGCCACTTCGCCGGGCTCATGGGCAGCGACAACTGCATCCCCAGGTCGTCGCCGAAGCCGATGATCTGTCCTTCGGCCTGGATCGCAGGCAGGTGGCGGGCTACCTGGCGCAGGTTGTACTGGAGGACGAGGTCGACCAGCATGCCCAGCTCCTCGGGCTCCTCGGCGAAGTCAACCATGAGCTCCTCAAAGCCGCGCAGGTCCTGCAGGCGCAGGTACATGAAGCCGTGAGGGAAGCCGATGTCAGTCGTCGGCATGTGCAGGGAGCGCACATCCTCTCGCCGGGCCACGGGGTGGCCCGTCACGATCGATTCGCACCCGGTGCGGATGTTCTGCCAGACACATCCCCAGGCATCCACGTGATCGCCGGCCACGTAGGTCCCGCCAACCGCGTCGAAGTCGCGTGAGCCCGACTGCCCGAAGAGCGCCGGATGCCTGGCCGTGATGGCCTCAAGCTCCTCCCGGTACTTCATCCACGCCGCCGGCAGGATGCCGACGCTCACAGGGATGCACTCCGGGGTCTCGAACAGCATGGCACGGTAACGATCGTCGAGTGACGGCATTGGGAGCTCCTATGGTGGGTGCGCGGCTCGGCCCCGCTTCTGTATTCTACGCCCATGCCGGGCAAGCCGTCAACGCGCCGGAGGTGCCGGTTCACTCCCCGGCGAACAACGCGGCCTGATCCATCGAGAAAGCTCGACGACCTGTTGACAGCGACCGGCGGCGCCCGTATACTCTTAGTCCAACTAATCAATACTGCCGGTGGCACCAGCCGGTTCTGCCACTCTAGGCGTCGCCCCTGGGATGGGCGAGCCGACATCCTGAAAAGGAGGCGCACCATGAGCACTACCGCCTGCGACACCGGGGTCCAGCGCACGTCCGCGGTGTTCTTCAACCGCCTGATGCAGGAGCACTACCGCAAGGCCTACTCGTTCGCCTATAGGCTTTCCGGCAACAAGGAAGACGCCGAGGACCTCACGCAGGAGGCGTTCGTCAGGGCGTTCCGCGCGTTTGACAGGTACGATCCAGGCAGGCCGTTCGACCGCTGGCTCTTCCGCATTGTGGCCAACCTCTTCGTAGATCGGCTACGAGCCCGGCCCAAGCAGGCGCCGCTTTCGCTGGATACTCCCTACGAGGGCAATGACGGCGATTCGCTCTTTAGTGAGATCCCCGATGAAGAGGCAGATCCCTCGCGCATCCTCATGCGGGGCGTGATGGACGAGCGCATCCAATCGGCGCTGAACAACCTGCCCTCGGTGTTCAGGCAGACCGTTCTCCTTACCGATATTGAGGGGATGTCCTACGACGAGGCGGCGGAGGTGCTCGGATGCGCGGTGGGCACCATCCGCTCCAGGCTTCACCGAGCCCGGGTCATCATGCGGAGCGCGCTCACCGGCCGGCCTGCCGCTCGTCGTCGTGCTACCGTAAGGCCCATCGCCGCCTAGGCGGACCCCACCCCACACCGGTCCGGTGCGGCCGCCCTGTCACGGGACCCGGGCGGCCGCGACCCGTCCGATTGCGCGCGTCAGGCCCCGGGCTTGGCGCCGTGCAGCATGGTAAGGGCCATCTTCAGCGGTGTCTTGGCGATGACGGCGTGGGGCAGGTTGGCCTCCATGCTTGCCCAGGCGCCCGGTCCAGCCTGCACCACTTCGTCGCCGAGGCGCAGTTCAGCCTCGCCTTCCAGAATCTGGATGATGGCGGGCACGGAGGCGGTATGCTCCGAGAGTAGCTGGCCCGTGTCGAAGCCGAACAGAACCACCTTCAGCAGTGTGTCCTCGTAGACGGTGCGGCTGAGGATGCCGTTGTCGGGCACATCGACCTGCGCGGTCAGGCTGGGCAGATAGACACATCGATCCATGTGACGGGTTCTCCCTTCTTGCGGCTGAGTATCACCGATAGGTATACTGGACCTTGATATCCGAAAGTTGCAGGAGGCCGGAGATTGATCTCACAGACCGCCGAGTATGCGCTACGTGCAGCCGTGACGCTGGCGACAGCCTATCCTGCGCCGACCACCGTGCAGATCGTATCGGAGAGCGTCGGCGTACCGGTTCCCTACCTGGCCAAGGTGCTCAGCACGCTGGCGAGGGCGGGGGTTGTTACCTCGCAAATGGGCAAGCGCGGCGGCTTCACGCTGATGCGCCCGCCCGACCAGACCTCTGTACTTGATATCGTGCAGGCGGTGGACCCCATCGAGCGTGTGCAGGGCTGTCCGCTGGGCCGGCCGGAGCACCATCCGGAGCTCTGCCCCCTCCACCGCCGGCTCGATGAGGCGGCCGCCCGCACCGAGCAGGCATTCCGCAGCACGCCCCTGAGCGAACTGCTCACCGGGACCGCCGCGGGCGGTGGGTCGGCGACGCCGTGCACCTTTGGCGCCAGGGAGGTAGCGACGACATGAGCAACGGACCGCAGATCATGCATCTTGTGCTCTTCAAGTGGAAGGGCGATGCCCGCGACGAACAGATCGCCGCGGTACTGGACGGCCTTCGCGGCCTGAAGTCCATACCGGGCATCGTGGAGCTCCATGCCGGCCGCAACTTCTGCGCCCGGTCGCAGGGCTTCGACACCGCGCTCATGGTCCGCTTCACCAACCGGGCGGCCCTGGACGCCTATAGCCCGCACCCGGCCCATCGCGCCGTCGTGGATGGGCTCATCAACGCCATCCGAGCTGACTCGCTGGCCATCGACTACGAGATCGAGGACTGAAGGGGGCGTCGCCGCCCCCAGGGCCCTGGTTCACCTGCCTACTTCGGCGCCGGCGGCGCCGGGTAGTCGGCGACCCGTATGGACCGGAAGCTCAGGTCCGTGGTGGGGTCATGTCCCTGCAGAGTGATGACACCGGCCGCCGAGCGCGCCCCGTTGCGCGCATTGCCCTGGTCCACCGGGCGCTGGTCTGTGAAGTCCGTCACCTGGATGCCGTCAACCCATGTCGAGAGGTGCATCCCCACAGCCACCACGGTCATGGTGAACCACTGTCGGTCAGTAGAGACCACCTTGCGGGCGGGCTGGCGATTGTAGAGCCCCCCGGTGCCGAAGTCCACCGGCTTGGCCCGCTCCTCGCCCTGCCACTGGTTTCGAATCTGCGCCTCGTACCCGCTCCAGAAGACGCCCGCGTTGGCACGGAAGAAGACGCCGCTGTTCAGGTGGACGCCGTTGGAGATCACGTCCAGCTGCAAGACGAAGTCGCCGTGCGAACTCGTGGTCTGGATGTCGCCGTTGCCGCCCCGCACGTTCAGCCAGCCCTCGCGCGTCACGGAGTAGACCGACGGGTGCCCGGGCACTACGGTCCAGCCCTGCAGGTCCTTACCGTTGAAGAGGGGCTTGGCGCCCAGGGGCTGCAGCCGGAGGCTTCGGAAGCGGACGATGCCGGCGCCGCCGTAGGTCAGCGCCACACAGCCCGCCTGGAACTTTGCGTCACGGACCGATGCACAGGGCCGACCATCGACCTCAACGGAGACCCGGTCGCCCTCCGCCCGAACGGCGAACGGCGTCCAGCGACCCACCGTTGCCCGGCGCGCCCGCCCCGGAGCCAGCCCGACCACGCTGCCGGTCGGCCAGCGCGGGTGGCCGTCCTGGAAGCGCACGAGGTAGCTGTTCTCCTGCGTGGCTGAGCCCTGGCCGGGTGCACGTACGGCCACGCCGGCAGCGGCCTCGGCGCTGACCCACACCTCGCCGCGCAGAAGGTAGTTCGCGAACGACGTCGTGGTCGCCAGCGACCCCATGCCGCCCTGCCGCGCCTCGATCATGCCGCCGCCCTCGGTCCAGACAGCGTCACCCCGGCTCGACCAGCCGAACGGCGACTCGCCATCGAAGAGCAGCACCCAGCCGTCAGCCACCTCGGCCGCGGTAAGGGCGTTAGGCGGGGCCTCAGCCTGATTGCGCGCCGCGGCCGTCTGGCGCTGCGCCAAGGCCGCGGAGCCCGTTGCCAGAAGGGCCGTTGCCAGTGCCAACCATCGCATCATCTCGCTTCCTTCCTCCCATTGCAGGCGCCTCTGCGCCACTCAGCGCGGATAGAGCAGGATCGGCGCCACGCGACGCGCCCATCCGGGCGCCTCGGTCCACTGCTCGACCAGGGCCGCGGCCGCCGTCGGGTCATCCTGAATGCTGCGTCGAACGGACTTGGACCCGACGAGCCGGTCGAAATGGCTACCGGAGCGCGGGTCGTCGGCGCGCGGGTAGGGCCCCCACGCGAACTGCGACGGGTGCGCTCCCCGGATCGCGCAGATCAGATGCAGCCCTGCCGCCACCGGGCGGAAGCGGGCGGCGTCGGTGACGTGCAGCATGGCGCCCCGGCAGCTCATATCAGCAAACTTGCTTGCGGTGGGCTGGAACTCCACCGGTCGAGCCCGAAAGCCCGGCAATGCCGCCGCGTTCAGCCGGTCCGCCACCTGCACGGCATCGAGCCAGGGCGCGCCGGCCACGCGGAACGGGAACGAGGTGCCGCGTCCTTCCGACAGGTTGGTGCCCTCAAGGAAACAGGCGCCGGGATAGACGATCGCCGTGTCGTAGGCGGGCATGGCGGGCGACGAGGGAACAAAGGGCAGCCCCAGTTGCGGCCAGTGCATACGCCGGCGCCAGCCCGTCATCGTGACCACGCTAAGGCGCGCCGAAGTGCATCGCTCACGCACCCAGAGCCGGGCTAACTCGCCCAGCGTGAGGCTGTGGCGCACAGGAATCGAGTGGCGGCCCACGAGGCTCTCGGTGATCGTCTCGTCGAGGATGGGCCCCTCGGCCGCCGCGAGGTCGCCTCCCAGCGGGTTCGGACGGTCCAGCACCACCACAGGCACGGAGGCCGCCGCGCAGGCGTCGATTACATGGGTCATCGTCCATGCGTAGGTGTAGAACCGGACGCCCACGTCCTGCAGGTCGCAGACCACGAGGTCGATATCGGCCAGATGCTCGGGCCTGGGCGCGACGCCGGAGCCGTAGAGGCTGACCACAGGCGCGCCGGTCAGCGGATCGACCTGGTCGCCCACCTTGCGGCCGTCCGCCGCCGCCGCGCCGAGGCCATGCTCGGGACTGAAGAGGCGCACGAGACGCGCCCCTGCTCCGGCCAGTGCCACGCGCGATGCCACGCAGGGATACGGGAACGCGGCGGTCGTGGCCGCATCATTGGTCAGTAGCGCGATGCGCTTCCCCTGCACCAGCGCGGCGCGATCGGTCGCCGCGTGGTCCACCCCGAACAGCACTGCCATGGCCCTATCCCCCGCCGGTCTGACTTACGCGGAAGGTTACCACCAACAGGCAGGGCTCACAAGGCCGGGCAGGCGATGATCAGGCCTACTTCCGCGGAGCCTTCTCCCTGGCGCCGAACTCGATACTGGCAGAGTTGATGCAGTACCGCTTGCCGGTGGGGTTCGGACCGTCATCGAAGATGTGTCCAAGATGGCCGCCGCAACGCGCGCAGGTCACCTCGGTGCGCCGCATGCCCAGCGTGTTGTCCTCGTGGTACTTAACCGCAGTGCTGTCGGCCGCCTCAAAGAAGCTGGGCCACCCGCAGCCGCTGTCGAACTTCTCCGTCGAACGGAACAGCACCTGGCCACAGCCGGCGCAGGAGTAGGAGCCGTCGGCATGGTGGTCCCAGTACTTGCCTGTGAAGGCGCGCTCGGTCCCCTTTTGCCGCAGCACCCGGTACTGCTCCGGCGTGAGCGCCTTACGCCACTCCTCCTCGGTCTTGGGCAGGTCGCGGCTCATCTTCTTTCCTTTCGCGGCCCCGGTCGCTAACGGCTTCCGCTGGGAGGCCGCCTCAATTGCGGGAAGGAGCAGCAGCGTTGCCGCCGCCAGCGCCGGTACGATCTGCGTCAGTCGCGTAGGTCTCATGATAAGGCCTCTTACGCCGGGCCGACGGTCGAGGTTCCGCTGCCATGGTCGCGCGAGGGGTAGAATGCGCCAGCCCGACCGACGGGCGACGACGCGAAGATCAGGAACCTAACATTGTCGATGCGAGGCCTGGCCGGGGCATGTCCGGCACGCAACCTCTACCTCACGATCACCACCGCCATGACGGTCGTGGCCGGGTCCGGCGCCATCGCGACCCCACTGACGGCGGTCGATGCCCGCGGGAAGCGCGTGACGCTTGGCGCACCGCCTCGGCGGATCGTCTCGCTGATCCCGGCCAACACCGAGATCGCCTTCGCGCTCGGCCTGGGCAAGCGCGTTGTGGGGGTGACGACCTACTGCGACTACCCGCACGAGGCCAGGTCCATCACCAAGATAGGCGACCTGAACACCTCCATCGAGAAGGTGCTCGCCCTCCGCCCCGACCTGATCCTGGCCAGCTCCTCGGGAAACCGCTCTGCGTTGGAGCGCCTTGAGCGCCTGGCGCAGACGGCCCAGGCCCCGATCTTCGCCGTCGATCCGCAGAACGTCGGCAACCTCCTCCGCGACATCCGCTCCATCGGCGCACTCACGGGCTCCGCGCCCGTCGCCGAGGCCGTGGTCAAGCGAATGGAAGCCACGCTCGCCGCTGCACGAAGGGTTGCCGCGGGTCCGGGGAGCCGACCGATCCGAGCGCTCTTCGTGGTGCAACAGCCGCCCCTCTGGGTGGTCGGCTCACGGAACTTCATGGACGACCTGATGCAGCGCGCGGGGCTGCAAAATGTGGCGGCTCCGCTGGGCAAGGGCTTCTGCTCGATGCCCCTTGAGCGCGCCATCGCCCTCCGTCCGGACGTGCTCTTCACGAGCCAGATACCCCTGAAGGACCTGAAGGACCGGCCGGGATGGGCGCAGATGCAGGCGGTCCGCACGGGCCGCGTCTTCCCCATGGGCTACGACGCCGTGCGTCCGGGCCCCAGGGTGGCCGACGCGATCTTCGCCATGGCGCAACTCGCACGACGGGCCCCGTGAAAGCCCCGCCCGGTACCTGCCCGACCTGATGGTATAATCACGTACCCGCGGCTGTAGGCTCCAAGCCGCAGCCTTTGTTGCGCCCGAAATGTGCGGACCCACGCCCGCTAGACGGTCGGCGCCGCGCCACAACCTCCGGAAGGACTCGCCACGGTGAGAAACGTCCATCTGCAACTGCTCGCGCTCATAGTACTGCTGACCGCCTATTCCGCTTACGTGGTCGCCACGAAGCGCCCCCGGCTGGGCCTTGACATTCAGGGCGGCATGCGGGTGGTCCTGCGCGCAAAGAAAGAAGAACTGCGCAACGGAACCTGGAAGAAGGAGAACCTGGAGACCATCGCCGACATCATCCGTCGACGTGTCGACTCCCTCGGCGTCTCCGAGCCCGTCATCGTGACGCGGCCTGACCAGGACCAGATCATCGTCGAGCTCCCGGGCGTGCGCGACAAGCAGCAGGCCCTCGATGCCATCCAGACCACCGCCCGGCTGGAGTTCCGCGCCGTCCCCGAGCTTGAGGGCGAGTGGCGCAGCGAACCCAACAAGGAGACCGGCTTCGCCGACATCACCGGCCCCAACGGCACGGTGACCATGGAGGAGCTCGACGCCAAGGTCTTCTCCAAGCCTCCGGTGCTCGCCGGCGATGAGCTGATGCCGAATTCCAGGCCGGATATCGGGCCTGACGGTACGGTCATCCACTTCGAGTTCAAGGGCGAGTCGAAGCGCGTCTTCGAGCAGTTCACCCGATCGCACCTGAAGAAGCCCCTTGCCATCTTCCTTGATAAGAAGCTCATCAGTGCACCCATCATCGAAGACGTGATCCCCGGCATCGGCATCATTAAGGGCTCCTTCAGCCCCGATCAGGCGCGGACGCTGGCCAGCCAGCTCAACGCCGGCGCCCTGCCCGTCTCCCTTGAGATGCAGCAGCAGCAGAACGTGGAGGCCACGCTCGGCCGCAAGGCCATGCGCCAGACCGCCCTCGCCGGCGTCGTGGGCCTCGCCGCGGTGCTCATCTTCATGCTGGCTTGGTACGGCATGCCGGGCATCCTGGCCAACCTGGCCCTCCTGCTCTACTCGCTCTTCACCTTCGGCGTCTTCGTGGGCTCCATGGAGTGGCTCGGCTTCCCCGGCGTCACCCTCACGGTGCCGGGCATCGCCGGGTTCATCCTTTCCATCGGTATGGCCGTCGACGCCAACGTGCTCATCTTCGAGCGCCTTAAGGAAGAACGCCTGGCAGGCAAGTCGATCCGCGCCGCCATCGAGGCCGGCTTCAAGCGGGCCTTCAGCGCCATCTTCGACTCGAACATGTGTACGGTGATCACCTGCCTGATCCTGTACCACTTCGGCACCGGCTCCGTCCGCGGCTTCGCCGTCACGCTGCTCATCGGCGTGCTGATCTCCATGTTCACCGCCATCACCTGCTCCCGCACCTTCCTGCTGATGCTCTCCGGCACCGCGCTGGGCCAGAACGACAACCTCTACATGCTGCACCGAGGCGTCCACCCGAAGCTGGGCGTCACCAAGCGCATGAAATTCTGGTTCATCCTTTCAGGAGCCATCATCATCCCCGGCCTCCTGGCCATGGTGGCGGGCGGCACGAAGTACAGCATCGAGTTCCTGGGCGGCACCGAGATCGGCGCGCAGTTCAGCTCGCGCCCTAACGTCGACCAGATCAGCCGGGCCATGGCCGGCGCAGGCTTCCGTGAGGTCCGCGTCCTGATGGCCGAAGGTAATTTCGTCTACGTGACGACGCCGCGCCTCTCCCCCGAAGACCAGGCCAAGGCCGAGCAGATCGTCCGCGGGATGAACGCCGAGGTCAGCTCGGTCTCGTCCATCTCGGGCGCCATCAGCGAGGAGCTTCGCCGCAACGCCCTGCTTGCGGTTCTGATCTCCTCGATCCTGATCGTCTGCTACCTCACCATCCGGTTCGCGATCGGCGGCATCGGCGAGGGCCTCAAGTTCGGCGTCTGCGCCATCGCGGCCACGCTGCATGACGTGGTCGTGCTCTGGGGCCTCTTCGCCATCCTGGGCATGCTCCTCCATTGGCAGGTCGACAGCCTCTACGTCACCGCCATGCTGACGGTCATCGGCTTCTCGACCCACGATACCATCGTCATCTTCGACCGGATTCGCGAGAACTTGCGCCATAAGGCCAGGGGTGAGACGTTCGACGAGGTGGTGGACAGGAGCATTGAGCAGTCCTTCGCCCGGTCGGTGAACACCTCCCTGACTGTGGTGCTGACCCTGGTGGCCCTGCTCATCCTGGGCGGCCCGGTGGTCCGCGTCTTCGTCGCGGCGCTGCTCATGGGCGTCGTCTCCGGCACCTACTCGTCTATCTTCAATGCCAGCCCGCTATTGGTGCTGTGGCGCCGCATCGCGGTCCGAAACCACGCTGCCGAGGCCGTTCCGGCCTACGCCGGCGGCGGCGCCCGCCCTGCGGCTCCGAGCAAGCCCGTACCGACCCCGGCTGCCAGCGGCGGCGAACCGTCGACCGATTCGGCGGCAGCCGCAGCCAAGCTGAAGGCCAAGCGGCGCGGTCGCCGCATGTAGGAGCGCCTGAGCGCTCCAGACGAGCCATGAACCTGCGGCGCCTTACCGGGCGCCGCAGGTTCCTTCTTTTGGGACCCGCCCCCGTGACAGCTGTGGACACGCAGAGGTAATCTGGCAGGCATGCAAGCCCTCCCGCGCTATCAGTGGAAACTCCGCCCGGTCATCTCGGGCGGGTACGCACTTGCGCGTGAGCTTGGGTGCGGCCGCCTCCTCGGAGACCTCCTGGCCGCTCGAGGCTACCGCACCATCGAGAGCGCCGAACGCTTCCTCTCGCCGTCCTACGACCAGCTGCCCGACGCGCTCCTCCTCCCGGACGCCGACAAGGCCGTCACCCGCATCGGCGCCGCGATCCGCGACCGTGAGCTGATCCTGATCCACGGGGACTACGACAGCGACGGCGTCTCCTCGGCCGCCCTCTGGTTCCGGCTCCTGACGAAGCTCGGCGCCGATGTCCGGGTCCATGTTCCCCACCGCTGCAATGACGGCTACGACATGCGTCCCGCCTTCGTCGACCGGGCGAGATCAGAGGGCGCGCGGCTCATCATCACCTGCGACTGCGGCATTCGCCGCGCCGAGGAGGTGCGGTACGCCGCGGGCCTCGGCATTGACGTCGTCGTGACCGATCACCATGAGCCCGGCGACGAACTGCCGCCCGCATGCGCCGTGGTGAACCCGCACCGCCGTGACTCGAAGTACCCGTTCGCCGACCTGGCAGGCGTCGGCGTCTCCTTCCGCTTGGGCGAGGCGCTCGTGGAGCGGCTGGGCATGTCTGTGGCCGGGTACCGGCGCGCATATTCCGACCTGGCCGCCATCGGCACGGTCACCGATGTGATGCCCCTGCTCAGCGACAACCGCGTCATCGTCCATCAGGGACTGCAGTCTCTGCGGTCGACGCAGAAGGTCGGGCTCCAGGCCCTGCTCGCGGTAAGCAGCATTCCGCCCGCCCGCCCGCTCGTCTCGGATGACATCGGGTTCGGCATCGGCCCCCGCATCAACGCCATCGGCCGCATCGGCGACGCACGCACGGCGCTGGACCTCATGCTGACGCGCGAGATGGCCGAAGCTGAAGCGCTCGCGGAGGAGCTGAACCACGCCAACATCAGCCGCCGCACCACCGAGCTTCGGATACTCGAAGATGCAATCGAGAAGATCGAAGCGGCAGGCTATCACCAGCAGCCATTCATCGTCGTCTCCTCGACCGAATGGCATCGCGGCATCGTGGGCATCGTCGCCAACCGGATCGCCGAGCGCTACTGGCGCCCCACCGCCATGATCGCCATCGAGAAGGGCGCCAATACTGCCCGCGGCTCAGCGCGCTCCATTCCCGGCTTCGACCTCCACCAGGCCATCTCCACGGGAGCCGAGCACCTGCGCGACTTCGGAGGCCACAGCGCCGCGGCGGGCTTCTCGCTTGAGGCCGACCGCATCGGACGGTTCCGAGCCGCCATGGTCGAGAACGCTGGGCGGTCACTCCAAGCCGAGGACCTGGTCCCTTCGCTGCAGGCCGATCTTGAGGTCGATGCCGATGAGCTCACCGTGCCCGGCGTGGCCGAGCTATCCCGCATGCAGCCCTGGGGCTCCGGCAACGAGGATCCCCTCTGCGTGGTGCGCGGACTGGAGATCACGGACTGCTTCCGCATCGGCAAGGAGCGCAACCACCTGAAGCTGCGGTTCCGCACCGCCAGGCACACGGTCCGTGACGGCGTCTGGTGGAGCATGGCCGAGCATGCGGCGGAGCTGAAGCCGGGCGACCTGGTGGACATCTGCTGTCGCCTGCAGGTGAACAGGTACGACGAGCGCGAGAACGTGCAGTTCGTGCTGCGGGACATCCGGCCGCAGACCGCCGAGCCATCGGGGAGGCGCCCATGACCATGGACACCGTGCTGGCCCCTTCGGCGCCGGGCGAAGCCGACCCGGCACAGCAGTTCGAGGAGTTGCTCCGCGCCCTGCAGCACCATCGCCCCGACGATGACCTGGAGCCGGTGCGCAAGGCCTACGCCTACGCCGTCGAGCAGCACGGCGACCAGGCGCGCGCCTCCGGCGACCCCTACATCGCTCACCCGCTGGCCGTGGGCCGCATCCTTGCCGACCTGGAAGTGGATGTCGCCACCATCACGGCGGGCCTGCTGCACGACGTGGTGGAAGATACGCCCGCCAAGATCGAGGACATCACCCAGCGCTTCGGCTCCGAGGTGGCCGGCCTGGTCGACGGCCTCACGAACCTGAAGAAGGTCGAAGCAGAGCCCGGCGACGACGCCAAAGAGGCGGCGAGGCCGCCGGAAGAGAGCCCTGCAGCAGCCACGCAGGCCGATATCGCCAAGCGCGCGGCCAACCTGCGCCGCATCCTGCTGGCCATGGCCAAGGACCTCCGCGTGGTCGTCATCAAGCTCGCGGACCGGCTACACAACATGCGGACGCTCCAGCACATGTCGCCCGCCTCCCAACGGCGCATCGCCCGGGAGACCCTCGAGATCTTCGCCCCGCTGGCGCACCGCGTCGGCATCTGGCAGATCAAGTGGGAGCTGGAGGACCTGGCCTTCAAGTTCTCGGAGCCCGAGGCCTATGAGCAGGTCGCCCGCCGCGTCGCGCAGACCCGCGGCGAGCGCGTGGGCGAGGTCCAGGAGGCCGTCCGCATCCTCAAGGAGCGGCTTGCGCAAGAGGGCATCCCGGACGCGCACATCACCGGACGCCCCAAGCACCTCTACAGCATCTACCAGAAGATGCTTCGCCAGGACCTGGATCTGGACCGGATATACGACCTGGTGGCTGTGCGCATCATCGTCAACACCAAGCCCCAGTGCTACACGGCCCTCGGCTGCGTCAATAGCCTCTGGTCCATGGTGCCGGGCTCCTTCGCCGACTACATCGCAAACCCCAAGGGCAACAACTACCAGTCGCTGCACCTCAAGGTGATCGGCCCATCCGGGCTCCCGCTA
>CAISJD010000010.1 GCA_903885605.1 uncultured Chthonomonas sp. | reverse complement strand
TGATCCGCGGCGTGGAGATCTCGGTGGACTCGCCGCTGGGCAAGATGGACATGCTGGGCCTCTTCATCCGGCCCGACGCGCCGGGGCTGGCCGAGCGGCTCGCCGACCTCCAGCAGCGACGCGCCTCGCGCAATGACCGCATGCTGGCCAAGCTGGCCGCGCTGGGCCTGCCCATCGACATGGACGCCGTCCGCGCCGAGGCCGGGGGAGGCCAGGTGGGCCGCCCGCACATGGCTGCCGCCCTGATCCGCTGCGGCGCGGCGCGCGACGTCTCCGATGCCTTCGACCGTTTCCTGGGCCCCGGCTGCCCGGCCTACCTGCCCAAGGACAAGATCACCGCCGAGGAGGGCGCCGCCCTCATTCGCGAGGCCGGGGGACTGCCGATCCTGGCGCACCCGTTCAGCATGAAGCGCTCCGGCGCGGCCCTGCTGGAGGCGCTCCTGACGCTGAAGGCGCAGGGCGTGGTCGGCATGGAGTGCCGCTACGGACGCTACCGTCCCGGCCAGTGCGATGAGCTGACCGCGCTGGCCGCCCAGACCGGGCTGCTTCCCTCGGCCGGCTCCGACTACCACGCGGACCTGCAGCCCGCATCGCGCCTGGGTGAGACCTACGGGCATGGGCGGACCGACCGCAGGTGGCTCGACGCGCTGAAGGAAACGGCCGGCGCCTGAGGCCCACAGCGGGCCCCGCGCTGTCGGCAAATCGTGTCACAATAGAGGCGGCGGCGCGCGCCGACCTCAACGCCACGATCGGACCCCACGCCCTTGCAACCTGCCGAACTCGCCGGCCTCTTCTCCCAGCCCAGCGCTGCCTTTAGGGGCAAGCCCTTCTGGTGCTGGAACGGCCCCTTGGACCGCTCCGAGCTGCTGCGCCAGATCCATGTCCTGCGCGATATGGGCATGGGCGGCTTCTTCATGCACTCGCGGACCGGGCTGGCCACCGAGTACCTGGGCGATGAGTGGTTCGATCTGATCAACGCCTGCGCCGACGAGGCCCAGCAACTCGGCATGGAGGCCTGGCTCTACGACGAGGACCGCTGGCCGAGCGGCACCGCCGGCGGCATGGTGACGGCCGAACCGGCCCACCGCATGAAGTTCCTCCACCTCCGCGTCGCGGACGGCCAGGCCGACCTGTGGCGCCCGGAGACGGTGGCTGCCTTCCTCTGCGATCTGGAGGGCCTGGTCCTGCACTGCTCCGCGCGTCTGCCCCGGCCCGACGGCCTGGGCGCAGGAGTTGGCGCGCCTACCGGCCCCGGCGCCCCGGCGCTCCCCACCGGCCAGGGCCTGTTGGCGTTTGATCTGGTGGAGATGGCCCAGAGCAGCTTCTACAACGGCTACACCTACGTCGACACGCTGAGCCGCGACGCCACCGACCGCTTCATTGAGCTGACCCACGAGAAGTACGCCGACCGTTGCGGCGGGAGGCTGGGTTCCTCGATCAAGGGCATCTTCACCGATGAGCCGCACCGCGGCGCCCTGATGGACCCCTTCGGCGGAGCCATGGACTGCCCGAACCAGGTTCCCTGGACCGAGGGGCTGCCCACCGCCTACGCCGAGGCCTTCGGAGAAGACCTGCTGGACCACCTGCCTGAGCTCTTCCTCGTGCCGCAGGGCCGCCGCGTATCTGCCGTGAAGTGGCGCTACTGCGAACTGACGCTGCGCCTCTTCCTCGGCAACTTCCTTCGCCCCGTCGACGACTGGTGCCGCTCGCACGGGATCATCCTCACCGGCCACGTGCTGCACGAGGACAGCCTGACCGCGCAGACCAGCATGAACGGCTCCATGATGCGCTGCTACGAGGCCATGGAGTGGCCCGGCATCGACCTCCTCACCGAGGGCAACCGCGCCTACTGGGTGGCCAAGCAGCTCCAGTCCGCCGCCGACCAGCTGGGCAGGCCGTGGCGCCTGTCGGAGCTCTACGGCTGCACCGGCTGGCAGATGCCCTTCGCCGGGCACAAGGCGGTGGGCGATTGGCAGGCCCTCTTCGGCGTCAACGTCCGCTGCCAGCACCTCAGCTGGTACACGATGGAGGGCGAGGCCAAGCGCGACTTCCCGGCCAGCATCTTCGACCAGTCGGCCTGGTGGCGCGACTACGCCGTGGTGGAGGACTACTTCTCGCGGCTGGGTGTGCTGCTGAGCGCCGGGAGCCGGGTCTGCGACACACTGGTCGTCCATCCCGTGGAGAGCGTCTGGGCGCAGGTCCACCAGGGCTGGTCCAACTTCCTCGGCCCGCTGGACCCGCACATCGCCGATCTGGACAAGCGCTTCGCCGAGACCTTTATGTGGCTCCAGTCCGCCCAGGTCGACTTCGACTACGGCGACGAGGAGATGATGAGCCGCCTGGCCTCCGTCGAGGCCGCCGATGACGGGGCGCCCCTGCTCCGCTTGGGTGAGATGCGCTACCGCACGGCCGTGGTCTCCGGTATGGCCACGATCCGCAGCAGCACGCTGGACTTGCTGGACGCCTTCCGCGCAGCCGGCGGCACCGTCCTCTTCCTGGGCGATGCGCCGGAGTACGTGGACGCCGAACCGTCGCCTCGCGCCGCCGACCTGGCCGCGGTTGCCTGCCGCCTGCCTGCTGTGCCGGGATCCGTGGAGCATGCGCTCAGCACCGGCCTGCTGCGCCGCGCGGCCTTCGTGACCGCCGACAGCGACCTGCATGATCCGGTCTTCTGCCAGGTGCGTCGGGACGGCGACCAGACCCTCGTCGTGGCGCTGAACACCAACCGCGAGGCCGCCACCGGCCGCATCCAGCTGCACGTGGAAGCGACGGGCGCCGTCGAGCGTTGGGATTGCCTCACCGGCGAGCGGCAACCCGCTTCCGCCGACTGCGCCAACGGCTGGACGGCCATCACCCTCGACCTGTCGGCGGCGGGCGAGGCGGCGTTCGTCATCGATGCGGCGTCCGATGCAGCGGCCACCGATGCCGTTGAGCCCGAGGTCGTGGCGACGTTCGAGGTCGAGGGCCCGTTCCGCTACAGGCTCGCGGAGCCGAACCTCTGCGTCTTGGACATCGCCGACCTGAGCATCGACGGCGTTCCGGTTGCCGCTTCGCTCGAGGTGCTCAAGGCCGACCAGGCAGTGCGCGACCACTTCGGCCTGGTGCACCGGGGCGGCGAGATGCTCCAGCCCTGGTTCAGCGGCAGGCGCGAGCATCCCGTCCTGGGACGCGTCGCCTGCGAGTACCGGTTCGAGGTCGAGGCGTTGCCCGAGGGCGATGTGGAGTTGGCCGTGGAGCGTCCCGGCGACTTCGCCCTGACCCTCAACGGCGTGCCCGTGGACGCCGCTCCCGGCGGCCGATGGGTCGATGTCTGCTTCCGCCGAGTGGCGCTGCCCGCGGGCTCCCTGCGGCTCGGCGCCAACGTTCTGCGGCTGGAGTGCGACTTCAGCGAGGACAAGGGCCTTGAGGCGCTCTACCTGCTGGGCTCGTTCGGCGTACGGATCGACGGCCACCGCAAGACGCTGACCACGCTGCCCGAGACGCTCTCCGTGGGGGATATCGCGGCTCAGGGGCTACCGTTCTACTCGGCGCAGATCGCCTTGCAGGCGCAGGTTGGGATCCCGGAAGCCGGACGGCGCGTCATGCTTCATGTGGGGGATGCCTCCGCCGCTTGCGTGGCCGTGGCCGGTTGCGGCTCGCGCCGCGTGCTGCCCTGGGCGCCCTTCGAGGCCGATGTGACCGACATGATCGGCCCGGACGGTTGCGTCGAGCTTGAGCTCTCGCTCACGCGCCGCAACACCTTCGGGCCGCTGCACCAGAACCCGATCCACGCCCCCGGCTACGGGCCGGGCAACTTCGTCACCGATGGCCCAGGCTTCAGCCTGGACTACATGCTCTGGCCGGCGGGCCTGCTTGCAGCTCCGCGCGTGACGGTCAGTATCTAACACACGATGGAGCAGTCAATGCGCAATGCGTCGAAGCTGATCGCCTTCGTTCCGGCGGCAGTCGTTCTGGGCCTGGCGCCCATGGCATCGCTGGCTCAGGCCACGGACCTCGTCCCACTGGAGATGAAGCTGCCCAAGCCCGTCTTCGCGGGCACGCCCAAGGAGGTGCCGCCGGGCACCACCGTGGAGCCGCCGTCGAAGAAGCCCCGCGCCATCCCCATGGTGCCCAAGGGCACGACCAACGTGGCGCTGAAGAAGAAGGTCACCTGCAGCGGCAAGGGCCCCTTCTCCGGCACGCTGGACATGGTGACCGACGGTGACAAGGAAGCCCGCGACGGTAGCTCGGTTGAGCTCCGCCCGAACCTCCAGTGGGTTCAGGTGGACCTCGGCGCCGAGTACAACATCCACGTCATCCTGCTTTGGCACTTCCATCTGGAGCCCGTCGTCTACCGCGACGTGGTGATCCAGGCATCGAACGATCCCGACTTCGTTGACGGCGTCGTCACGGTCTTTAACAACGACCAGGACAACACCGCCGGCCTCGGCATCGGCAAGGACCGCGAGTACTTCGAAGTGAGCCAGGGCAAGCTCGTTGAGTGCACGAAGGCCAAGGGGCGCTACGTCCGCTGCTACAGCAAGGGCAGCACGTACCGCGACCAGTTGAACCGCTACACCGAGATTGAGGTCTTTGGCACCAAGTAGGCGCATCCAGATGCAGCCATCGGCGTTCGTCTCCGCGGCCGTCGCGCTCTGCGCGGCGGCCGCCGCCGCATACGGGGGTGTGACCATGCCGCCTCGCCCTGCCGCGCCTCGCCCGTTTCTAGACCGGTTCGCGAACCCGGGTCCTGACGCACGCATCCTTCGCATCAACCACGGCTGGCCGGGCACGCCCGAAGCCCGGCAGGCCTCCGTGGACGAGATGCTGCGCCAGGGCTTCGGCGGCGCCGTCACCAACTGCTCGTTCGACGACGGCTACACCGGCTCCGAGGCCAACTGGCAGGCCCTCGCGGGCGGCCTGGCGTTGATGGAGAAGGCGGGCCTCGCCGCGTGGCTCTACGACGAGGCAGGCTACCCGTCCGGCCGTGCCGGTCGCCTCGTGCTGGAGGGCCATCCCGAGCTTGAGGCCGTCGGCCTCTTCTCGGTCACAGCGCGCACCGAGGGCGCCGTCGTCGAGTTGACCGTGCCGCCGGGCAAGCTGCTGCTGGCTGCGGCACACCCTGACGGCTCCGACCGATTGCAGGACCTGGCGTCATCCATCGCCGACGGCAAGCTGCGCTGGACGCCGCCGCCCGGCGCCTGGCGCGTCTGCATCTTCACGCAGGGACGTCTCTTCGACGGGACCCAGGTCGCCGTCAGCGGCGTGCCTGACAGGGCGCCCTACGTCGACCTGCTCAACCCCGAGACCACGCGACGCTTCCTCAGCGTCACGCATGACCGGTATGCCCAGCGCCTCGGTGCGGACCTCGGCAAGCGCTTCCGCTCCACCTTCACCGACGAACCGTCGCTCCTGAGCATCCACTTCAACGGGATGCCCTATGCCGTGGCGCCCTGGACGCCCGCGATGCCGGAGCTCTTCCGCGCGCGCCGAGGCTACGACCTCATCGCCGCCCTGCCAGCACTGGTGGGGGATATGGGCCCGCGGACCGCCCGCGTGCGGTGCGACTTCTACGGGCTGGTGGGCGCCCGCTTCCGCGAGGCCTTCTTCCAGCCGATCCGCGACTGGTGCAAGGCGCACAACGTGCCCTCCGGCGGCCATGCGCTGCTGGAAGAGAACCTGCTACAGCACGTGCCGCTCTACGGCGACCTCCTCGGCTGCTTCCAGGCCATGGACGCGCCGGGCATCGACGCGCTGAGCCTCGATCCGACTACGCCGTGGTACGACAGCACCGCGGGCATGGGCTCCGATGTGCCCTGGAACGCCGCCCGCCTGGCCGCAAGCGCCGCCGAGCTGCAGGGCCGCTCGATGGTGATGTGCGAGGCCACCGATTTCCACCAGATGATGGCCAATCCTCCCATCAGGCTCAGTGACGACGCCGTGCGCGGCGGCTTCGCCAAGCTCGTCCTGGGCGGGGTCACGCGGTTCAACACGTACTGCCGCATGCAGGACCGGACCGATGCCTTCTGGCGCGACCTGAACCTCTGGGTCGGCCGATGCTGCGAGGCCCTGACCGGCGGCTTCCGGCGCGCCGATGTCGCGGTCGTCTATCCCATCGAGACGGCATGGACCCGGTTCACCCCCTCCACCGTCTGGTGCGAGCAGCTCTCGCCTCGGGCGCGCGAGGTCGAACGCACCTACCGCCGCGTCTGCGAGGCGCTCTTCACCGGCCGGCGCGAGTTCACGGTGATCGATTCGGGCCTGCTGGAGCGCGCTCGGGTGGCCGGCGGCGCCCTGAAGTGGCGCAGCAACGCCTGGCGGGTGGTCGTACTGCCCTGCACCGACACGCTGACCGCCAGGGCCTGGGCCAGGCTTGGGGAGCTCCAGGCAGCAGGAGGCGCCGTCGTCTGTGTCGGCGCACGCCCGACGAACACGCCGGCCTCCTTCCCGGCCCCCGACGCCCAGCGGCTGGAGCGTGCCCTCCGCAAGGCCGGCGCGCCCTACCTCGGCATCGGGCAGGAGCAGCAGGTCGTCGACCTGCTCGACCAGCGCTTGCCGGCGGCCGTGCGCGTTGCGCCGGATGGCCCGATCCGCATCACCCACCGTCGCGTGGACGGTCACGAGGTGCTTCTCGTCGTCAACGACAGCCCCAAGCCCTGGTCGGGCACGCTCGACCTGCCGGTGCTGGGCTCGGGCCAGGCCCTGGACCCCGCCACAGGCGTCGCAGCCGCGCTCAAGTCCGGCAAGGACGTGGCCTGCCGCCTTGGCCCTTACGCTGGTATGATCTACCGATTCGCTAAGCCTGCAGGCGGTCAGGCGAGATGACCCGGGGCCGCAGGCGCGAACTGAGCATCGCGTGGGACGCCGCCGCGAGCGACGCCCTGGGGGCTGCAGAAGCCCTGCGCCGCAGCGGCCACTTCAGGAGTTGTGTTAGCAGGGCCTACTATGCAGCATACTCATACGTGGCGGCATCGCTCGTCCTGGACCCGGGCGTAGTGTTCCGCGACGGACGGCAAGGCCCTCCGCATGAAACGCTGCCGGACTTGCTAGGTGAGAGGATGGTGGCTCGTATGGCGCCCCGCGCCGTCTCAAGTATCCGCAGGGACCTGCGTGTCCTGTACGCTGCGCGGATCACGGCAGACTACCTCCCCGACCATCGTGTGGATGAGGGGCTGGCAGTGTCGATGCTGCGGTTGGCCACCATGGTGGCCCGGTCGGTCAGGAGGGATGCGTGATGGTTGCACCGACCATTGTTGATCTCGATGACGAACAGCGCAGCGTTGTGCGCGACAGGCTGGATCGTGCGCTAGGCCGCCGGTTTGCCTCCGAGGTCGGCTGGGAGCGCGCGCAGGTGCACAACGGTTCACTCGTGGTGCCGGTGGCGCCGCACACCTATCCAGATAGTCTGTATCCGTTCTTCGAGGCGTTGGCCACGGCCGAGATCGAGCTTCGCGATGGCGGCCTCGCTGTGCAGCTGGTTCCAGATATCCGGCAGAAGCTGCTTGTGGTGGCGTGCCGGCCGGATCAGCGGCCGCTTGCATACCTCTCTCGTGACGGCGAGGAGGAGACGGACCTCGGCGCCATCCTGGGGTGCCAGGGCGCAGACATTGAGTGGGTCCGGTACGATGCCTTCGCGTACGACAGCTCTGAGGAGTACGCCGAGGTGTTGGCCGCGGCTGAGCGGAAGCACCCGGATGCCGACTTCGGGCGGGTCCATCCGCCGCGTGCCGCCTAGTCTCTACGGGGCAACGCCTCAAGCAGCAGGGCATGCCCGCTATGCAGGTTCTGTCTAGGAGCATCTATGTCCAAGCGTGATCTCGTCCTCTCCGTTCTTGACGGCAGCGCCCCGCAGGGGCCGATCCCTGCCGCCTTCTTCACGCACTTCGATCCCTCGTGCCACTTCGGGCAGGCGGGCGTCGATAAGCATCTGGAGTACATCCGCGCCACGGATATGGATTTCGTTAAGATCCAGTACGAGCGCAAATTCCCGTCCGACCCCTCCGTCGAGCAGCCGGCCGACTGGGCGAATGTGAAGCCCCTGACGCTCGACCATTTCGAGCCGCAGCTCTCCGTGGTGCGCGGGCTCGTCGAGGCCTGCAAGTCGGAGATGGTCGTCATCGTGACCCTCTACTCGCCCTTCATGTGCGCCGGACACGTGGGCGGGCCCGAGCGGCTGGCGGCCCACATGGCCGAAGACCCCGACGCGGTGTGCAAGGGCATGGAGATCGTCACCGAGAGCCTGCGCCTCTTTGTCCGCGAGTGCGTCCGCATCGGCGTGGACGGCTTCTACCACTCCACGCAGGGCTACGAGGCAGGTCGGCTTGCCTCCCGCGAGCTCTTCCACCAGTGCGTGAAGCCCTACGACCTGAGCATCATGGAGGAGATCGACCGGTCGTGCCCGTTCAGCATCCTCCACGTCTGCGACTACCACGAACCGTACGACGACCTGTCGCCCTTCCCGGCCTACCCCGGCAAGGTGGTGAACGTGAACCCGGTGGTGGGGGAGCGCACCTACACCGGCGCCGAGATCGTAGACCTCTTCGGGCGGCCCTTCATGGGCGGCGTGGACCGCCACGGCGCCCTGGCCAGGGGCTCCGAGGCCGACGCGCGAGCCGCCGCCCGCGAAGTGCTGGCGCAGTTGCCCCCGAACTCGATCCTCGCCGCCGACTGCACCGTGCCGCCGGGCACACCGTGGGCGAACCTGCGAGCCGCCATCGATGAAGCGCATGCCTGGCGCGGCTAGTCTGGGCCTCGTCGCCATGCTTGCAGCGGCGCTTCCCGCCGTCGCCCGTGAACGCCCGTTACGCATCGTGGAGGACCCGGCGCTCTCGGCCGCCATGGCCGAGGTGCGGGCCGAGTTCCTCGCCATGCGCCGCGACCGCCAGCCGGACCTGAAGACGCTCAACGCCGCCCTGCTGCTGCCCAACCCGGACGGCAGCTGGCGGCGCGGCAGCGTGAACGGCGAGGAGGCCACCTACCCGGCAAGCTGCGTGAAGATGGCCTACATGGTCGCCGCGGCCCGCTGGTGCCGCCTGCATGGCAAGCCGCCCGAGGGGCTGGACCAGCACGTGCGGCCCATGGTGACTGTCTCCGACAACGTGGAGACCGGCTGGGTGGTGGACGCCATCACCGGCACGCCCAACTGCGACGGAACCAAGCCCGGCGACCCGCCCTTCGAGCAGTGGCTGGAGCAGCGCGGCTCCACGGAGCGCTGGCTGCGCGAACTGGGG
>CAISJD010000009.1 GCA_903885605.1 uncultured Chthonomonas sp. | reverse complement strand
TGCTGAGTAGCCTCGAGGCGCTGCACGGCCGCCCTGAGCCCCGTCCTGCCGTCGATCCGCTGGACGAGCTGGTCGCCTGCATCCTCTCGCAGCACACGTCCGACATCAACACCGCCCGGGCGTTCGAGGGCCTCCGCCGCGCCTTTGCCTCGTGGGAGGCGGTCGCCGAGGCGCCGGCCGAGCGCGTGGCTGACGCCATACGCTGCGGCGGGCTGGCCGACACCAAGGCGCCGCGCATCCAGGCCGTGCTGAGGGGCGTGGAGGCGCGCTTCGGCCGCATGGACCTCTCCGACATCGACGCATTGCCCACACCCGAGGCCCGCGCATTCCTCATGGGCCTGCCCGGCGTGGGGCCCAAGTCCGCCGCCATCGTGCTCTGCTTCGCGATGGGTCGGCCCGTGCTGCCGGTCGACACGCACGTCTTCCGCGTCTCGTGGCGGCTCGGCCTCGTTCCCAGGCAGGCGGGCGAGGCCCGGGCGCACGACCTGCTCCAGCCACTGGTGCCGGACGAACTGGTCTACCGGTTCCACATCGCGCTCATCCGTCACGGCCGAGCCGTCTGCCGAGCCCAGCGCCCCCGGTGCGGCGCGTGCCCGGTGGCGGCGGCGTGTGTGGGACGGCCATGTTGACCAGGTTGTGAGCGTCTTGTCGGTGCAGATCCGGGTCAGGCAAGGTCCCGGCCGCCGAGTAGCTGAGCGCCATGGCCGGCCGAGACACCGGCCACAAAGCCCGCGGACAGGGCGCTCAAAAGGAGGGCGAGCGGGCCTGCGGGCCGTAGCGTGAGGCGAGGTCTGCCGCCACGCACTTGCCTTCGTCCTCGGGGCGTCGAACGGCTCCCCGACACCGTGGGCCACCAGAAACCGACACCTGCGGTAAGGTGAGCAGGACCATTGGCGCGAGCGCCGACCACGGCGGGAGCGCATTGACAGTAGCGGTACGTACACGTACAATGGCTAGTGTCAGGGGCGAAGACCCCATGCTCGGGGTACACCGAGCCAGAGGGCAACCAGGCCCAAAGGAGATGTCAATGCCATTGCGCAGACGCGGCGGCTTCACTCTCATCGAACTGCTAGTAGTAATCGCCATCATCGCCATCCTGGCGGCGATCCTCTTCCCAGTGTTTGCCAGGGCGCGGGAGCAGGCGCGCAAGACGACATGCCTCTCCAACCTGAAGGAGATCGGGCTGAGCGCGCTCATGTATGTGCAGGACTACGACGAGCAGTTCCCCTGGCTCATGCAGGACGGTAGGACCAACAACGAGACCACCGGGTACAGCCAGGGCCTGCCCAACGGCGCCCCCCTCTACTCCGTGGACCTGAACAACAAGCGCGGCCTCTTCATGGAGTACGCGTTCCAGCCCTACACCAAGAACTACGGCCTCTTCGGCTGCCCGACGCTCCGGCCCGATCCGGTCCGCCTGGGCGCCGACAACCTGCCGCTCAACGAGTTTGGGTCCTATGGGTACGCATTCGGCGGCGTGGGCATGGTCCCTTCGCCCTCATGGACGCGCATCCCGCTGGAGATCTTCTGCCGCTACGCCGCCGCCGGCGTGCCCCCGCTGAGCTCCCTGCCCGCAGCCTACAAGACCGGCGACCCGCAGCGGTACTTCATCGCCGGCCAGGCGCTCTCCGCCATCGGGTCGCCCTCATCGTCCGTGGTGGCGTTCTGCAACAGCTACGGCGCGCACATGGGCATCACCGACGACCAGATCGTGCCGCCTCCGTTCGGCGCGGGCAACGAGACCGGCGCCACACTGGCGGTCTTCTCGGACGGCCACGCCAAGTACACCACCGGCAAGTTCATCGACCTCGTCAAGCTGGTGATGGCCCCGCTGAACTAGTCGTCGCCGATCGTCGAGGGCGCTGCCTCCGCGGCGCCCTCTCCCCCCCCGCAACAGCGGCCCAAAAAGGACGGGTGCCCAATGAGGAAAGAGATCAACCCCGTCGTCGCCGGCGTCATCCTGGCCGTCGTCGTGGCCATCGTGGGCTACATCATCTACACCAGGTCGGCCGGCACCACTTTCACCAAGAGCGGCGCCCGCGGCATCCAGTTCGACGCCGGCAAGGCCAAGCTGCCCAACTCGGGCCAGTAGGCACTCCCATCCGGCCGGTCCCCAAGCCGGCGGACCGGCCGGTATAATGCTGAGGGGCGGTCCTGCGTGCGGCCCCGTGCGGCGCCCGATCGGCATCGCGCTCGCCCTTATGGCGCGAAGCACGCGTCTCTCGGCGAAGGGGGTACCTCGGTGACCAAGTACATTTTCGTGACCGGCGGCGTGGTCAGTTCGATCGGCAAGGGCATCGCCGCAGCCAGCATCGGGCGCATCTTGCGGAACCGCGGCTTCTCGGTGACGATGCAGAAGCTCGATCCCTACATCAACGTCGACGCCGGAACCATGAACCCCTTCCAGCACGGCGAGGTCTTCGTCACCGACGACGGCACCGAGACCGACCTCGACCTGGGACACTACGAGCGCTTTATCGACGCTAACCTGAACCGCTACTCGTCGGTCACCACCGGTTCGGTCTACAGCGAAGTGATCGCCAAGGAACGGCGGGGCGACTACCTGGGCGGCTGCGTTCAGATGATCCCGCACATCACCAACGAGATCAAGGACCGCATCCGAGCCGCCGGGGCCAACCCTCCCGTCGATATCGTCATCGGCGAGATCGGCGGCACCGTGGGCGACATTGAGGGGCAGGTCTTCATCGAGGCCATCCGCCAGTTCCGCAAGGAAGTGGGCAACAGCAACTGCCTCAACGTCCATGTCACCCTCATCCCCGAAGTCGGCCCGTGGGGCGAGATCAAGACGAAGCCCACCCAGCACTCGGTAATGAAACTCCGCGAGATGGGCATCCAGCCCGACATCCTCATCTGCCGGACCAAGCGGCCCATCAGCGACGAGATGCGCGAGAAGATCTCCCTCTTCTGCGATGTGAGCAAAGAGGGCGTCGTCGAGTCGATGGATGTCGATTCGATCTACGAGGTGCCGCTGGTCTACGAGGACATGGGCCTCACATCGCTGGTCGTGGGCCGCCTCGGGCTACCGGACAGGCCCGCCAACCTGGAGCAGTGGCGCGAGATCGTCCGCCGCATCAAGGAGCCGACCTACGAGGTCGCCGTGGGCGTCGTGGGCAAGTACACCGACAACGGCGACGCCTACATCTCCATCGGCGAGGCGCTGAAGCACGGCGGCATCGCCAACGATGCCAAAGTGAGCCTGCAGTGGATCGATAGCGAGAACCTCGATGAAGGCGACGTGTCCGCAGCCCTCTCGGGCCTCGACGCGGTGGTCGTGGCCGGAGGCTTCGGCAAGCGCGGCATCGAGGGCAAGATCCGCTCGGTCCAGTACGCCCGCGAGACCCAGACGCCCTACCTGGGCCTCTGCCTGGGGATGCAGATGGCCGTCATCGAGTTCGCCCGCAACGTGTGCGGCATCGGCGAAGCCAACTCGGAGGAGATGGACCCGACCACGCCGGAGCCGGTGATCCACATCCTGCCGGAGCAGAAGCTGGTGACCGATATGGGCGCTACCATGCGACTGGGCGAGTACCGCTGCCAGTTGGTGGCCGGCACACTGGCCGAGAGGGTCTACGGCGAGCCCGTCGTCATGGAGCGCCACCGGCACCGCTACGAGCTGAACAACGAGTACCGCGAACGGCTGGCCAAGGGCGGCATGATCTGCTCGGGCCTCTCGCCGGACTACCGGCTGGTGGAGATCGTGGAGGTGCCCGACCATCCGTACTTCATCGCCACCCAGTTCCACCCGGAGTTCAAGTCGCGGCCGAACCGGGCGCACCCGCTTTTCCAGGGCGTGATCGAGGCGGCCGTCAGGCGCTCCGGCGGACGCAAGTGCGGCGCGGCTTCCTCCGCCGACGGCGACCGGGCCTGAGCCAGATGGGCCGCACGGGCGGCGAGAATCCGCAGCCGCAGCTGCCCGGCTTGACGGACGCCGACCTGGCGCGCTGGCCGGTCTGGGACTTCGCTTACACCTCCTCTGTCGACGTGGTCGGCGTGGAGCCGGTCACGCTCTTCCGCGTGTCGGACGTGGGCCCCGACGCACTGCCTCCGCGGGAGGCGCGCCGGGCTCTGCTCATTGCCCTGCGGCGGCTGGCGGCCCGCAAGTCCATGCGCCTTCGCGAAACGGCCTTCACGGTCTTCTGGCTCGCCGAAGATGCGGGCGGCGTGCTGGGCCTCGGCACCATGCCGCACCGATGCCTGGAGTCCATCCAACGGCGGCTGGAGCGCACCGGCGCTGTTCCGGCCGGCGAGGGCTTAAGCGAGGGCATGGCGCCGCTCTGGCGATATGACCACCGCCACGTCATCGAGTACGGCGACCTCGAGGACGCCGGGACCACCTACGTCGATGGCCGGGCGCGCTCGAACACCGAGATGACCATCTGGCGCCGAACTGCCGTCACGGCCGAGGAGGCCGACCTGCCGCCCCGCTACGGCAAGCTGCGCCGCTGAGCCGACTGCGGCAACCTTACCGGGAGACGAGGCCCGCCTTGACCAGGTCGCCTGCGATCACCTCCGGCGGCTGCGGCCCGACGTAGAAGCTCACCAGCTTGCCGGCGCGATCGACCACGGCGAACGTCGGGATGCCGTAGACATCAAACGCCAGCGACGCTGTCCCGGGCTTGTCGGTGTAGACCGGGAAGCTGTAGCCGTTCCTCTTGCAGAAGGCCTCGGCGGTCTGCCGATCCTCGTTGGTGATGGCCAGCACCGCCAGCCCCTTCGCGCCGAACCGTTTGTGGAGCTTCTGCGTGTCCGGCAGGCTCTCGCGGCACGGTGGGCACCAGGTCGCCCAGAAGTCGAGGAACACCACCTTGCCCCGGAAGCTGGAGAGGCGCACCGGCTTGCCGTCAGGCCCGGCGACCGTGAAGTCGGGCGCACGCTCGCCCAGGGCGACCGGCGGCTTCGGAGCCTCCTCGCGCGGTGCCGGCGCCCCCCGCGCCTCCATGCCGGCCGGCGGCTTCGCCTCAAACTGAGCTGCGGCTACGGCCTGGTTCAGACGGATGCCGCTGTATGTCTCCACAGTCTGCATGCCGGCCAATCCGCCCGACTGCGCCGCCGCGGCCTTGACGAGCGGGTCGCTGTCATAGGCGATGCGCCGAACCAGCCCGTCTTCTATGCCGGCTGAGACCTCCGCATGGCCGTAGTCGCCCACGGCGGTGAACTTCACGGTGCGGCATCGAGTGCCGTCCACCGTCACGCTGTCGCCAAAGGTGATCGGCCCTTTCGACAGGTCCGCAACGTCGGCCACCGAGGCCCCGGGCGACAGGAACGGATAGAGCAGCGAGCCGCAGAACATGGGGTGTTTCATCTGCATGGACCCGACCTTGCCGATCGTTTCCGGTGCAGGGAAGGTGGAGGCCGGTGAGCCCGGCAGAGTGCTGTACTCCAGCAGGCGTACGCCATCGGAAATGCAGGTCATCGTCATCTGCCGGCCCGGCGCGGAGACGACGCGGAACCTGTTCGGACGTTCGTAGAGCACGGTGCGCGATCCGCGCACGGAGGACTGTGGGCCGTCACTGGTACTCACCTGCCAGGCGCACTGAGCCTGGAACGTGCGGACCGCCGACATCCGCTGCATCGCCAGCTTCAGGAACGCCGTCGGGTCCGTGGGGCCGGCCTCCCGGCATCCTCCCGTGACCAGTGCCATAGTCGCCAGAAGCGTCGTCGTCCGAATACCGGCTCGCATGGGTCCCTCCGTGAACGCAGGCGCCTCGGCAGGCGCACGCACAGCCTGATGCAGTATACGGCATGGGGCCGCGCAGGGATCCGTGCCGAGTGCGGGAGCGGCCCGCGCCGCCGGCGCGTATGGCGGAGTACGCAGTGCAGACCATATCATGGAGGATCATGAGTGTCATACGTGATATCGAGGCGACAGTGGACGGTAGCGCTGCTCTGCACGCTGACCGCGCTGTCGTCAGACCAAGCGCGGGCCCAGGGCATCGCCTGGGGCTGGGGCTCCAACAGCCTCGGGAACCTAGGCACAGGAGACAGCTTCTGGGCACGCACGGCAGTGCCGACGGCGGCTCCCAACACCATCATCCAGGTTGCGGCCAAATGGCGCCACACGCTCTTCCTGGACTCGGGCGGAAACGTCTGGGCGGCGGGACACAACACCTTTGGCCAGCTTGGCGACGGTACCACAGCCCACAGTCTCACACCCATCCCGGTGCAGGGCCTGGCAGGCGTGCTGCAGGTTGCCGCCGGTAGCGACCACAGCCTGGCCTTGCGCTCCGACGGTACGGTGTGGGCATGGGGCAACAACTACCAGGGGGCCATCGGCCCCAACGGCGGCAGTGAGAGCGCCGTCCCCGTGCAAGTTACGGGGCTACCGCCCATAAAGGCCATCGGCGCCGGGCTCAACCACAGCCTGGCGGTAAGCGTTGCGGGAGAGGTGTGGTGCTGGGGCGCCAACCTCGCGGGCCAACTCGGCGACGGGAACCGAAGCTTTGTGCCCGAGAAGAGGCCGGTTCAAGCGGTGGACCTTGCCGGCGTGGTCTCTGTGGCCGCCGGTAACTACCACAGCCTGGCGTGCCTGGCTTCGGGGCAGATCTACGCGTGGGGCGCAAACGACGATGGGCAACTGGGCACCGGCGGCTATGGCGCCAGCTACATACCGGTCCAGGTGCCCGGCATCACCGACGTCGCCTCCGTGGCGGCTGCCGGCTACTTCAGCATGGCGCTCTCGACGGACGGCCTCGTCCGCACCTGGGGCCACAATGGGAAGGGGCAACTGGGTGACGGCACCTATGATCGGCGCGACACACCCGCCGTGGTCCCCAACCTATCCGGCGTCGCCGAGGTCTCCGCAGGCAAGGAGATGGCCCTGGCCCGCCTGGCCGACGGCACCGTGCTGAGCTGGGGCTCGAACAGCTCGTCTGCGTTGGGCCACGGGACCGACGATTACGCCGTCCCCACGCCCACCCCTGTACCCGGCTTGCTCCAGATTACCGCCATCTGCGGCGCCGATGAGTACGGCCTGGCGGTGGGCCCGGCGTTCCGGTTCATGAGCACGACTTACGCGCCTTCCCGCACGGGCGTCATCGGCGAGACGGCGCTGCTGCGGGGCTATCTGCGTCGCGTCAGTACGCTTGCCTGGATGCCCAACCGGCTGATCCGATTTGAGGTGGCAGGAACCGTTGTGGGCTCCGCCATGACTGGTAACGACGGCATGGCGGTGCTCCCGTGGGTTATTGGCCCCGGCGATCCCACGCGCACCGTCGTGGTCAGTTTCGCCGGCGATACCACCGCAACCGGCTCATCCCGCACAAGCTCCCTCACAGCCGAGAGCTATGACACCCGCGTATTGGTTGATGACAGCTCCGGCGTCATCGGCGGCTACGCCCTCCTGCGCGCCTATCTCTACGCACCCGGCGACAGGCCCCTGCGCGGCCAGACGCTGACCTTTAAGGTCGATGGCACCGAGGTCGGGTCCGACGTGACCCGGCCGGCCGGCTACGCCCAGCTGGGCTATACGGTGGCGGAGGCGGGCGGCGCCGGTGACCGCACGCTCGCCGCCGAGTTCGCGGGGTCGGGCGGTTGGCTGGCCTCGAGCGGCGCAGCCGTGCTGCACGCGACCAAGAACAATGTGAGCCTGTATTGCTACGGCAACACCGCTCGGCGCGGGCATAGCGTATGGCTTCAGGCCCGCCTCCGCCGCTGGACGGACGAGGCGTTGCTGGTGGGGCGGGGGATCGAATTCCGCGTACTGGGCACACTGGTGGGTTCGGCCACAACCGTCGATACCGGCTGGGCACTCCTTGCATGGCCGGTTCCGGCCGCGGAGGCGCTGGGCGTCCACATCCTGACCGCCTCGTTCGCTGGTGATGCGGCGCACGAGCCGGCATCGGGTTCAGGGGTGTTCCAGGTCATTCCCTGAGGCAACGCTCGGGGCGATGTGAGCCGCTGCGGCCTGCATTCCGAGGTAGGGTACGGGTGCTCGTCTGCTTGGCTCAGGGAGGGCTGGAACTATGCACCGGTTGGTACTGCTCGCCACGTTAGGCGCCTGTCTGGCGGCCCCCTGCCGGAACTCGTCGTGCCCTCCCGGTCGCCCGTTCCGCATGGGCTTCACTCCGTGGCCCTCCGAGATGTCGGCGGCGGGCCTTGCCACGTCGGCATCGTTCATCGAGAAGCACGCCGACCTCGTCTCCGTGATGATGATCGGCGGAGTGCCATGGCAGGAAGCGCTGGAGGGGAAGCCCTTCCCTCCCGACGTGATGCGCCAGTTCGCGTACAGGCCGCCCGCGGGTCATCGCGTCTTCCTGTCAATCTCGCCGCTGGCCATGGACCGCAAGAGCCTGGCGCCGTACTGGGGTGCGCGGGACAACATGCCGCTGCCGCCGGAGTGGGCCGGCCGGCGCTTCGACAGCCCGGAGGTGGTGGCGGCGCTCACGCACTTCGCGCTCCGCGCCGTCAAGGCGATGAGCCCGGCCTACCTGGCCATCGGAGTGGAGAGCAATGCGCTCCTCTCCCACGACCGCGCCGCGTGGCAGGACTACAAGCGACTGCACCGGGCAGTGTACGCCGCCGTCAAGAAGGCCTACCCCCGCCTGCCCGTCTTCTTTACTACCGAGGTCAACCACTACCTCGAACGGGCGAATGAGGCGAAGGGCTCCGGCCAGGCCGCCGAGGTGGCCGACCTGATGCGCCACAGCGACCTCTTTGCCATGAGCTACTACCCGCATATGTCGTACGACACGCGCTGGCCGGTCCCGGCCGATTTCTTCTCGTTCGCCCGCAAGTTCCGCAAGCCCATCGCCGTCAGCGAGACCGGCATGCTGTCCCAGCCCGTCACCGTCACGGGGCTTCGCCTGCGCGGATCCGAGGCCGATCAGGCGCAGTACTACTCCGTGCTGCTGGCCTCCGCCGCGAAGGACAGCTACCGCTTCGTCGTCACGTTCTGCACCACGGACTACGAGAAGCTGCTCGCCGCCATACCGGAGCCCTCCCGCGATATCGCCAACATCTGGACCTACACAGGGCTCCAGACCAGCTCGGGGCGGCCGAAGCCCGCGCTGGGGCTCTGGGATCGCGCACTCGCCTCGCCGCTGTAACGGGAAAGCGGCCGACGGTGGGATATACTCGGGCAACCACCCATCAGAGGAGCCGCCCTGCGCCATGTCCACATCAGCCGCCGCCAAGCCCTTCAAGCTCACCCGCGTGGGTGACGGGCCGATCCTGACACCGCGGACGCACATCCCGTGGGAAGAGAGCGCCGTCCTGAACACAGCCGCCATCCACGACGGCGAGCTGTTCCATCTCTTCTACCGGGGCATCACCCACTCGCCCGCTCGCAATCGCTCCTGCATCGGCCACGCCTGGAGCCGCGACGGCGTCGACTTCGAGCGGGCCGACGGGCCGGTCATTCGCAACGGCATCAGGCCCGAGTGCAACGTGGGCGTGGAGGATCCGCGGATCGTGAAGATCGGCGACACTTACCACCTCTGCTACGTCTGCTGGAACGAGGAGAAGGTGAATATCGCCCTGGCTACCTCCCGCGACCTGTGGAGCTGGGAGGACCGGGGGATCATCTTCGGCTTCGACGAGTTCGGCAACAACAAGAATGCCACGCTCTGGCCCGAGATGCTGGGCGGGAAGTACGCGCTGATCCACCGCCCCATGGGCTTCGCGTGGGGCGAGGACCCGCACCCGCTGGACATGTGGCTCTCCACTTCGGCCGATCTGCGCACGTGGCAGGGCCACCGCCGCCTGCTCCGCGCCCGGCGCGGCGAGGTGGCCTGGGAGCATGAGAAGATCGGCCTCGGCGCGCCGCCGTTCCGCACCGACCAGGGCTGGCTCATGATCTACCACGCCGTCGATGCGCGCATGGTCTACCGCTTGGGCCTCGCCTTGCTGGACCTGGACAACCCCAGCAAGGTCTTGAAGCGCACCGATGAGCCCATCCTGGAGCCCGCCGCGGACTGGGAGCTGCAGGGCGACGTCAACAATGTCGTCTTCACCTGCGGCGCCGTCCTGCTGGGCACGGAGCTATGGGTCTACTATGGCGGCGCGGACACCGTCATCGGACTGGCCAAGGGCGACGTAACGGAGTGGCTCGCCGAGGCCTGACGTCGCCGGGGGCGGGCAGGCGCTGCCGCGGCCGGACCCGCCCCGACGGTCATCGAACCACGTCGAAGGTCACGCCGCCGCGGTGGCGCTTGCCGCCGAAGGCGCCGCGGGCCACCTTACTGCTCTGCTCCCTCTCCACCGACACGCAGATGTCCCGCAGGTCGACCGGGCCGCCCTGGGCAACAGCGGACAGCGTCACGTCCTCGATGGGCACCGGCACGCGCAGGGTGTAGCGCACCGGGCGGGCTGAGGCCGACAGGCTCACCGCGTGGCGCAGGCCGGGTAGCGGGACGCCGCCGCGCTGAACATGGAACGCCAGGCTCCCGCCGCGGGCCGTCCGCCGCGCTGTGAGCGTGACCGACACCTGGCAACCCGAGTCGAGGCCCTTCAGCGGCCCGATCAGGGATGCTGAGGCGCCCGGCTCCAGCGTCAGGCGGGCGCGCTGGGTGGTCTCGGCCGGCTCCACGTGGGAGTGGAAGGGAACGACGTAGACGCTCCCCTCCCAGCTTCCGTCCTCGCGCAGGCTCTTCAGCAGGCCGGTGCGGTTCGGACCCGTGCCGATGCCCGCCACGTCGAACCGGCGACCGTCCGCCGTGGCGACCGGGCAGACGCGGCTCACGCCTCCGGTGATGCCCGGCCTGGGCTTCTCCTCGGCAACGAGCCGCTTGATCGCCGCATCCATGCTGTCGTTGAAGCCCTTGTCGAAGGCCTCGGGCCAGAGCATGCAGTGCGCCGAGACGACGCCGTTCTCGAACATGTACCGCAACTGGCCGTAGGCGTCGGCCACGCTGGGCGTCAGGGCCTGGTACTCGCCCACACAGACGGCGTCGAACCCCGATGAGTGCGCGTCTTGCAGGGCGTCGTGCGGGGCCTTATACCAGACGCCGTAGCGGGTGAAACCGTACCCGGCGCCGCAGTTGAGCATCCAGTCGATGGGCGTGAAGCGGCTGGTGACGTCGCTGAACGCCTGAAGGTTGCCCACGGCGTACGTGTCCGGTATCTGGTGGCACTTGACGATCTCCGGAGGGAAGCCGGCAAGAAGCGCTTCGCGGTAGGTATCGGCCACCCGCCGGTAGACCACGTGGCGCTGGTAGGCGACCCACTCCTTGTAGAAGGGGTTGGAGGCCTGGTAGCTGTCCCACGGCCCACGCTCCCAGTTGCGAGGGGCGTCGAACCAGCCAGTACGGGGCGCGCCGAGCTTGCGGGCCATGAGTGCCGCATCGGCGCCGTACTGCGCGGCGAGGTAGCCGTAGAAGCCCTCGATCATGGCGGTGTTGTAGTCGCCCATGGAGCCGTCGGCCTCCACGGCGATCTCGTGCTCGTGGTTCGGCTCCAGGCCGGCCATCCGCTCGGGCTGCAGGCGGAACGGTCGGGCCAGGTTGCGGAGGAAGGCGCGGAGGGGCTCGGTGTAGAGCTTGTCCAGATCGGGCAGGCCGTAGGCGTACGTCGACGCGTGGAAGTCGATGTTGCCGAACTCGCCGTACTCGACGATGCGGTTCTGGCGCGTGAGCATGGTGTAGCGCGGCAGTCCGGTCTCCGGGTCCTTCACGCTGGACCAGGGCAGGAACGCGCGCATGGGCATCCGATGCGTAAAGCAGGGCTCCCACTGCTTGGGCCCTTCGGTGAGGTAACCCGCGAAGCCGCCACCGGGGAAACGCTTCAGCATCCCTTCTCCGGCCCAGGCCGAGGCATCCGGCGCGCCGAAGGGCGGCTTGGCCAGCGCGGGCGTGGCGAGGTCGGTGCGCAGGTGCGCGTAGGTGGACTTGCGGACATACTTGCCCTCGGTCCAGGGCCGGTACCACTGCACCCAGAAGAGGTTCTCGTAGACCCCCACATTCTGCTCAATGCCGCCGTCAGGGCCCAGCCGTCGCACACGGGAGAGCTCGGTATCCGCCAACGCGGCCGTAAGCTTGCCGAAGGCAGACGGGCCCAGCCAGGTGGCGTCGGGCACGGGCCTGGGAGCGACGGAGGCGGTGCGGGCATCGACATCGATCTCGACGACCTTGCCGCTCCTGCCCAACGCCACCACCATGCGGCCGTCGGTCTCCAGCTTCCACGGTCCGCCGTCCGGCAGCGTCACCGCGCCCAGCCGCTTGCCGCCTGCCTCGAAGATTCCGGCGATCCAGCGGCCCGCCGCCTCGGTTCGGCCAACCACGGCGAGGAGGTCGCCCCCACGGTCGCGGCCCGGCACGACGGTGATGGCAAAGGGGGGCGCCATGGCGGTGGAGGGTCTGACGGCGCCCACCGGCAGCCCATTCAGGTCAAAGAGGCGCACTTCGCGAACGGTTCGGTCGGCCAACGGCGCGGCGGCGATGAAGGCGCGGCCGTCGGCCCTCTTGCCGCAGCGGACGTCGACACCGCCGCGCACCGTGGGCGGATAGGCCATGAACTGCAGCCTGGCCACGCCGTGCTTGCCCAGGATGCGCACGAACGTATGGTTCCCAGGATCCGGGCCCTCGCCGGCGACGATCTCGGGCGCAGGCGGCACAATGGCCGCGCCGGCTTTGGGCTCGGCCCGACGCGTAGCGGCGTCGAGGTCGAGGCCGGCATCGAGCGTTGCCACCAGGGCGTTGCCTGTGGGACCATCGGCGCGGCTCACCAACCGGTCGGGGAGGGGCCTGGCGGCCAGTCGGGTGAGCCGGAGCCGGTCGGGCCTCGGGGCGACGGGCGGAGCCCACGGCCGCCCCTCGATCTCGATGCGCGGGTCGCCCCAGACCGCCCAGTCGGCCGCGCTGTTGGTCCGCGGAGCCATCTCAAGCTCAAGGCGCAGGAGCTGCCCGGCTGAGGCGGTCAGGTCGAGGGTCCAGGGCTGCCACTCGGCGCGCGTCACGTCGCGGCGCAGCCTTTCGGCGCCGTCCACGCGGACGATGAAGGTGGCGCCGTCGGACCCGGTGGGCATGGAGGCGGCCAACCGGCCGGAGAGCGAGGTCCAGAGCCGCAGCGTCAGCCGCTCACCCTTGCGGAGCGTCGGGAGCTTCACCGGCTCGAAGGCGATGAGGGCATTGGGCTCCTTCACGTCGAGCGGCGGGTGCTGGAAGATCGCCGTGCGCCGAACACCGCCCACGGTCTCGATCACGGTGTTGGTGCCGGCCGTGTGGCTCTGCTTGGCGCCGGACAGCGCCTCCACCAGATCAACGGCCACGGCCCATCGCCGGGGTTGCGGCGCGACAGGGCGAGCCTGGGCCATCAGGCCGGCGCACAGGATCAGCGCGACGATGCAGGGCAATACACGTGCGGCCATGGGCGGACCTCCACGGAGCGGTTGCCCATACGGTACCCTGCGGATCGCCCTGCGTGCTGCTATGCCTCCGGCAGCCCCATGTCGGCGAGCGTGCGGGCGTCGAGGATGCGATCGGCCAGGGCTTCGAGCTGGTTGGTGTCCTGGATGGCCTCGACGCGCGCCACCACGTCCGGCGACAGCACGCCGAACCGGCGCTGCATCTGCCGCAGTAGCACCGCCTGCTCACCCCGTGTTCGCCCGGTGGTAATGCCCTGCTGCATGCCCTGCTGCATGCCCTGCTGCATGCCCTGCTGGAGCCCGCGCTTCATGCCTCGCTCTTCGAATGCAAGCATCATATGCGTCACCTCACTCTCTGAGGACGGCTCAAGGAGGCCGTCCAGTTCCGTCGCTTCATCGTCGGTCAGCGCCATGTACTTGTCTACCACGTAGAGGAGCAGGAACCGGCGCGCCTCGTCCAGGTCGGCGCGGGCCATCCGCCGGTAGGCGCGGAGCGTACGGAGCGCACGGCTGCCGCCCGGCGACCGCATCAGGGCGCTGAGCGCCGGGGCCAGGATGGACGGGTTCTCCAGGTACTCCTCGGCGGAGAGGTCGGGCAGCCCGATGGCGTCGTACCGGAACCGCAGCGTCTCGCGGTCCCAGAGCCGCTCCACATGGCACTCCTGGGTGATGCCGCCGGCGCCGGGCGC